>NZ_CP108996.1:7069285-7376645 GCF_036226565.1 Kribbella sp. NBC_00709
CAGTACGCACTGCTGCCGGCGGGGGAGCAGCCGCGGTGCCTGGCCAACATGTCCGTGGACGGCGTCAAGTTGCTGCCGGGCGTGGTGGACACGTTTGTAGAGACGTTTGTTCAGTTGCTCGGGTTGGTGGAGCTCCAGTCGGCGGAGATTGAGGAGACTAGCGTGCACACTGCGGACGAGGTTTTCGAAGTACCGGACATGACGTGCTCGCACTGCACGAACACGATCACCGGGGTGCTGGAGGCGCTCGGGGTCCGGGTCGCGGGGATCGACCTGGACACGAAGGAGGTCGTCGCGGCCTTCCCCTCCGACGAGGTCCGCGCACAGAGCTTCGAGGCAATCCGCGGCCGCGGCTACACCGTCGTACCCCGCTGACCAGCCCCCTCCGAGCACCGCTCGGCACCATCCCCCGCCCGGCACCATCCCCCGCCCCGCCCCGCCGGCCGCTCCCGCCGGCTGCTCCCGCGGGCCCGGCATCCGCGGGCCCGGCATCCGATGGGTCAACCTGTGCCGTGGTGGGTTCCCCGCCGGTGTGCCAGCGGGGAACCCACCACGGCAGGCGGGAACCCACCACGGCAGGCGGGAACCCACCACGGCAGGCGGGAACCCACGCAGTGTCGGTGAAGCACCCCGGCCGCCGCACAGGTCTGGTGGCAGGTCTGGTGGCGGGACGGCAGCTCGGCAGGAGGTGTTCGGGAATCGGGGCTGGCTGTCGAGCTGCTGATGAACCCGGGCCGTCACGAAGCAGGCACCAGATCGCGCCTGCTGACCGAACCGGCCGGCGGGGGTGGCGCTAGTCGGCGTCGGGGTCGGTGCCGAAGTCGCGGAGGCGGAGGCTGTTGTAGGTGACGAAGAGGGACGACAGCGACATTGCGGCGGCCGCGATGAGTGGGTTGAGCAGGCCGGCGGCGGCGATCGGGACGGCGGCGAGGTTGTAGCCGAACGCCCAGATCAAGTTGCGGTGGATGGTCTGGCGGGTACGCCGGGCCAGGGCGATCGCGTCCGGGATCACGCGGAGGTCCTCGCGGACCAGGATGATGTCGGCGGACTTGAGCGCGATGTCGGTGCCGGTGACGACCGCCAGACCGAGATCGGCGGTTGCGAGCGCGGCGGCGTCGTTGATCCCGTCGCCGACCATCGCGACGCGGTGCCCGTCGGCGCGCAGCCGCTCGATCACGGCGGCCTTGTCGGCGGGCAGGACACCGGCCCGAACGTCATCGATCCCGGGCGAGGCGGCCACGGAGCGAGCGACAGGTTCGCTGTCGCCGGTCAGCAGGATCGTCCGCAGCTTCTGACCCTGCAGCGTCTCTATCGCGACGGCCGCAGTCGGCCGCAACCTGTCGGCGAGCGTGAACGTTCCGGCCGGCCGGCCATCAACCGCGACATAGACGACCGAAGCGGCGCTGGATCGATCGACCACACCGCCGCCCTCGGTCGCCGCGGCGCCTGCCGCACCGTCTTCCGTGGTGCCCGCATCGCCTCCCGCCCGCCGCTGCGTGATGCCTTCGGATTCGAGGAGGGCGGCGTTTCCTACGACTACGCGGTGGCCGTCGACTGTGCCGGTGGCGCCCAGGCCGGGGTGGACCTCGAAGTTTGTGACCGGTAGGGGTTCGACTCCGTCGGCTTCGGCTCGGCGTTCGATGGCGCGGGCTATGGGATGTTCGGAGTTGTGTTCGATCGACACGACGTACTGCAGCAGGTCGGGCTCGATGTCGTCCACCACGAGTTCGCCGGTGGTGAGTGTTCCGGTCTTGTCGAGGACGATCGTGTCGATGATCCCGCTCGCCTCGAGTGCGTCCTGGCCCTTGATCAGGATGCCGAGCGTGGCGCCGCGCCCGATGCCGACCATCAGCGCGGTCGGCGTCGCCAGCCCGAGCGCGCACGGGCAGGCGATGACGAGCACCGCGATACCCGTACCGACAGCCTGCTGGACCGCAGCGCCGGACAGGACCCAGCCGAGGGTGACAGCGACCGCCAGCGCGATGACCGCGGGAACGAACCACACGATGACCCGGTCGACGGTGTGCTGAATGCGAGCCTTGCGCTCTTGTGCCTGCTCGGCGACCGCGGCCATCTGGGCAAGCTGCGTATGGGCGCCGACGGCGGTCGCGGTCAGCACCAGCCGGCCGTCCGTGCTGATCGTCCCGCCGATGACCGAGTCGCCGGATTGCACGCTACGCGGCAACGGCTCACCCGTCACGACGCTGGTGTCGACCGCCGCCGACCCCTCCAGAACCGTGCCGTCCACCGGAACGATCTCGCCGGCCTTGACGATGACGACCTCGCCCTTGACGACCTCTCCCGTCGGTACGTCGACCTCTGCGCCGTCCCGCAGTACTCGCGCTGTTGGCGTCGCCAACCGGCTGAGTGCGCCGAACACGTCCGCAGCGCGCCGGCGTGACCGCGTCTCGAAGTACCGGCCGGCGAGCTGGAAGACGGTCATCCCGGCGGCGACGTCGAGGTACAACGCGCCGGTGTCGAGGGGGATCGAGGACAGTCCGGGCCAATGGCTGCCGCTGGAGGTCGATGCCCCAGGCAACAGAACCGAGACGGCGGCCCAGCCGAAGGAGACGGCGATGCCGAGGGAGACCAGCGTGTCCATGCTGACGGCACGGTGACGCAGGTTGCGGATCGTCGCGCGATGGAACGGGTACGCCGCCCACGTGACCACCGGCAACGCGACCAGCAGCGAGAGGACTTCCCAACCCGGGAACCGGAGCGACGGTACGGCGGCCAGCACGATGGTGGCGTCCATGAGCGGAATCGCGAGCAGGACCGCGACGACCAGGCGACGACGCAGTGCCGTGACACGCTTGATGGTCAGCTGCTCGGCCAGCTCGTCCGTGGACTCGGGATCACGAACCGTTGCGTCGTACCCGGCTCGATCGACCGCAGTGGTGGCGCGGACGGCGAGATCCGGTCCGATGCCGGTGACGATCGCGCGTTCGGTGGCGTAGTTGACGCTGGCCGTGACGCCGTCGAGCTTGTTCAAGGCCCGCTCGACGCGGTTGGCACAGGCCGCGCACGTCATCCCGCCGACCAGCAGTTCGACGGAGCTCGTCTCGGGCCGGGTCAGCGTCACCGCGGTTCCTTGGTCCGGTCGGCGGTTCGTTCGGCGGTTCGTTCGGCAAGGCGTTCGAGCATCGCGTTGTAGGCGTCGTACGAGTCGTCGAGGCCGCTGTCGAGGTGGCGATCGATGCGCTTGGCAAGCTTTCCGTCCTGGACCGCCCACTGCAGCGCCAGTACGACGACAACGATCAGTAGCGGGATCTCGCCGCCGGCCCAGGCGATGCCGCCGCCGGTGTGCTGGGTGGCGGCCAGGTCCGTCTTCCAGGGCAGCTCGAGGTGCTGGTAGAACGAGTCGCCGATGATCGCGCCGTCGGACATCAGGATGACCCCGAAGAACGCGTGGAACGGCATCGCCGCGAACAGGAAGCCGAGCTTCGCCAGCGACGGCAGCTTCCGCGGGGTCTGATCGACGCCGATGACGAGTCCGAAGTACAGGCAGCCGACCAGCAGGAAATGGGCGTTCATCAATTGGTGCGCCCAATGGAACTTCATCAGGGTGCCGAAGGCGTTGGTGAAGTACAGGCCGTAGTACGAGCCGATGTAGACGCCGAAGACAAGCAACGGGTGGTAGAGCGCCTTGAGCGCGCGGGAGTGGAGGACTGCGACGATCCACTCGTGCGGGCCGGGCTGGGCGTCCTTCGCCGCGGCCGGCAGAGCTTTGAGCGCGAGGGTGAGCGGTCCGCCGAGTACGAGCGGGATCGGGATCAGCATGCTCAACGCCATGTGCATGGCCATGTGGACGGCGAAGCTTGCGCCGGAGTACTTCCCGAGGCCGGAGCTGGTCACGACGACGATCAGCACCCAGCCGAGGGGCCAGGCGATGGTTCGGCCGAGGGGCCAGGGTTCGCCGCGGCGGCGGAGTCTGATGGCGCCGGCGAGATAGGCGGTGATGGCGGCGACCGCGGCGGTCACGAACAGGAGGTTGGGACGCCATTGGCTCACCAAGGTCGCGAACGCCGGCGGCTTGGTGAGGTCGAAGCCGAAGAAGATCTGGCTGATCGAGGTCGGCACGAAGAACTGCGGCGGTGGAATCCGGGTCATCGCGATGCCGCAGGCAACGAAGGCCGCCGTACCGGTGGTGAGGAGGACCGCGCCGACGGCGAGCTTGCTGCGGGCAACGGAGTAGAGGCCGGCAGCAACTAGCCCCAGTGCAGCCAGTCGGGCGAGGGTGAACCAGCCGGTTGATGAGTCGAAGGGTGATGAGCCGGCCATCTTGAACCAGAGCAAGACGGCTTCGGTGGCCACCAGCAGCGTTACTGCGGCGACCGCGACGCCGCGCCAGTGGATGCGATCGAGGGCTCGGTTGCGGCGGCCGGTGGCGAGCCTGAGGGTCTGGACAACGGCCAGGCCGAGCAGGAGCTGCCCCGCGACCGTCTGGAGGACGGCGGAGTCGCCGGCGAAGTCGTGCCGCGGACCGACCAGGACCTGGCCGACGACGACCGGGGCGAGCGATGCGGCCAGGGCCGCCCCGAGCGCGATCAGGTAGGCGACCCACCGCACGGTGATCACGCTGGTGACGAGGACCACGATCGCGCCCAGACAGGTGATCATCCAGGCCCGGCCGAAGTCGCCGGAGAACATCGCGAACCACAGCGCGCCCGGATCGGCGAACCGGCTGAGGGACAGCCCGTTCGAGTCGGCCGAGTCGAGTGCGATCAGGAGACCGGAGCTGACCACCCAGACTGCGGCAGCCCGGCGTACGACGATCGGCTCGAACCATTCGGCGATCTCCAGCTGCCGCCGCGAACCCGACTCGCGGACCGGTCGCGCCTTGCCTGCGACGAGCGCCGACGCCAGTCCGCCAACGGTGACCAGCGACGCGAGCTCCGCCACCGCGCGGACGAAGGTGGCGAGGAGCCCGGTCACGCGGCCCGGGTAGTCGCGGGCGATCGGCAGGTAGCTGGCCGAGCCCATCTGTGCGGTGGTGACCAGCGGTACGGCGATCACGAGTACGCCGAGCAGGACGACGTACCCAATCAGCCACCGCCGGTGGCGCGTCGTACCCACGTCACTCCTGATCGATTGGTTGCCACAACCCCCAACTGATGAATACGAAGCAGTTGTGGGAACAGTTCCCAGGAGTGGAACTTCTTTGCGGCGACCGAAGTTAGAGGGGCGTGGTGACTGGAGCCTGGACGACTGTCCTGACCGTGGTCTTCGCTGCGACGGGCCTGTACGGCGTATGGCGGTTGAGCACGCGACGCTGGCAGGGGATCGAGACCGTCGTCGATCTCAGTCATGTGCTGATGAGCCCGGCGATGCTCGTCATGCTGTGGTGGCCGATGGCGGCGACCTGGCAGTGGGCGCAGATCGCGGTGTTCGCAGGGCTGGCGGTCGTCTTCTTCTACCACCTGTCCGGATCCGAGACGGTGCCCGAGCGGGCGGGGGCCATGGCGCATGCCTGGATGAACCTCGGCATGGTCTGGATGCTGGCCGCGATGCCGCGGCTGATGTCCGGCGACGCCTGGGCAACGATGCTCAGCTGGTCCGCCGTCGGACTCCTCGTCCTCACCGCCGGCTGGTGGCTGGTCCATGCGGCCCGCACCCCCGGCCACCGGACCCTCTGCGGCTGCCACGGCCTCTCCTGCGCCGGCATGGCCACCATGCTCGCCTTGATGACCCCCGCCCTCTGAGCTCAGTTGCAGCACCCCGACTGGGTCTGACCGTCGTCGATGATGGTCAGCAGACCGCTCGGTTCGCTGTAGGCGAGGTTGGACGAGCAGACTCCGGTCTGGGGGAGATTCAGCTGGACGTTGCGGGCTGCTTGCCAGTCACCGGCGATCGCGGCGACGACCGAGCGAGCCTGTTCGTAGCCGGTGGCCAGGAGGAAGGTGGGAGCGCGGCCGTGGTCGACTGCGAGCGCCGCGGGACCTGGGTCTACTACTGGAAGGTCGCCGAACGCCTCAAGAGGACCGCCGCGCTCCTCACCGCTTCGAGGCACACCTGAGCACGCGTTATTGCTTCGGCAACTGGGTCTCGAGGTCGCGGAGGGCTTGGAGGAACGACTCGGAGAAGGTGGGGAAGGGCTGGATGACGTCCAGGAGGACCTCGAGCGGGACGCGGGCCCGGATCGCGAGCGTTGCTTGCTGGAGCCACTCGCCGGCCTCGGGGCCGACCGCGTAGGCGCCGGTGATCACCATGCCGTCGGAGACGAGGGTGAGGAACCCGGGCTGAGTGTCGTACGAGCGCATGTACGTCGACGTCCGCGGTACGCCGGACAGCTGGACGGTGCTCACGTACGGACCGTCCGCGTCACCGACCGAGGCAGCCTGGGGGTAGCTGTAGACGACGCGGGGCACGGCCCGGTAGTCCGCAGTACGCGGCTTGCCGAGGATGTTGCTCGCGGCGACTCGGCCCTGGTACTCGCCGACGTGGGTCAGTTGCCAGATCCCGGTGACATCCCCGATCGCCCACAGCCCAGGGCCGGCCGACAGTTTGTCGTCGACCGCGATGCCGCGCGGATTCGCGACGATGCCCACGGTCTCAAGCCCGATGTTGTCGACGCGCGGCCGGCGACCGGTCGCGACCAGGATGCGGTCGCCCTCGACCTGGCTCCCGTCGCTCAGCTCGATGACGTACGTCGACCCGTCGAGGCGAACACGCTCCGCGCCGGTGCCGGTGCGTACGTCGACTTTGTCGGCCGTCAGCGCGACCGCGATCGCCTCGCCGACCGCCCGCGGTTCACGAGGCATCAGGTGGTCGTCGCGCTCGATCAGCGTCACGGACGAGCCCATCCGTGCCAGTGCCTGACTCATCTCGACTCCGGTCGCCCCACCGCCGAGCACCAGCAGGCGGTCCGGTACTTCGACCAGTCCGGTGACGTCCCGGTTCGTCCACACACCAGGCACCTCCCGCAGCCCCGGTACGGGCGGAATGACCGGATCCGCGCCGCACGCGATCACGATGTGGTCAGCCGTGTGGGTCCGGTCGTCGACCGCCACGGTGTTCGGGCCCGCGAGGCGGCCGTGGCCGCGCAGTACCTCGAGGCCGACGCTCTTGGCCCACGACACCGCGCCGGCGTCGTCGTAGTTCGACACCATGAAGTCGCGCCAACCCAAGGCCGCGTGCGTGTCGACTGGACCGGTCACGGCCTCCCGCGCGCCGGGCGCGTCGAGCGCTGCGGCCAGTGCCTCGCCGGGTCGTAGGAGGGTCTTCGAAGGGATGCAGGCCCAGTACGAGCACTCGCCGCCGAGCAGTTCGCGCTCGACGATGGCAACGTTCGCGCCACCTTTGGTCAACGTCGCCGCACAGTGTTCACCCGGAGCACCGGCTCCGAGGACGATCACGTCGTACTGACTCATCACGGAGGTCCATTTCTCGCGCCCTGGTCGAACCGGCAGCCCCAGCCTCGCCCCGACCACGTCCGTGGCGGGCCAGTGAGTCACCCTGGTTTCACGCGACCAGGGACCGTCACGGTGGCGGAACCCCGTCCGCCGGCCGGATCGTAGATCCGGCACCACCCACCGAGCCCGGAGGACACAGATGGAATTCCTCGTCACGATGACCACCCAGGTGCCGGACGGAGTGACCGACGCCGAGGTGGCCGACGTACGAGCGCGGGAAGCCGCCAACACCGCAGTACTGGCCGAGCAAGGACGGGTACTGCGCTTGTGGCGGCCGCCGTTGGCGCCGGGCGAATGGCGCACGCTGGGTCTCTTCGTGGCCGACGACGCGGCAGACCTGGAGACGGTACTGGCCGCGATGCCGCTGCGGATCTGGCGGACCGACGAGGTCACGCCGCTGTCCCCGCATCCGAGCGATCCCGGGCGCAACCAGGTCGCGCTTCCAGCTGAATGAGGAGAGCAGATGGCTGAGTCAATGACGAGTCTCACCGGACAGGTCGTTGTGGTGATGGGCGGCAGCGCGGGCATCGGGTTGGAGACGGCCCGGCAGGCCGGTGCGGCGGGTGCGCGGGTCGTCATCACCGGGCGCGATCGCGAGCGGCTCGAGAAGGCCGCCGTCGAGGTCGGCGCGGAGCGCGCGATGACGCTGGATCTGAATGATGCGGGCCAGCTCGGGCAAGTCTTCGCCGACCTGCCGGAGCAGCTCGACCACATCCTCGTGGGCGGTAGCGGTCCGTTCTACGCGCCGCTCCCGGAGCTCGACTTCGACGAGGCAGAGCGCTTCATGAACCAGCATCTGGTCGGCTCGCTGCGCATCGCCCGGCTCTGCATCGGGAGAGTCCGTGCGGGCGGTTCGTTGACGTTCATCAGCGGTACGGGTGCCCGGCGGCCCGGGATCGGACTGATGATGGCCGCTATCGGGACGGCCTCGCTGTCCGCGATCGTCGCGAACGCGGCCGTCGAACTCGCCCCGATCCGGGTGAACACGGTCGCCGCCGGCTTCGTCGACACGCCGTTGTCGGCGCGGTTGCTCGGGGACCAGCTCGAGGATCGCCGCGCGGAGTTGCGGGCGACACTGCCGATCGGGCGGGTCGTCGGCCCCGAGGACGTGGCTGCGCTCGTCGTTCACCTGATGACGAACGGTGCGCTGACCGGCGCGACGTACGACGTCGACGGTGGTCAGCAGCTGCTGTCGCGCTAGTGTCCTGAGTCGGCCTCGGGCAGGGCCTCCCGTAGCTGCCGGCGCGAGCTGATCGAGAGCTTGTCGAAGATCTTGCGCAGGTGCCATTCCACCGTCCGCGGGCTGAGGAACAGCCGGGTGCCGACTTCGGGATTCGACAGGCCGTCGCGGACGAGGAGGGCGATCTGACGTTCCTGCGGGGTGAGCTCATCGCCGGCGGTCGAGGCGGAGGCGCGTCGGCGTACGGTCTCGCCGGTCGCCTGCAACTCCCGGCGTGCTCGCTCGGCGAACGCGACCATGCCGATCTCGGAGAACATCTCATAGGCAGTGCGGAGCTCGGACCGGGCGTCGCCTCGGCGCGTGTGCCGACGCAGCCATTCGCCGTACAGGAGGTGTGCACGAGCCAGGTCGGGGCGCAGTCTGGTGCCGTCCAGGTGCTCGATCGCTTCGAGGTACGCCTTCTCGGCGGCGGCGCCCTTGTGCACGAGCCCGCGGGCGCGTGCCTCGATCCCTAGTCCCCACGTCTCGTCGGTGCCGCGGGTCTTCTCCCGGAGGCGGGCGAGTGCGGCCGCGGCCTCACGGGGATGTCCGCTGCGGGCGGCGGCTTCGATCTGTTCGCTCAGGGCCCAGGAGGAGACGAACAGTTCCGGTGTGTCCTCGGCGGCGAGAGTTGCCCAGGGCAACGCTTCGTCGTGGTGGCCGAGTCCGTTCAGTACGACGGACTTGGCCCAGCGCGCGTACTGCGCCGCCGTACCCTGCCCTTCGGCCGTCATCCGCACGATGGTGTCGTCGATCAGTGGGAACGCGTCGTCGGGGCGCCCTTGGAGCGCGGCCAGCACGAGTGCGCCGTACGGGCCGATGTGGGTGCCGGTGGCCTCGCGGACCGCGTCGGCCTCGGCCCGGAGGGACGTCGCTTCGGCGAAGTCGCCCGCCATCGCGTACACCTGACCGAGTACGTTGACGCCGACCGCGAGTACGGCGAGCGCACCGGCGCCTCGCGCGGTGTCGACCTGCCGGATCGAGGCGGCCAGACAGGCCTCGAAGTCCCACGCAGTCGCGGCCGCCGCTGTCGCCAGCCATCCCCAGCGAAGGATCTCTTCCGGCGAGACCTCGCCGTCGCCGAACGCAACAGCAGCCTTCTTGAGCAACGGCACGCTCCGCTCGCGCCCCTCCGCGAACAGCAACGCAAACCCATCCAGGAGTACGTCGGAATTCCGCACCGCGACGCCCGACTGGCCCGATGCGGCGGAGCGGGGTGAGGGAGCGGGGCGAGGGGCTGCCATTGCGGCCTGCGAGACCTCGCGGAGGCCGGTGCCTGCCGCCAACTGGCCGGCGAACAGCGCGGCGCTCCACGCGTCCAGGTAGGTGTCTCGCGCGAGGCGGATGTCGAAGGGCTCGAGGGTCCGGGCGGCTCTCAGCAGCAGTCCCGGTGCATCACGGCCGCGTTGTTGTGCGAACGCCGCCTCCGCGCGCAGCAGGTCGATCCGCGCCCGCCCAAGGTCGTCCAGCTGCCCCGCCTCCGCGGTCGCCAGCAGCTCCCACGCGGTCCGGAATGCGCCGGCCTGAACGCTCGCCTGCGCTCCGGCCAGTGCGCGCTCGGTACGGCGTACCGGATCACGGGTGAGCGCGACCGCCCGCTGCAAGCACGCCGCGGCCGCCGCGAATCCGCCTCGAGCCTGAGCGCGATCCGCAGACTGCTCCAGCTCGACAGCAACTGCCTCGTCCGGTCCCGACGCGGCCGCCGCGAGGTGCCAGGCGCGACGATCAGGGTCGGCGGCCGAGTCCGTCGCCCCTGCCAGAGCCAGGTGTACTGCGCGGCGCTCTGTCGCGGACGCCGACCCGTACAGCGCCGATCGCACCAACGGATGGCGGAACGTCACCCGCTCACCCAAGCTCAGCAGACCGTCGATCTCGGCGAATGCGGCATCGATCCCCAGCTGATCCGCGGCCCGCCGTACCAGGACCGGATCGCCGACCGGCTCGGCCGCTGCAACTAGCAGGAGCTGCCGCGTCGGGGCCGGCAGGGCATCTGCCTCCCGCAGGAAGCTCTGCTCGATCCGCCCGGGCAACCCTTGCCCGCCGAGCAGCCCGAACCCGGCCGCCAGCTGGGTCGCCGTCAGACCCCGCGGCAGCTGCAGCAACGCCAGCGGATTGCCACCGGTCTCGGCCACAATGCGGTCCCGGATCGGAGCATCCAGCAGGAACTCCACCGCCGACCCCAGCAACGCCCGAGCGTCGTCCTCCGGCAGACCCTCGACTTCCAGCTCGGCGAGACCGTTGAGGTCGACGCCGACCTCGCGTGCGCCGAAGAGGAGACCGACCGCCTCGTTCCCGATCCTGCGGGCGACGAATCCGAGCGTCTGTGCGGTCGCGGTGTCGAGCCACTGGGCATCGTCGACGACGACCAGCACCGGCTGCTCGTCCGCCAGGTCCGAGATCAGGCTGAGCACCGCGAGCCCGACCATGAACCGGTCCGGGGCCGGGCCGGGAGCGAGCCCGAACACCGTCGCGAGCGCCCGGCGCTGCGGGTCCGGAATCCGCTTCATCCGATCCAGCAGCGGCACACAGAGCTGATGCAGAGCGGCGAACACCAATTCCATCTCGGACTGGACGCCGACCGCGCGCAGCAGGCGCAGATCCGGCGCGGCCTCGGTGGCGTAGTTGAGCAGCGCGCTCTTCCCGACTCCGGCCTCTCCGCGTACGACGAGCACCCGACTGCCTCCGCCGCGGACATCAGCGAGTAAACGGTCGAGAACGGCGCGTTCCGGCCGGCGGCCGAGCAGATCCGTCGCCCGTGTTCGCCCCGCCTCCAGGCTGCCGCCTCCACGCTCCACCGTCCGCCCGCCCTCCCAGCGGTGAGACCCGCGCCGCATCACCGGTACGCCGCAGTTGCCGAACCCGATCCAGACTAAGTCCGGCCAGCCCGGTTGACTATCACACCGGGGCTTGGTTCAGGTTGCTCTCGTGCTGCTCGTGGATCAGTTGACGGGCGATGGACCCGGGGCCTTCGAGCTGGAGCGTCTGCGGCGTGTCCGGGAGACGGAAGCCGAGGGTGGTGACCGTGTCGAGGCAGCGAGCCGATCCGAGGATCGCCCAGCCGGTGCGACTCTCGGGGGAGAGATCGAGGTCTTCGGCGAGGAGGAGGTCGTCGTCGATCCACGCACGGGTCGCCGTACGGAGAATGCCGCCGACCTCGGCGTACCGTCCGAGGACGAGTGACTCACGCAGTCGGGCCGTGCAGCCCGCGGCCAGGCGGGCGGTCGTCGTACGGGTGACGTCGGCGCCGGCGGAGACGACGAACGGTTCGGCGTACCAGTGGAGGCTGGCGCCGTCCGTCAGGCGGATGTCGACGTCCCAGCGGGCGGATCCGCCGCGCATCGCGTACGCGACGGTGCCGGCGGTTTCCACGATCTCGACCCGCACGGGACCTTCGGCGACGATCTCGATCCGTACCTCGTCGCCGGCGAGCAGGAGCGCGCCCGCGGCGACCAGGGCGACACGCACCACGCCCGGCGGACTGTGCAGGCGCCGGGGTGAGAGGTGGCCGGCCGTCAGCAGGCAGCGGTCGCGGACCGGGTCGGCGGTGACATCAATGCGCGTGGACATGGGTGATCAGCGTGCCGTCCTCTCCGGCGTGGGAGTGCGGTGCCATCGGGCCGGGGTCGACGGGGGTGTGTTCGCCGGTGTGTACCTGGGCCGTCATGTTCCGGACCCATTCCTTGAGCCTGGCGATCGAGGCGGGATCCTTGCGGGAGAGCGCGAGCACCGGTTTCCCGTCGCGGGCGGCCTCGGCGTCCTGGACCATCCGGTCGACGTCCACCTCGACGTACGGCGCCAGGTCGGTCTTGTTGACGACGAGCAGGTCCGCCCGGGCGATCCCCGGCCCGCCTTTCCGCGCGACATCACCACCGCCGGCGACGTCGAGCACGAAGATCTGCGCGTCGACGAGGGCGGGGGAGAAGGTCGCGGTGAGGTTGTCGCCGCCGGACTCGACGAGTACGACGTCCAGCGGGGCGAAGTCGCGCTCGAGGTCCTCGACGGCGATCAGGTTCGGGGTGACGTCGTCGCGGATCGCGGTGTGCGGACAGGCGCCGGTCTCGACGGCGCGGATGCGGTCGGGATCGAGTACGCCGGCGGAGCGCAGCAGGCGGGCGTCCTCGTCGGTGTAGATGTCGTTGGTGATCACGCCCAGGCGGAGCTCGCCGGCGAGTTCGCGGCAGATCGTCGCGATCAGTGAGCTCTTGCCGGTGCCGACCGGTCCGGCGACGCCCAGCCGGAAGGAGCGGGTCTCATGCATGGAACAACCTCATTCTCTCGGTCGCGTGATTCTGCGCGTGAACGTCGATGAGTGGTGCGGCGTTGGCGGGCAGCTTCTCGACGTCGGTCAACGGCGCGACGTCGGCGACCATCTCTTCGATGTCGTCGTGGAGGGCCGCGAGCCAGGTTGCGGCGTCGGCGGGATCCACCGGCAGCAGCTTCAACGATGCCGACACGACTGTCTGCACGTCGTCGTACCCGACAATCCGCGCGACCTGCTCCGCCGACAGCCCGGTAACCGCCGCCACCACCCCCAACACGATCGGCCGCGGAACTTCCCCGTCGCGAGGCAGATACCGAAGCACCTCGGGCCAGACCCGCCCCGCCAATCGCAAATACGCCCGACCCTGCCTACGTGATACCCCCCGCAACACGTGACTACTGCTCCGAGCAGCCCAAGCCTCCTCAACCCCCGCCAACCCCACCTCCCCACCACCCGTGCCACCCGCGCCGACCGGCTGATCGTCGAGTCGTGAAGGGTGGCGCGGGTTTTCGGACCGCGATTCACGACTCGGCGAACCCTGCGCGGACCAATCCGCAGGACTCGGCGAGGAGTCAGCGGAGATCGCGGTATGACGGGCCAGAACCGCGACGGCCGCCTCGACACGGGTGACCGTGCGGAGCCGGTCCCGGGCGTACTCCGCGACGTCGGACAACTGCTTGCCGTCGGCACCTAACCCGGCCCGTACGGCGGGCTCGAGGCCCGCCGACTGCGTGTGGCCGCCGGTGGGCACCCGCCCGTCGGCGAGCATCAGCGCGACCAGCTCCGCCGTACCCATCAGAACATCGCGTACAACTGGGCCAGCGGAAGCACCTCGGTCGGCGACGGCTCCACCAGTTCTCCGTCGACCTCGATCGCGAACGTCTCCGGGTCGATGTCGATGCTCGGCAGCGCACTGTTGTTCTTCATGTCCGCCTTGCCGATCTCCCGCGTCGGCCGTACGCCGAGCAGCCGCCGACGCAACTGCAGCCGATCGGCCAGCCCGTCCTCCAGCGCCGCGGGCGACATGAACGTGTACGACAGATCCGCCCCGATCGCGTCGCCGAACGCCGGCCGCATCAGCACCGGCTGCGGCGTCGGGATCGACGCGTTCGGGTCGCCGAGCGCGGCCCACGCGATCGCGCCGCCCTTGATCACCAGGCTCGGCCGGACGCCGAAGTACCGCGGATCCCAGAGCGTCAGGTCCGCGAGCTTGCCGGCCTCGACCGAGCCGACCTCGTGATCGATGCCGTGGGCAACCGCCGGGTTGATCGTGTACTTCGCGACGTACCGCCGTACCCGCTCGTTGTCGGCCGGCAGCCCGCCGGTCAGCGCACCGCGCCGATGCTTCATCACATGCGCGACCTGCCAGGTCCGGGTGATCACCTCGCCGATCCGGCCCATCGCCTGCGCGTCGGACGAGGTGACCGACAGCGCGCCGAGGTCGTGCAGGATGTCTTCGGCCGCGATCGTGGTGGCCCGGATCCGCGACTCTGCGAACGCGAGATCCTCCGGCACGTCCGGACTGAGATGGTGGCAGACCATCAGCATGTCGAGGTGCTCGGCGACCGTGTTCACCGTGTGCGGCAGGGTCGGGTTCGTCGACCCGGGAATGACATGCGGGTACGACGCGATCGAGAGGATGTCCGGCGCGTGACCACCGCCCGCGCCCTCGACGTGGAACGCGTGGATCGACCGGCCCGCGATCGCCCCGAGCGTCGACTCGACGTACCCGGCCTCGTTCAGGCTGTCCGCGTGCAGCGCGACCTGGAGCCCCCACTCGTCCGCGGCGCGCAGCGCGGTGTCGATCGCGGCCGGCGTCGAACCCCAGTCCTCGTGGATCTTGTAGCCGGCCGCACCCGCGAGCGCCTGCTCGGCGAGGGCCTCCGCGCTGACCGTGTTCCCCTTGCCGAGCAGCAGCACGTTGAGCGGTACGGCGTCGAGCGCGCGGTGCATCTGCTCCAGGTGCCACGCGCCCGGCGTGACCGTGGTCGCCTTCGAGCCCTCACTCGGCCCGGTCCCGCCGCCGACGACTGTGGTGATGCCGGTGGCCAGTGCCTCGTGCAGCTGCGAGGGGGAGAGCAAGTGGACGTGCGAGTCGATCGCGCCGGCGGTCAGGATGCGGCCCTCGCCCGCGATCACGTCGGTGGACGGGCCGATGCGGAGGTCCGGGTGGACACCGTCCGCGATGTCCGGGTTCCCGGCACGGCCGAGGGCGACGATCCGGCCGTCGCGGATCCCGACGTCGGCACGGACGATGCCCCACCAGTCCACGACGAGCACGTTGCTGATGACGGTGTCCGGTGCACCGTCCGCGCGCGTCGCTGTACCTTGCGCCATCGACTCCCGAATCGACTTCCCACCCCCGAACACGACCTCCTCACCGCCGACGGTCAGGTCCTGCTCAACCTCCACCCACAGATCGGTGTCAGCCAGCCGCACCTGATCCCCGACGGTCGGCCCGTAGAGCGCGGCATAAGCCGCCCGCGAAATCTCAACCACGATCCACCTCGGAGGACTCGCGGACCCCGCTGGCGGGCCTCGGCTTCAGTTGGATCCCGGGGACCCGCCGATTTCCTCTCAACGCGACCAGGTTCACCTCGCGGGATGCTCCGGGCTCGAAGCGCTGCGAGGTCCCCGACGGGATGTCGAGCCGGAACCCCTGTGCAGCCTCACGGTCGAAGGCGAGTGCCGAGTTCGCATCCGGCAAGTGCAGATGCGAGCCGATCTGGATCGGCCGGTCCCCGGTGTTCACGATCACCAGCCGCAACCGCTCGTCGTCTGAACGATTCCCGTTCAACGTGATGGTTCCGGGCCGAACACGAATCTCACCTGGAGCGCTCATACCTCTCCTCAGATGATCGGGTTGTGGATGGTGACGAGCTTGCGTCCGTCCGGGAACGTCGCCTCGACCTGCACGTCGTGCAGGAGCTCGGCAACTCCAGGCATCACCTGGTCGCGGGTGAGCACCGTCCGGCCACTCTCCATCAGGTCGGCGACCCGAGCTCCTTCACGGGCCTGCTCGATCACCCAGGTGCTCAGCAGCGCCACTGCCTCCGGATGGTTGAGCAGCACTCCCCGGGCCAGCCGGTCGCGGGCGACCATGCCGGCCACGGAGAGCAGCAGCTTCTCGACGTCAGCGGGAGTGAAGTTCACGAGGTCAACGGTAGGACGTGGTCGGACACCTTGTCTGTGCTCAGGCAGAGCGAGCAGACGGCCGCGTTGTGGGTTTCGCAGGCGGTCATGTCGGGGCGTTCGTAGTCCTGGCGGCAGACGTGGCAGGTGAGTACTGCGCCCGACGGGTTGCCGTGGTCGTCGTACATGGGGAGGTCGAGGCCGTCGTCGGTGCGGCGGAGGTAGTAGTTGCCGCGGGTGATGACGGCCAGGATGGGCGGCAGTACCAGCGCGAGGCCGATCGCGACGAGCGGTGAGTACGGCTTGATGGTGTCGCCCAGGCCGCCGAAGAAGACCAGGATCGAGACGCCCGCGGCCGCTGCCATCGAGACGAAGCCGACCGGGTTGACGGCGTACAGCATGCCGCGGCGGAACTCCGGCGCCTTCGGCGACAACTTCAGCAGGTACTTGTTGAAGACGATGTCCGAGGCAACGACCACGATCCACGCCATGCCGCAGTTCGCGTAGAACCCGAGGATGGTGTTGAGGAAGTCGAACATGTTCGCCTCCATCAGCACCAGCGCGATCACCAGGTTGAACCCGAGGAACACCAGCCGGCCGGGGTAGTGCCGGGTCAGCCGGGTGTACGAGTTCGTCCAGGCGAGCGAGCCGGAGTACGCGTTCGTCACGTTGATCTTCACCTGGCTGATGACGACGAGTACGACGGCCAGCGTCATCGCCAGCCAGCCGGGCAGGAAGCCGCGGTAGATCTCCAGGAACTGGTGCACCGGCTGGTTCGCGATCGCGGAGGAGTCGGCGACGTTGGCGATGATGTACACCGCGAGGAACAGGCCGATGACCTGCTTCAGTGCGCCGAAGATCACCCAACCGGGGCCGGCCAGCAGCACCGCGGTCCACCACTTGCGCGAGTTCTCCGGCGTCTTCGGCGGCATGAACCGCAGGTAGTCGAGCTGTTCGGCGATCTGCGCGATCAGCGACAGGCAGACGCCGGCCGCGAGCAGCATCGACCCGAAGTCGGCGTCGGGGCCGTAGTCGAAGAACGTCGACACCGACGAAGGGTGCGAGACGACCAAATAGCCGAACGGCAGCACCATCAGGATCAGCCACAGCGGCGTCGTCCACACCTGCAGCGTCGACAGCACCTTCATCCCGTAGATCACCAGCGGGAAGATCACCATCGTGGACACGGCGTACCCGAGCCAGAGCGGCACGTGCAGCCCGGGTTGCAGGCCCTGCGCCATGATCGAGCCTTCGAGCGCGAAGAAGATGAACGTGAACGACGCGAAGATCACGTTGGTCACGACCGAGCCGTAGTACCCGAAGCCGCTGCCACGGGTGATCAGGTCGAGGTCGATGTTGTACCGCGCGGCGTAGTACGCCAGCGGCAGCCCGGTCGCGAAAATGACCACCGCGAAGATCGCGATACCCCACAGGGCGTTGGTCGTGCCGTACGAGATGCCGATGTTCGCGCCGATCGCGAAGTCGGCGAGATAGGCGATGCCGCCCAGGGCCGAGACGGCGACCACGCCGGTCGACCACTTGCGGTAGCTGCGCGGCGCGAACCGAAGGGTGTAGTCCTCCAGGGTCTCGCGCGTCGCGGTGTTCTGACTCGGAGGGGCGGGGCTGCGGTGATCGAGCGAGGGTTCAACGGTCATGGCGGAACTCCTGCGGCACCTTCGGGCGAGCGGTGCTCCGGCGTACCGGCGACGCTGCCGGCGGGGATGCACCCGAATGGAAGGAACCTAGGAACGCCGTGTTACCTGCGTGTTGCCGAACCGCTACGTTCGTGTATTTCCATCTGGAAGTAATTCGGGAGGTCGGCCTCGAGGGTGTGCTGGGCGGTGGCCAGACGGTCGGCGACGGTCGTGCCGACGGGGGAGAGGGCGGTGACGATGCGCCGTTTGTCGTCCGGATGGACTCGCCGCAGCACCAGTCCGCGCTCGACCAGCTTGTCGACGTGCCGGGTCAGGCTCGCGGCCGGCAGTACGGCGGACTCCGCCAACTGCGACATCGGCTGACCGGGCTCCTCGTGCAGCGCGGCCATGATCCGCCACTGCTCGATCGTCAGCCCGAACTCGTCGAGCAACGGCTGCAGACCGAGCTCGATCTCCCGCTCGACCCGTTTCAGCACCAGGAGCAGGCTTGACGCCATTCGCAACCCCTCCTCGGTTCAGGTGCTGGGAAATATAGCTGTTCGCTCGAAGTTCCGCCTCCGATTCGGTCACACTGAGGGCGCGCCCGTACGGCGACGAGGAGGTGATCGTGCGGCGTTCCGACGTACTGCCGATCGCCTTCGTGGTGCCGCTGCAGGGTCCGACCGGGATGTACGGACCGTCTTGCCTGGCCTGCGGCGAGCTGGCGGTCGAGCAGCTGAACGCCCGCAATGGCATCGCCGGGCGCAGAGTCGAGCTGATCCAGGTTGACGCCGGGCGTCCGCCCGAGGTGGTCGCCGAGGAGGTCGGGCGCCTGGTCGACTCCGGGCGGGTCGAGGCTGTGGCCGGCTGGCACATCTCCGCGGTCCGCGTGGCGCTGACGCGACGGATCGGTGGCCGGGTCGTGTACGCGTTCGCCGCAATGCACGAGGGCGGCGACGATACGCCCGGTGTGTTCATGCTCGGCGAACGTCCGGTCAACCAGCTGCTTCCGGCCGCGCGGTGGCTGCGGGAGCACCACGGCGCCCGCCGATGGGTTGTCGTCGGCAACGACTACGTCTACCCGCGGGTGACCGGAGCTGTTGCCCAGGAAGCCCTGGACATCATGGAATCGGCGTATGTGGCCCTCGGCACCTCCGACTTCACCGACGTGATCAACGGGCTGAAGGCAACCAAAGCCGACGGGGTGATCATGCTGCTGATGGGCCAGGACGCGGTCCACTTCAACCGTCAGTTCGCCCGCGCCGGACTGAGCGAGGATCTGCTCCGGCTCAGTACGGCGATCGAGGAGAACACGCTGCTCGGCGCCGGACCCGGCGCGAACCACGGTGTCTATGCGGCCGCGGCGTACTTCGACGGTCTGTCGACCGTGGAGAGCAACGAGTTCGCCCAGCAGTACTACGCGCGCTTCGGCCCGTTCGCGCCGGCGCTGAACGCGGTCGGTGAATCCTGCTACGAGGCGATCCGCTTCCTCGCCCGCCTCGGCGAGATCAGCGGATCGATCGAGATGTCCGCCGCACTCCCGACCGGCCACTTCTACGACAGCCCCCGCGGCCTCCTCCGCCTCGACGGAAACCTCGTCGACCAGGACGTCTACCTCGCCGCTGCCGACGGTCTCGAGTTCCGCATCGAGGAACAGATCGCGCACACGTACTAACCGTCGAGACCCGAGGTGATGGTTAGGTGGAGGGATGGATGTCGATGAGCGGTTCGAGTGGAAAGGGCGGTCGATTGCCTGGGGCAAGGCGGGCAGTGGGCCGGCAGTGGTCTTCTGTCACGGGACGCCGTTCTCGTCGCGGGTCTGGTCGAGGTACGCCGACGCGCTGAGTGCCGACTTCACGGTGTACCTCTGGGACATGCCGGGGTACGGCGAATCGGCCAAGCATCACGAGGTCGACTTCGGGTCGCAGGCGAAGGCGTTCGCGGCGTTGCTCGAGCACTGGGAGCTGGACCGCCCGCACGTGGTCGCGCATGACTTCGGTGGAGCGGTCTCGCTGCGCGCGACGCTGGCCGAGAAGGCGGCGTACCGGTCGCTCATGCTCGTCGATGTGGTCGCCGTCCCGCCGAGCGGTTCGCCGTTCTTCCAGTTCGTGAAGCGGCATCCAACCACGCTCGACGAGTTGCCGGCGTACATCCACGAGGCGATCCTGCGGGCGTACGTGAGCGCCGCGAGCCACCGCGGGCTGCGGGAGGCCGAGCTCGACGAGCTGGTGAAGCCATGGCTCACGGCTGAGGGGCAGCCGGCGTTCTACCGGCAGATCGCGCAGTACGACGAGCAGTACCTGGTCGAGAACGAGCGGATCCTCGGCAACCTCGCGATCCCGGTCAAGGTGGTGTGGGGCCGCGACGACGCCTGGATCCCGACGGCCACCGGGAAGCGGCTCGCAGACCTGATCCCAGGCGCCTCGTACGTCGAGGTGCCCGAGGCCGGCCATCTCATCCAGTACGACGCCCCGGTAGCGCTGGCCACCTTGCTGCGGGACTGGCTGTCACCCGATCGATGTATTTCTGGCGACCGGAAGGACCTCTCTACACCGTGACGAGATCAGCGGTAGTGGTCGGCGGCGGCATCGTCGGACTGGCGGTGGCGCGCGCCCTGCAGCGGCGCGATCCCGGTACGCCGGTCTTGGTACTGGAGAAGGAACCGTCCGTCGGCGCGCATCAGACCGGGCACAACTCGGGAGTCGTGCACTCCGGCCTGTACTACCGGCCCGGCTCGCTCAAGGCCCGGTTCGCCGTGGCCGGCGGGGCGGCGCTGAAGGAGTACTGCGAGGAGAAGGGCATCCCGCTCGACGTCCCCGGCAAGCTGGTGGTGGCGACGACCGAGGCCGAGTTGCCGCAGCTCGACCGACTGTTCGGCGTCGGCCAGGAGAACGGTGTACCGGTCCGCCGGCTGACCCTCGAAGAGGTCGCGGAGCGCGAGCCGCATCTACGCGTCAAGGGCGCGCTGGCGGTCGACTCCACCGGCCGCGTGGACTTCAAGCTGGTCGCCGCCGCCCTCGCCGACGATGTCCGGGCCGCGGGCGGCGAGATCCGTACCGGTATCTCCGTGACGTCGGTCGAGAACGCCGGCTCCATCGCTCGGGTTTGCACGACCGACGAGGTGATCGAGGCGGACCGCGTCGCCGTCTGCGCCGGGCTGCACAGCGACCGGCTCGCACGTGCGTCCGGGCTCGAGCCCGGGGTGCGCATCCTCCCGTTCCGCGGCGAGTTCAGCGAGATCGTCCCCGAGCGCGACTTCCTGGTGAAGGGCCTGGTCTACCCGGTGCCCGACCCCGACCTGCCGTTCCTCGGCGTGCACCTGACCCGCGGTATCGACGGCGGCGTCCACGTCGGCCCGAACGCCGTACCCGCGTTGTCGCGCGAGGGCTACAAGTGGTCGAAGATCGCCCCGCGGGACGTGTGGGAGGCCGCGACGTACCGCGGATCCTGGCGCCTGGCGCGCCGGTACGCGCGAACCGGCGCGAAGGAGATCGTCCGCTCGCTCACCGGCCGGGCCCTGGTTCGCGAGGCTCGTCGCATGCTCCCCGAGTTGCAGGTCAAGGATGTACGCCGCTCCGGCGCGGGTGTCCGCGCACAGGCCGTCACGCGCGACGGCAAACTGGTCGACGACTTCCTGTTCCTCCGCGACGGCCGCGCCCTGCACGTCCTCAACGCCCCTTCGCCTGCCGCCACCGCCTGCCTCGTCATCGGCGACCGCATCGCCGAGGAACTCTCCGCCGACCGCGCCTGACCAAACGTCACATCGGGGCAACAGCAGGGCAACGTTGGCCGGGGACGCTTGATGGCATGGATTCGTTGCGTACGACGCTCACCGGCGGAACAGCCTGTGACGTGTGTGGGCGGCTGCCTCATCCCCGGCGGCTGCGGTTGACATTGGCGAAGCTCGTGGCGGTCGCGCCCGTGGAGCTCGCGCTGCATGCGGTGGTGCTCGCCGCGCACCCGCCGTACCTGGTCTCGGTTGCCGTGCTGGCGAGCGTGACCACCGCGTTGGTGATCTGGGTGGTCGAGCCGTCCACGATGCGCCTGCTCCGGTCGTGGCTGCACGCGCCGAAGGTCCGGGCCCGGCAGGGGATCGGAACGCTGTGGCGGATCCGGGTAACGCTCGACGATCGCGCCGGTTCGCTGGAGAACGTCACCCGCCGCCTCGCCGGCCTGGACGCCAACATCCTCGGCCTGCACGTCCACCCGATCGACGACGGCGTACGGGACGAGCTGGTCGTCTCGACGCCGGACGAGATCACGGCAGCTGATCTGGAAGCAGCCGTCGAGGCGGGCGGTGGTCGCCGGACCCACGTCTGGCCGACGACCGCGCTGGCGCTCGTCGACGGTCAGACGAAGGCCTTGAGTCTGTCGGCGCGGGTCGTGGCGGATCCGGCCGAACTCCCGCACGCGGTCGCCGAGTTGCTCGGTGCGCAGCTTGTCACCGACCGCGCCACCTTGGCGGGGCAGCTTCCGGGCGACGTCTTGAAGGTGCCTTCGCCGTGGACGGGCCTGTTCGCATTCAGCCGGCCGGGCGAGCCCTTCACACCGGCCGAGTCGGCCCGGGCGCACCGGCTGGCCGAGCTCGCCGAGGCGGCGCTCACCATCGCGCCGGCAGGACGCTAGCGGCGTACGACCGTCAGCGCTTCGCGGGCGATCTGCCATTCCTCGTTGGTGGGGATGACGAGTACGGCGACCGGACTGTCATCGGTCGAGACCGTCAGCTCGGAGCGAGCGTTCCGGCCGGGGTCGAGGCGGATGCCGAGGGTCTCCAGGCCGTCGACGGCGGCTGCGCGGACCTCGGCGGAGTGCTGACCGACCCCGGCGGTGAAGACGATCGCGTCCACGGTTCCCAGTACGGCGTAGTACGCGCCGATGTACTTCTTGATCCGCTGGCAGTAGATGTCGAACGCCAGCTGGGCCCGCTCATCGCCGGCCGCCCGCCGTCGGGAGACCTCACGGAAATCGTTCGCGCCGGTGAGGCCCTTGAGACCCGACTCCGAATTCAAAGAGTGGTCGGTCTCCTCGGCGGATCGTCCCGCTACCCGGGCGAGGAGTCCGTGGATCGCCGGGTCGAGGTCACCCGAGCGGGTGCCCATCACCAGCCCCTCCAACGGAGTGAGGCCCATTGACGTGTCCACCGACTCGCCGCCGCGGATCGCCGCCGCCGAACAGCCGTTGCCCAGGTGCAGCACGATCATGTTCAGCTCGCTCGGCTTGCGACCGAGCAGCCGGGCGGCCTGGGCCGAGACGAACGAGTGCGACGTACCGTGGAACCCGTACCGGCGGATCCCGTACTGCTCCTTCCACTGCGTCGGCACCGCATAGGTGTAGGCGTACGGCGGCAGCGTCTGGTGGAACGCGGTGTCGAACACCGCGACATGTGGCAGATCCGGCAGCAGCCGCCGCGCGACCTCGATCCCTTCGAGGTTGGCCGGATTGTGCAACGGAGCAAGTGGTACGAGGTCGGTCACCGCCGCGATCAGCTCGTCGTCGACCAGCGCGGGCGCCGCGAACCGATCACCGCCGTGGACAACCCGGTGCCCGACCGCCACGATGTCGACGTCGGCAAGCGCGGGCCCCTCGGTCTCGAAGGCCCGTACGGCGGCCTCGAGCGCGGCCTCGTGGTTCGCGATCGGCTGCTCGTCGTTGAACTCACCCTTCGGCCCGTGGTGCACGTGGTGGCTGCGTTCCTCACCGATCTGCTCGACGAGCCCCGTCGCCGCGGCCTCACCCGACGCCGAGTCGACCAGGCTGTACTTGAGCGAGGACGATCCGGCGTTGATCACCAGCACGTGGTCACTCATCGCACGCCACCCTCTTGAGCCTGGATCGCGGTGATCGCGACCGTGTTGACGATGTCCCGGACCGTGGCCCCGCGCGACAGGTCGTTGACCGGTTTGCGCAGGCCCTGCAGGACCGGACCGACTGCGACCGCGTTGGCCGAACGCTGAACCGCTTTGTACGTGTTGTTGCCGGTGTTCAGGTCGGGGAAGACGAACACCGTGGCCCGGCCGGCGACGGGGGAGTCGGGCAGCTTGGTGCGCGCCACGGCGCTGTCGATCGCGGCGTCGTACTGGATCGGTCCCTCGACCGGGAGTTGCGGGGCCCGCTCGCGGACGATGTTGGTTGCCTTCGACACCTTTTCGACGTCGGTCCCGGTGCCGGAGCTGCCGGTGGAGTACGACAGCATCGCGACCCGGGGCTCGACGCCGAAGGCGACCGCGGTCGCGGCGGACGAGATCGCGATATCCGCGAGCTGCTCGGCGGTCGGATCCGGGTTCACCGCGCAGTCGCCGTACACGAGGACGCGGTCCTGCAGGCACATGAAGAACACCGACGAGACGACGGAGACGTCCGGCACGGTCTTCACCACCTCGAGCGCCGGCCGGATCGTGTGCGCGGTGGTGTGGACGGCGCCCGAAACCATCCCGTCCGCCAGCCCCAGCTGGACCATCATCGTGCCGAAGTACGACACGTCCCGGACCAGCTCGCGCGCCCGGTCGAGGTCGACGCCACGATGCTGACGAAGCCGGTGGTACTCCGCCGCGAACCGCTCCGTCAGCTCACTGTGCTCCGGATGTACGACGCTCGCCGCGGACACGTCCACGCCGAGGGACGCGGCCTTCGCGCTGATCGTGGTCGCGTCGCCGAGCAGGGTGAGGTCGGCGACGCCGCGCCGCAGAAGTACGTCGGCGGCGCGGAGGATCCGCTCCTCCTCGCCCTCCGGCAGCACGATGTGGCGGCGGTCGGACACGGCCCGGTCGACCAGTTGGTGCTCGAACATCAGCGGTGTCACCGCACTGCTCCGGGCGAGGGCGAGCTGGTCGAGCAGTGCCTTGCCGTCGACGTACTGGTCGAAGAGGGCCAACGCCGTGTCGATCTTGCGTGGTGCGTCCTTGGTCAGCCGGCCACGGACAGCGGTGAGCTTGGTGGAGACTGCCTGCGTGCCGAGATCGGTCTCGATGATCGGCAGCGTGACGTCCAGTCCCTCGATCAAGCGCTGCACCTGGGGCGGTAGCTCGAACCCGCCGTTGAGAACGATCGCCGAGATCTGCGGAAAGGTCCGGGACGCGTGGGCCATCAGTACGCCGAGGACGACCTCCGGCCGGTCGCCGGCGGTCACGACCGCGGCGCCGTCGAACAACCGGTCCAGTACGTTCGGCATGGTCATGCCGGCGATCATCAGCCCGGTGACCTCGCGGGTCAGCAGGTGCGGGTCACCACTCACCAGCCGGCCGTCGATCGGCGCCAGCAGGTCGGCCACCAGCGGCTGGTTGAGCACCGGCGCCTCCGGAATCGCGAACGCCGGTGCGCCCACGCCGTCGAGCGCGGCGACCAGCGGATCCCCTTCGCCGTCGCCGACGCGGTTGGCGATCACGGCGAACAGCGAGCCGTGATTCGCGGCGAGCTCGGCCACGGCCATATCCGCGATCGCCCGGACGTCGTGCGGCGTACGGCCGAAACCGTTCAGCACCAGCAGGACCGGTGCGCCGAGGTTGGCCGCGATCTTGGCGTTGAACGAGAACTCGGTCGGGGTGCCGACATCCGTGTAGTCGCTGCCGACGACAACCACCGCGTCCGCCTGCTCGGCGACCGCGTGGTACCGCTGCACGATCGTGTCCAGCGCGGCATCGGGGTCGTTGTGCACCTCCTCGTACGTGACGCCGACGCCGTCCTCGTACGACTGCGTGACCGCATCCTGCGAGATCAGCAGGTCGAGCACGTAGTCACGACCGCCGTGGGTCGCGGTGTCCGCGCGGACGATCGGCCGGAACACCGCCACCCGTCCGACCCGCCGGGACAGCTGATGAAGCACCCCAAGAGCCACCGTCGACTTTCCGGTCGTGCCCTCGACCGACGCGACGTAGACGCTGCTACCCATGCCTGAACCCTACTAACGGGTCAAGGCATGGAGATGATCGATCATCGTGTCGACCGCGATCCGCAACGGAGCGGGATCGCGACGCACCTGGCTGAGCAGCAGCCGCCCTGCACGGCCGCCAGCATCGCGACGGCGAGATCTACCGGGTCCGCGTCCGCGGTCAGCTCACCGCGCTCCTGCATCTGGACGAGGCCGTCCCGGATCAGACCTTCCCACTGCGCGAAGGCGCCCGCGAGCTGGACCCGCGCGACCGGGTCGCTCTCGGACAGGTCGCTGGCCAGCGAACCGAGCGGGCAGCCGCCGGCGAGGCCTCGCTGATCCATGGCGCGACGCTGCCGATCGACGGTGGTCGCCTGGCGGTCTGACGGGCGTCACGATCGTTCCCTCGGGAGTTACGCCGTACGGGTGTCCGCACGAAAACGATCCGAGGAGGACATCATGCCGAGTGCGAACCTGGCCACCACGCCGGTGGCCGTTGAGATTCCCGAGCTGACCGGGCGGTACGCCGCCGTGGGCGACTACACCGTCGCGTTCGAGACCTTCCCGCAGGACGTGGACCCGGCGCCGTACTTCGTCGGGCTGCCCGACGACCGGTGCCAGTGCCCGCATTGGGGCGTCGTCACGGCCGGCGAGATCACCTTCCGGTGGGCCGATCACAGCGAGACGTTCCGGGCCGGCGACGCGTACTACGCCGGCCCGGGACACCTGCCGATGCTGATCGCGGGGACCAGCATCGTCGAGTTCAGCCCGACCGCCGAGCTGGACAAGACGATGGCTGTCATCAGCGCCAACCTGGAGCGGGTGTGACTACTGTCGCGGTCCGGGCCGATGCGTCGGTGGCTCGACTGGTGGAGTGGCTCGAGACCGGTGTGGCGCCGGAGGGAACGTTCGCCGTCGACTGCCTGACCGATCTGAGCCTGCCGCATTGGCGGCTGCAGTTCGGGACGGGTGCCGCGACGCTGGCGGCCCGGCGTGAGCTGCATCCGTATCCGGGTGTGGTCCGGGTCGAGCGGGTCGACCGGACCGAGCGTGGGTTCGTGATCGCGTTCGAGGAGCGGTGGCGTCACGAAGGCCAGGACTGGTACTGCCGGGAGCAGATCGCCGGCGACGTGAACGATGCCGGTGAGATCACCGAGCTGTGGGTGTACTGCACCGGCGACTGGGACGAGGCGCGGCAGGCCGAGCACGCGGCCGAGGTTACGTTGCTTCGACCATAAGCAGACACCGGCTTCGGCCGCCCGGGTTCGCAGTACCGTGATCGGTGTGACGAGCAGTCGGCGTGACACCGAGCTGGCGGCGCGGACCCGGGCGGTTCTCGATGCTGCGGCCGCTCATGTCTTCGGCACCGAACCCGGTCGGCTCGCGGCCGAGTTGTACGACGTGCTCGCCCGGACGACCGACGACGCGGACCGGGCGCGGGTCGCGGCGGCCCTCGCGCGCTGCTGGGTGTACGGCGGGCATGCGGATCGGGCCGCGGCGTTCGCGGACGAGGCGTTGGCGCACGCCGAGAAGACGGCGGACGGGGAGCTGATCGCGGACTGTCTCGACGCGGTACTCGCGGCGCACTGGGGGCCCGATGAGTTGACGCTCCGGCAGCAGACCGCTGGGCGGCTGGATGAGGTTTCCGCGCATGTGCTCGATCCCGGGGCACGCCTTCGGGGGCATCTGTGGGGTTTGCAGGTCGGGTGGGAGACGCTGCGGGTGCCAGTGATTCAGCGTCAGCTTCGGGCGTTGGAGCTGCTGGCCGAGGAGTCGCCGCGGGCCCGGTTCTTCGCTGCGTCGCGGCGGTGGATGTACGACCACGTACGTGGCGTTGAGAGAGCTGAGCTGATCGGGGTTGCGGAGAGTGCCGCGGCGGACGCCGGGCTCGCCGATGCGTGGATGGTGACGAGCCTGATGCGCGGCTACACCGCATTGCACGCCGGCGACTCGGTGGCCGTGGCCGACGTCCTGGAGGTCATGGAAGAGTTCGCTCACACCGAGGGGATCACAGAGGTCGCGGCGGAGGCCGCCTCGGTCTGGGCCCTACTGGGTCGGCCCGAGCGCGCACAGCTCCTGCTCGAACAGCTCGGCGCCGACGTGGTGGAGACGCTCCCGCGTGACGTGAACTATCTGCTCAACCTCCAGTGCGTACTCGAGGCTGCGCTGGCAGTCGGTGACGAGCAGCTCGTCCGTACGACGGCCCGCCTGCTGACGCCTTACGAGAACCGTGCCGTCGTGAACGGCGGCGCCGTGTACTTCCACGGCGTCACCGACGACACCCTCGCCCGAGCAGCCGCCTTGACCGGCGACCAGGCCCGCGCCGACCAATTCCGCACCCGAGCCCTCGCTACCTACCTCAGAATCGGCGCCACCTGGTGGCACGACCGCCTGAAGGCGCCTGCCGACCTACCAGGGCAATCTGTCGTTCATTTCCATCCGGTCCACGACGGGCTGTGGTTGGTCGGCTCGGGGGTCGGGCGGCCGATGCGGGCTCTGCGCGGCTTCGACTATCTGCGGCGTTTGCTTGCCCAGCCCGGGCAGACGGTGTCCGCCGTCGACCTGGTGACGGACGGGACGGCGACCGTCATCCAGTCGGACAGCGGTCCGCGGCTCGATCGGCAGGCCGCTGCGGCGTACCGGCAGCGTCTGACCGACCTTGCCACCGAGCTGGCCGAGGCCAATGAGTGGGCCGACCTCGCCCGCGCCGAATCGCTCGCCGCCGAACGCGAGGCCCTCCTGGCCGAGCTCAGCTCCGCGGAAGGCCTCGGCGGACGCGCCCGCGCCACCGGCTCCACCGCGGAACGAGCCCGAGTCGCGGCCACCAAGGCCATCATCGCCGCGATCTCCCGCATCGAAGCAGCCGACCCCACCCTCGCGACCCACCTACGTGACGCAGTCCGCACCGGCACCGACTGCACCTACCGCCCGCGTCCTCAGGACCACCCCACCTGGCTCCTGAACAGCTAGGGCGCAGACGGTGGGGTGAAGATGCCGAACTGGTTGCCGGCCGGATCGCGGAGGTAGGCGAAGGCCGGCGCGCCGGGGGCGGGGTCGAGGTTCTTGCTGATGACCGTGCCGCCGAGTTGCTCGGCGTCCGCGCAGGTGGCCTCGAGGTCCGCGACAAGGATGTAGAACACGGCGTGGTTGGGCAGCTCGCCGTTCGTGCCGAACAGCCCGCCCATCGGCTGCGGCGCCCCGGAGGCGGTGATGTTGCGGTAGTCGAGGCCGCCGGACGTGAGGCTGCCGGATGACTCGAAGGTCCAGTCGAACAGGCTGCCGTAGAACTTCTGCGCACTCTCCGGGTCGTCGGTCGCGACCTCGAACCAGGCCAAGGTGCCAGCGGCGGGAATCGCCATGGGATCTCTCCTTCATCGAATGAATCGGTAGAACCCAAGGTTTCAGCGGTTCGCGACAGCCCTATGTCGGAGTTGGAAAAAGATCCTCGGGACGCAACGCGGCGGCCGGCAGCTTGGTCTCGAAGCCGTCGACCTGTACGTCGCCGGTCGCGGGCGGACGGCGCGGCGCCATCGGGATGCGCTCGGCCTTCGTGATGCGGTCCATCCGGAAGACCCGTTCCTCCTGGCGCAGATGGCACCACGCTGTCATGTACGAGCCGTTGGGTCCGACGACGACGTGTTGCGGCTCGACCTCGCGGAGGGTTTCGACGCCGCCGACATCCGTGTACGCGATCCGCAGTACCTGGTTGTCGCGCACCGCGCGCCAGATCTGCTCGGCGACCTCACCGTCGGGATCCGGCACCGGCCTGACCAGCAAGCGGACCTTCGCGGCCGCGGTCCGCGCCTCGTCGAGCGCAGGCCGCGGCATCGCGGCCACGATCTTCTGCAGCGCGGTGCGGGCATCGCGGGCGAAGAGCACGTGACCGCTGTGGCTCAGCGCAACCGCAACCGCCATCGCCTCGCGAGCGGTGAAGTTGAGCGGCGGCAGGCTCATCGCCCGGTCCACGCTGTACCCGCCGGTGCGCCCCTGTTTCGTTGCCAGCGGCACCCCGGCCTGCCCGAGGGCGCTGAGATCACGCTCGATCGTCCTGACGCTGACCTCGAAGCGGGCCGCCAGCTGCCGCGCCGTACGCCCTCTCGGCCCCGCGGCGCGGAGCTCCTCGGCGAGGGCGTACAGCCGATCGATCCGGTTCATACCGGCAGGCTAGGCACCTCCACGGACAGTTATTGCGGAAGCTCGGTGCCGGTGCGCTCCGCGTACATGTAGGCGGCGTACCAGGCCGGCCATTCCGCGTCGGCCTCGCCGGTGCGGGCCTCGTGCTCACCGTGGGCGGCGGCCGCGCGCTTCAGAGCGGCCTCGAGGTCGTCGACCGAGGTGTACGTCGAGTCGGTGACCCGTCCGGGCAGTCGCGTCGTGACCTCCTGCAACAGCCAGGTGTTGCCGTCGGGGTCGCTGAACGTCGCGAACGAGCTGTAGCTGGCACCCTCGTCCGCCGGTCCGGGCACCCGACCGCTCGTCTCCCCGCCCTCGAACTGCGCACCGGGAGCGCCCGGGTGGAAGACGTCGCTGACCTTGGCGCCGTGCGCGAGCAGCTCGGACCGCGCCGCGTCGACGTCGGTGACGACCAGGTAGAGACCCTGCGCGGAACCGGGCGCGGCCGACGTGATGTTCGTGCCGAACTGGACCGAGGCGAGGGAGCCTGGCGGCGTGAACTGTACGACGCGGAATCCGTTGTCGAACGCGAAGTCCGCATCCAGCCGCCAGCCGAGGCCGGTGTAGAACTCCTTCGCCCGGTCGGCGTCGGCCACCGGAATCACGACGGCTTCGAACTTCAGGTCGGTGCTCATAACTTCCTCCAGGGATGAACTCGCTGCGTGGTCACCAATCTGCCGCTCCGGAACCGCCATGACACCAGTGGGAATCCCTGGTCATCTCCCTGGGTGCACGGGTTTCCACGAAGATGTCGGAGCTGCGTCCTACAGTGCCACGCATGACTCCCACCAGACAGAACGGAGACACCTGGGACCTCGCGTCCAGCGTCGGCTCGACCGCCACGATGGCCGCGACTCCCGCGCGTGCCGACTGCCGTGGCCGACCGGGACCGTGGTGTACGAGCTCGACCAGCCACAGGTCATCGAGTTCAAGACCCGCGCGTTGACGGAGCTGGGCGCCGTGCCCACCGCTGACCGCAGAGTGGTCGTGGTCGACCTCCGCGACGATTGGCCCGCAGTACTTCGCGCCGCCGGGTTCGACTCGACCCAGCCAACTGCTTGGAGTGCCGAAGGCCTGCTCGGTTATCTACCGCCCGACGCCCAGGACAACCTGCTGGACACGATCACCGAGCTCAGCGCGCCGGGAAGCCGGGTGGCCACCGAAAGCAAACCCAACCCACGACCGGGCGACGAGGACAGGACGAAGGAACGTCTGGACCGGATGTCCGAGCGCTGGCGCGCGGAGAGCTTCGACTCCGACATCACCAGGCTGCGGTACTTCGGCGAGCGCAACGAAGCGGCGCCGTACCTGGTCGACCGCGGCTGGGCCCTGGAAGGGACCACCATCCGCGACCTCCTGCCGCGAACGACCTCGCACCCCTCAACGATGATGAGATGCGTTTCGGCGACATGCTGTACGTCAGCGGCATCCTGGACAACAAAGCGAAGAACACGCTTTAGTGTCGTCAACGTGGACCATCAGATTGTTCTGATTGCCGGTGCGGGGCTCGCGATCATGATCGCGGCGTCGGTGTTCGCCTGGCGGACCGGTGTCGCGGCGCCGTTGCTGCTGGTCGCGCTGGGGATCGGGGCGAGCTACCTGCCCGGTACGCCGGCGATCCACATCGAGCCCGAGATCATCCTCGCGGGCGTGCTGCCGCCGCTGCTCTACGCGTCGGCGGTCCAGCTGCCGGTTCTCGACGTACGGCGGAACTTCGGCCTGATCTCGTGGTTGTCGGTCGTGATGGTGATCGTGTCGGCGCTGGTCATCGGGGCGCTGGTGCACGCGCTGTTCCCGAGCATCCCGTTCGCGCTGGCGACCGCGCTCGGGGCCGTGGTCAGCCCGACGGACGCGGTCGCGGCGACGGCGATCGGGCACCGGGTCGGGCTGCCGCCGCGGCTGATGACCGTGCTGGAAGGCGAGAGCCTTGTCAACGATGCGTCGGCGCTCGTCGTCCTGCGTACGGCGGTGGCCGCGCTCGCCGTCACCACACACTTCAGCCTCGGCGACACCGTCCTCGACTTCGCCTGGGCGGTCGTCGGAGCGATCCTGATCGGGCTGGTCGTCGGCGTACTCACGGCACGCCTGCGGCAGCGGCTCGACGATCCGGTCCTCAACACCACGATCTCGTTCGCCGTACCGTTCCTCGCCTACTTCCCGGCCGAGGAGGTGGGTGCGTCCGGCGTACTCGCCGTCGTGATCGCCGGCCTGTTGACCGGTGCACTCGGGAGCCGGAGGTTCAGCGCCCGTGACCGGCAGACGCAGGCCACCACCTGGACGACGATCAATTTCGTCCTGGAGAGCGGCGTGTTCCTCGCGATGGGCTACGAGCTGCCGCAGCTCGTCGACGATGCCCGTGCGGAGACGACCGCCGGTGAGATCGCGGGGCTCGTCCTGCTGGTGGTCGGCCTGCTCGTGGTGCTGCGGTTCGTCGGCCTGGCGTGGCCCGCATTGCTCGGCCGCTTCGGGCCGAGCGATCGTCATGACCACGTGCGGGCGAAGTTGAGCCAGATGGAGGAGAACCTGGATTCGATGGAGCCGTCGGGGGAGCGCGAGGAGAATCGCGTCGCGTGGGCCCGCAAGCGGCTCGCCCGCAGCCAGGCGGACGTGGACTTCGAGGAGCGCGAGCCGATCACCGGCCGTGGCATGGTGGTGCTGGCCTGGGCCGGGATGCGCGGCGTCGTCACGGTCGCCGCTGCACAGACGATTCCGGCCGGTACGCCGCATCGCGCGACCGTCGTACTCGCGGCATTCATCGTCGCGCTGATCACGTTGGTGCTGTTCGGCCTGTCGCTGCCCGCGGTGATCGCGCGGATGCGGTTCAGCGCGGAGAGCGCCGAGGACAAGCGGGACTCCGTCCAGGCGCTGATGCGGCAGATCGGCGAGGCCGCGATCGACGCCGTCGGTCCGCTGGATGACCAGACCGTCGACGGCGAGCCGCTCGACCCGGTCGTGGTCAGCACGCTGAAGGACCGGATCGTGCCCCGCCTGGTCTCCGGGAGCCGGCAGCTCCTGGAGACCAAGCCGGACATGCGCGACCAGATGGCGATCGTCCAGGGCCGCTACCTGGACGCGATGCGGGAAGCCCTCGGCACCGAACGCAGCATCGGCGTCTACAGCTCCGACACCTATCGCCAGGTCGAAGGTTTCCTGGACGCGGTCGAGCAGCGCTTCAGTTCGGCCTAACGCAGGTGCCGGGTGAAGAAGCGGACCATGCTGTCGACCTCGAACCGCGGGACCTCTTTGTGGGCGCCCGCGTTCGCGTGCAGGCTCTTCTCCGTTGACGCGAACGCGTCGAACAGCGCCATCGCGGACTCCCGCGGGATGTGCTGATCGTCCCACTGCACGGCGAACTCGACCGGCACCTTGATCCGGCGGGCATGCTCGGCGAGCGTCTCGTCGTACCAGAAGATGCCGAACACCGCCGCGGTGATCCGGCCATCGACGGCTGTCAGCGGTACGCCGATCGCGGTGCCCATGTTGAGCCCGAAGTACCCGAACGGACCGCTGATCTCGGGGAGCTGCTCGAGCGCGTCGAGGGTTGCCTGCCACTCGGGTACCGCGCGCTCGGCGAGGTGGAGGTTGTAGGGGACCACGATCGGGCCGACCGGTTCGCCGACCTCCATCGCGTGCTGCATGGCGACGGTCTCGCGCTCGTCGAGCGCCGTCCTCGGTCGGTCGCCGTGGCCGGGAGCGTCGATCGACACGGCGTGGAACCCGGCCTCGGTCAGCATCCGGGCCCGGCCGACCATTGGGGCCGCCTTGCTGTCGCGTCCACCGCCGTGGCCGAGAAGGACCAACGGGGCCGGCTCGGCGGATGCGGGCGACCACAGCATGCCGTGCACGTCGCCGAGGCTGAACTCGCGCTCGAGAACGCCGTTCGTGGTGGTGGTGCTGATGAAACGCAACTGATCCATGGTGGTGCCTTTCAGGAGTGCCTACGTGTTGGCGCTCCTGGCGACACCTAGTCCGGTCGCCCAGCCGTGACGGTGAGAGGGAGCACCCATCTCGATCCAGCGCGCATGGTGCTCACCTCCTCGTGTGATGTCACGTTCGCCCGGAACGGTACTCGTCCACCGGCCGACCGCGCCATCGAATTATCACCAGTCGGCGACGCGCGCCTGACTGCGGTCCTCGGTGGCAACCAGAACGTCGAGCAGGAACTCCTGCAGCTCTGTGCGGATGCCGCGGTGCAGGGGATCGTCCCAGAGGTTCTGTTGCTCGTTCGGGTCGGCAACGACGTCGTACAACTCGCCGGGGCGCTCGCGGGAGGTCGCGGGGGAGCCGTGCTGTACGACGAGCTTCCACTGATCGCGGCGGAGCATGGTCAGGTGGACCGCGGGATCGTACGGGTGGCCGCTGTTGCGGTACTCGCTCAGCGCCCAGCCGCGGGCCCTTGCCCGATTGGTGGCCAAGGGCAACAGATCCTGACCTTGGCCGCGGGGATCGAGTCCGGCGGCGGTCAGGATCGTCGGGGCGAGATCGATCCATTGGACGAGCTCGGGGCTGCGCGTGCCGGGCGCGATCTCCGCGGGCCAGCGGAGGATGAGCGGGACGCGGACCGCCTGGTCGTACATCATCGGGCCCTTCAGCATGAGCTGATGGTCGCCCAGCATCTCGCCGTGGTCGCTGGTGAAGACGACCAGGGTGTCCTCGCCGAGCCCCTCGGCGTCGAGTGCGTCGAGGATGCGGCCGACCTCGTCGTCCACGAGAGTGACCATCGCGTAGTACGCCGCCTTGACCTCTTGCAGTTCGTCGGCGGTGTACGACGTGTAGCCGCGGGCATGTCCGGCGTACGACGCCTTGGACGCCTCGGTCTGGATCGGTGGCTTGCCCGCGAGATCGTCCGGGATCGGGCGGGTGAGTTGCTTCTCGCGGTAGCGGCGTACGTACTCCTCCGGGGCGCCGAAGCCGTGGTGCGGGTCGAAGAAGTTCGCGATGAACAGGAACGGCTTGTCGCGATCGCGGGAGCGGGTCAGGAAGTCGATGGTCTGATTGCCGATCCAGCGGCTGTAGTGGAGGTCGGTCGGGAGGGTGTCGTAGTCGACGTCCGCGCCGGCCAGGTCGGGGCGGAGAGTGTACAGCCAACGGTGGTACTCGTTCTCCGACGAGCCCGGATACGGGTCGTGAGCCCAGCGGAAGACGCGGAAGCCGTCGTCGTGGCGCTTCTCCGAGCGGCCGCCGAAGCAGGCGTTCAGGTGGAACTTGCCGACCAGTCCGCAGTCGTAGCCGGCTTCGGCCAGGTCCTTGCTGAACAGGCGTTCGCCGTCGGGCAGACCGACGCCGTTCGCCCACAGGCCGTGGGCGTGGAGGTATTTGCCGGTCATCAGGCTCGCGCGGGACGGGGCGCAGACCGGGCTCTGCACGTAGCAGTTCTCGAACACGACGCCCTGCGCGGCGAGGCGGTCGAGGTTCGGCGTCTCGATCTCGTCGTTGCCGTAGGCACCGAGTGCCGAGAACCGTTGCTGGTCGGTGCACAGGAGCAGGACGTTCGGCGGCATACGGCTCAGTCTATTGACCTCTCCGCGCCGCCGTCTCCTCCATCGCACGGATCAGCGGAGATCCAGGCGCATGAGGACGCGGGGATGGCCGGCCAGGACCGAGGTGGTGTCGGCGGCCTTGGTGAAGCCTGCTTGTTCGAAGTTCTTCCGGAGGCCGGCGTAGGCCATCGTGAGGTCGACCTTGGTGCCGCCGTTGTCGAGGGGATAGGCCTCGACGGCCGGGGCGCCGTTGTCGCGGGCGAAGCCGGCCGCGCCCTCGATGAGTGCGTGGGAAATGCCCTTGCCTCGATGGCCGGGACGGACCCGGATGCACCACAGCGACCAGACGGGCAGGTCGTCGACGTGCGGGATCTTCCGGTTGCGCGCGAAGTTCGTCTCCGCGCGCGGTGCGATCGCGGCCCAGCCGACCGGGGTGTCGCCGTCGTACGCGAGGACTCCGGGAGCGGGCATCTCCTTGCAGAGCTCGGCGACGTATTCGCCGCGGGCCGGACCGCGCAGGGTGTTGTTCAGCTTCGACGGGATGCGGTAGCTCAGGCAGAAGCAGACCGTTGCGGTCGGCGACTTCGGGCCGATGACAGCTCGGACGTCCTCGAAGACTGTCGCCGGGCGTACGTCGATCGTCATTCCGCTTCCAGGAGCTGGTTGTGGATCATGAACGCGGTCCGGAGTTCCTTGTAGCCGACGCGGTCGAACAGGACGGTCATCGCGGTGCCGTGGTAGTGCTCGACCAGCCCGGGTCCGAAGGTCCGGTGGGTGACGCGGCTGCCGACCGGGAACGGTTCCTCCTCGGGCGGGGCTGCCGTACGGCCGGCCAGGTCGTTGTCACAGTTGCCGCACGGGCCGTCGTACCGTTCGCCGAAGTAGCTCAGCAGCCACTCGCGGCGGCAGCCGCCGTACTCCGCGTAGGTCGACATCATCTCGACCCGGGACCGGGCGACCTCGCGACGATCATGCTCGACGGCCGACGCGGAGGCGACCGCCTTGTCGACGTCGACCCGCCGGGCCAGGTGGAACTGGTGGCCGATGGCAACAACCCGGGCGTCGGTCAGGCGGCCGAGCGCGCGCTCGACGCGGGCTGCGCTGAGGTGGGTCGCGGCGGTCAGGTCGGCGATGGTCGCGGGCCGGTGCTGGTCGATGGCGCTCGCGACGGCGAGCAGGTCTTCGTCGGTGACGCCGCCGGAGGCGAAGAAGCGGTTCAGGCCGAGGTCGGCATGCCGGAAGAACAGCTCGATGTCGGCCGGTTCGCCGTCGCGGCCGGCGCGGCCGATCTCCTGGTAGTAGGAGTCGATCGAGGCCGGTGCCTCGGCGTGACTGACCCAGCGGATGTCGGGCTTGTCGATCCCCATGCCGAACGCGATCGTCGCCACGACGATCCGGCAGTCGCCGGCCAGGAACGTGTCCTGGACCTCCCGGCGTTGCTTCGCCGACAGGCCGGCGTGGTACGCCTGCGCGGACACTCCGGCGGTGGTGAGATCGCTCGCGAGCTCCTCCGCGTGGCGGTGCGTGGCGACGTACACGATGCCTGGGCCGCGGGACGATCGGACGTGACTGAGCAGGCGACGGTTCTTGGTGTCGTCGTCCGCGAACGTGAACACGGCGAGGTTCAGGTTCGGCCGGTCGAACCCGCCGACGACGACGGCCGGGTCGATGAGCTCGAGGCGGTGCACGATCTGCTTGCGGACCGGCGGTGCAGCCGTCGCGGTCAGCGCGAGCACCGGCGGCCGTCCCATCGCCCGGATCGCAGCCGCCAGCCGGAGGTAGTCGGGCCGGAAGTCCTCACCCCACTCACTCACCAGATGCGCCTCGTCCACTGCCACCAGCTTCGGCCGGGACGCAGCAAGGAGCTCGAGCACGTCGGCATGCGTCAGCTGCTCGGGGGAGAGGAGCACGAATCCGGGCCGGCTGCTGGTCAGCAGCTCCTGGGCGGCGCGGCGGCCGGCGTGGTCGGTCGAGTTGAGCTCGGCAACCTCGACGCCGCCTTTGGACAGCGCCCGCAGCTGGTCGCGCTGGAGCGCGACCAGCGGGCTCACGACAACGGTCACGCCACCGAGCGCGAGGCCGGCAAGCTGGTAGATCGCGGTCTTGCCCGTTCCGGTGGCGAGGACCGCGAGCGTGTCCTGCCCGTCGAGCACCGCGCGTACGGCGTCCTCCTGGCCGGGTCGCAGCGCGTCGAACCCGAGTCGCTCCCGCGCCAGCTCGGCGATGTCCGTCACTGCCACATCATGCCTCCGCCCGACGGACCGCTCGCCAGCGCCAGAGGTACAGCCCGGCGAGCGTACGCTGCGGCCGCCACTCTTCTCCGAGCTTCTCGACATCGGCGGGCTTGGGGATCTCGGGCAGCCCGTACGCCGTCTCGACGGTGCGCCGGATCTCGAGGTCCCCGACCGCGAGCACGTCCGGCCGGCGCAGATGGAAGATCAGGAAGATCTCCGCCGTCCACCGCCCGATCCCTTTGATCGCGGTGAGTTCGGCGACCACCTCGTCGTCCGGAAGATCGGGCAGCCTCTCCAGCTCGAGCTCGCCCGAGATCACGTGCTCCGCCAACGACCGCAGCGAAGCAGTCTTGGCATGCGACAACCCGACTGCGGTCCGGAGCGCGTCGGGTTCGTCGGCCAGCAGCTCGTCCGGCGCGGGAGCATTTCCGCCGTACCGCTCGACAATGCGCCCGTAGATGGCCTGAGCCGCGATGTTCGAGATGTTCTGCCCGACGATCGCGCGCACGAGTACGCCGTAATGCTCGGAGGGCAGATCGGGAACGCCGGTGTCCTCGCTCTCCGACAACGGCGTGCCGACGGCCCGGACCACCTCGTCGATGATCTTCCCGAGAACCGGGTCGGCCCGGCGCAGGTAGGCCTCCGCGGTTTCAGTGGGCATGGCGCCTGCTCCGGACAGTCAGGGACAGCTGGTCGCCGGTCCGCTCGATCTGCAGCAGGCCACGCGATTCGGCGTACCTGAGAGTCGCTCGCACTTCGTCCTCCGACGCGGAGGTCCGCTCAGCCAGGGAGGCGATGGTCTGCTGGGTGCCACCCCAGAGGGCCACTGACACGATGTCGGCGGCGTAGCCGGTGTACTGCTTGACCGCCCGGGACGCCTTGAGGAAGGTGACGGCCTGGGCCGGGAGCTGGACGACGTCCTCGGCCGACGGCGGGTGCTCGGCCGCGCGGTAGCGCAAGCCGTCGAAGCTGATCATGCGGAGTGCGAGGTAGAGCGGTAGCAGCTCGCGGCGGATGGTCGGCTCGGGTACGCCGACCTGGCCGGCGATCTCCGCCAAGCCCGGCCAATCCGGCCGGGATCGGGGACCCTGGCGGAGCGGCTGGTCGAGCCAGTCGGCGCCGCGGTAGTGGTCGGCGCCCCACGCGTCGATCTCCTCGGCGCTCAGTCCGTCGGTCTTCCCGGCCCACTCGATCACGTTCGCGACTTCGATCTCCTGGAACCCGAGCACCGATCCCCACCCCGGATCCGGCGCCCACACCGGCGGCCTGGCGCGGCGGATCCACCGTGGCGGCTCGGCCTCGCCGGAGACCGGCCAGAAGTCCAACTGCCACAGGTCGGTCGGCGTCAGGCTGTCCTCGTCGCGAGGTGGCTCGGCCGGCAGCGGTCGATGCGCCAGCCGGAGTCGATAGCCGCCAGGATCACCCAGCGTCAGGTGGTCTTCGCCAGGGCCGTCCATGAGATCGCTCAGCGCGACGACACCGGACGGACTCTGGTACGGCACCTCGACGACGTCTGCCCACCCGTCGACGTCTTCGTCACCCGGCCGGTCGTCGTTGGCCTGCAGTTGTACGACGCAAGGGCCGTCGCCACCCGCGGCGTACAGCCAGCCGTTGCCCGAGCGGGCAATCGAACCGACCGGATGCGCCTCGTTGTCGGACGTCTCCTCGTGGTGCATCGCATCCCGCACGTCCAGCACCACGAGGATGCCGGACTCGGGCATGTAGTGGTCGTCCCCGCGCCTCCCCAGAACACCCATGCCCGAACCGTAATGCAGGGTCCGGACAATCTGCGACGATCCGCGGCCGGCTCAGTTGCTGACGTCGTACACGAGCTTCTGGATGCCGTTGGGGTAGGAGGCGCTGTCGGTGAGCGTCAGGTTCAGCTTGTCGCGGTCGGCGTCGCTGAAGAGGCGCTTGCCGGCGCCGAGCAGGACCGGGAAGACGAGCAGGTGGTAGCGGTCGATCAGGCCGGCGTCGGAGAGGCTGCGGTTGAGGGTGGCGCTGCCGTTGATGATGATCGGCCCGCCCTCGGTCTCCTTGAGCGCGGCGACGTCGTCGAGCGAGCGCAGGATCGTGGTCTCGCCCCAGTTCGTCACCAGGTCGCTGTCCTGCAACGTGGTCGACACGACGTACTTCGGCATCGCGTTGTAGCCGGCGAAGTCCTCCGTCATCCCCGGCCAGACCGGCGCGAACGCCTCGTAGCTGACCCGGCCGAGCAGCAGCGCGGTCGCCTTGGTCTGCTCGCTGCCCTTGATCTCCCACGCCGCCTCGTCGAACGGGATGTCCTTGAAGGTCCAGCCCGCATTGCGGTAACCCGGCTCGCCGCCCGGAGCCTCGACGACACCATCGAGAGAGACGAACGCAGTGGTGATGAGGGTACGCATCTTGATGCTCCTTGATCGGTTGGTTATGCCTGTGCGTCGAGCAGGGCCCGGTGGATCCGACACATCATGATGTGACGCCCGTCACTGTGCACTGATGATCCAGGCAGCCGACTCGAAGTGGACGCCAGAACCGGTTTCGTGCGCGGCGAGAGTCGCGCGCAGCGCCGCCTGCGCCCGCTCGGTCTCCGCGGGATCGAGCTTGGCGAGCAGTGCCTGAGGCTCCCGGAGCCTGAGGACGTTCGCGTACGCCGTCTCCGCATCGGGACCGTAGTAGAGCAGTTCACGCACCGCGGTGAAGGTCGGGTCGGCGAATCCCGCGGAGGTCAGGATGTCTCGCGTCACCGCCTCCGATCCGAGCGCGAACGCCGACTCGTCGCGGTACGAACCACCGATCGCCTCCGGGATCACGTGCGCCCACTCGTTGTCCGCCCGCGGCTGCCAGACCAGCACCACCAGCCGGCCACCTGGACGGAGTGCCCGCCGGAGATTGGTGAATGCGCCGACTAGGTCGTCGAAGAACATCACGCCGAACCGGCTGATGCACACGTCGAACGTTTCCGGTTCGAAGTCGTAGGTCGCCGCGTCTGCCAGCAAGTAGGTCACATTCGGCAACGGCTGCCGGCGAGCGTGTTCGAGCATCCTCTCGGAGACATCGACCCCGAGCACGCTGCCTCGCACCGCATCAGCCGCCGCATCCCGCGTGGTCTGCCCACCACCACACCCGACGTCGAGCACCCGATCCCCATCGCGTACGCCGCACGCGACCCGGAACCGCTCGCGATAGAACCGCATCTCGGCGTCGTAGTCGAACATCGCCCCAGGCTAGTGGGGCGTCAAGGCACGAACGGTCAGGCGGCGGGTAGGAAGACCACGCGGTTGCCGTCGGGATCCTGCGCCTCGGCGGCGGGCTCGGTGGCGGTGAGGCCGAGGTGATCGATCGAGGACCCGGCGGTCGGTACGAGCTTGACGGCATCCGCGCCCAGCCGGAACGTGTCGTCGGCGACGCGCTCCATCCCGAGGTGGGTGCCGTAGAACTCGGCGGCCGCGTCGACATCGGGCGCGGCCACCGCGACGTACGACAGGCCCTGCACCGGACCTGAGGTGATCGGCGGGACGCGGAACTCCTCCGAGCGCTGCAGCAGCTCGACCCGGACCCCGTTCGGGTCGGACAGGAACGCGAGCCGCCCCTGACCGCTGCCGGCGACCCGGGGCGACGAGATCTCGCCGTACCCGAGCGCCATCAGCCGGGCGTAGTCGCCGTCGAGGTCGTCGGTCATGAAGCCGACGTGGTTCAGCCCGTACGTCGCCTGTGGGTCGGACGCCTCGTGATGGAGCAGCTCGACCAGGCCCGTGGCGACCTGGAGGTGCACCCGATGGACGCGGGAGTTGTTCATGAACAGCCTGTCGACCACTTCCGCTCCGAGGCCGTCGTAGAACGACAGGCTCGCTTCGAGGTCCCGCACCCGGCCGCCGACGTGGTTCAGCTCGTAGATCACCCGACCACGATAGCAAGCGCTTTCCGATCGTGTCGCCACTCAGCGTTCTCTCAGCTGCACGCCACGTGGCGTCACCTGGTGGCCACGTCCTGGTCACCTCACGTCCTGCGGCGGCCCCTAGGTTCCAGCTGTCTCGACCTACCAGAAAGGCCCGGAATGATCAGGAAAAAGGCTTTCGTGGCTGCCTTCGCAGCGGCTTCGGTGATTGCTGCGGCAGGCATGGCCTCGGCCGCCGCCAGCGGAGCGTTCACCACGGCCCGCGGCAACGACACAGCTGCAGAGGCCGCCGCGCGCCAGCCGCGTGGGCCGAAGAACGTGATCTTCTTCCTCGGTGACGGCATGGGCACCCAGGAGATCACCGCGGCGCGCTACTACCAGGGTGTCCAGAACAAGCTCAACGTCGACCGGGCCCACTACACCGGCTTCGACACGACCTGGTCGGTGAAGCCCGCCGCCAAGCCGCCGTACAAGCCGGACTACGACCCGGACTCGGCCTCCACCGGCTCGAGCTGGGCGACCGGCAAGAAGACGATCGACGAGCGGATCTCGCAGGGCCCGAGCAGCGCGGACAACGTCCCGGGCACCAACTACCAGACCGTCCTGGAGCTGGCGCAGAAGCGCGGTCTCAAGGTCGGCAACGTGTCCACCGCGGAGATCACCGACGCGACCCCGGCGGTGCTCGCCTCGCACATCTCGCTGCGCGGTTGCCAGGGCCCGGCCGACATGGCCGCCTGCCCGCAGGAGAGCAAGGCGGCCGGCGGTCCCGGCTCGATCGCGGAGCAGGAGGTCGACCACAAGGTCGACGTACTCCTCGGCGGTGGTCGTGCCCGGTTCGAGCAGAAGATCACCGGCGGTCCGTACGCCGGCAAGACGGTCGTCGACCAGGCCAAGGCCAAGGGCATCCAGTACGTCACGGACGCTGCCGGACTGAAGTCGGTCAAGGACGGCAAGCCGGTGCTGGGCCTGTTCAACAGCAGCAACATGTCGCTGGAGTGGAGCGGCCCGGCTGCCTCCCTCGGCAAGGGCAACACGGCGCAGTCCTGCCTGGAGAACCAGCGGCCGTCGAACGAGCCGAGCCTCTCGGACATGACGTCGAAGGCGATCAGCCTGCTGGAGAACAAGAAGGGCTTCTTCCTGCAGGTCGAGGGCGCATCCATCGACAAGCAGGACCACGCCACCAACGCGTGCGGCCAGATCGGTGAGACGGTCAACTTCGACAAGGCGATCGGCGTCGCACTGAACTACCAACGCACCCACCCGGACACGCTGGTCGTCGTCACCGCCGACCACGCGCACACCAGCCAGATCGTCGGCGAGGACGCCTCCGGATCTGGTCTGCCGACCGGCTGGTCGACCAACCTGACCACCAAGGACGGCCAGACGCTGACGCTGACCTACGGCACCGCCGGATTCGGCGGCGACGGCAAGGCTCCGGTGGCCACGCCGCCGAGCCAGCAGCACACCGGTGCGGTCGTCCCGGTCTGGGCCAACGGCCCTGGCGCCGAGGCGGTTCTCGGCACCAACGACCACACGCATCTGTTCGACGTCCTCCAGGGCAAGTAGCACCTGTTTGAATCAAACGTGTGGCCTCCGGTTCCTGGCGAACCGGAGGCCGCACGTGTGTGGTGAAGAGCGTCGGCGGGATGCACTATGGGCCGATGGAGTCGATGTTGTTCGAGAGCCGGGACCTCGCCAGGACGGAGGAGTTCCTCAACCGCGCCTACACCAAGATGCAGATCGGTGGCCGCGCCGCGGACGTTCGGACGCGGATCTCCCGGGCGGCCGCGGAGTCGATCAGCATCGACCGGATCGAGATCGGCTTCGAGATGAGCTACGACGCCGATCCGCTCGGGAAGGTCTGTTTGTGTGAGGTGGCGTCCGGCCGCATCACCGACCACGCCACCGACGGTTGGGTGGACGAGTTCCGGCCGGGGGACCTGGTGTCGTTCGCGCCGGCGGACCGCCCGTTCGCAGGCAAGATCCGGCGGGCGGCGTACACCATCACGATGTTCGACCCGGCGTTGCTGACCCGGGTGACGGGCGCCGGCCGGAAGGACGACGCAGCGGTGCGGCTGCTGTCGCATCGGCCGCATTCGCGGACTGCGGCCCATCAGCTGTCCAAGACGATCGCGTACCTGGATCAGGTGCTGCCCAATCCCGCCGTGAAGGCATCGCCGCTGGTGCTGGCGTCGGTCTCGCAACTGCTCGCCTCGAGCGTGCTCGCCGCCTTCCCGAACACCGCCTTCCCGAACACCGCCATGACGGACGGCGCCGACGGACGCGATGCTCGTCCGCCGACGGTACGGCGGGCGGTGGCGTTCATCGAGTCGAACCTCGACCAGGCCATCACGATCGCCGACATCGCGACCGCGGCCGGTGTCACCGTCAGGGCGGTTCAGACGGCCTTCCAACGCCACCTCGGTACGACGCCGCTCGCCCACCTGCGTAGGCTCCGGCTCGCCGAGGTCCGTTCGGAACTGCAGGGCGCCGACCCGTCGGCGTGCACCGTCGCCGAGGTCGCCGCGCGCTGGGGATTCCACCATCACGGCCGGATGGCCGCGGCGTACCTCGATGTGTACGGCGAGTTGCCGAGCACGACGCTGGCGCGCTAGGGCAGCTTGCGGGTGTCGATGAGCTGTTGAGCGACGTCGCGCAGCTTGGTGTTGGTGTCCTGCGAGTAGCGCTTGAGGACGGCGAACGCCTGGTCGCCGTCGATGTCGAACCGCTCCATCAAGATGCCCATCGCCTGACCGACGAGCTTGCGGGCGTCGATCGCCTGGGCCATCGAGGCCTCGTGGCGGGCGGACGCGAGCGCGACCGACGCGTGCCGCGCCAGGATGTGCGCGACCGCCTCGTCATCGTCCGCGAACGCGTCGGGCGCGGGGCTGTAGAGACCCAGTACGCCGACCATCGGGCTCCGCACGTGGCCAGTGGCCAGCGGTACGTCCAGGACGCTGCGGACCCCGAGCGTGGCGACCTTGGCCGCCCACTCCGGCCAGCGATCGTCGGTGGTCGTGTCGCGGATCAGCACCGGCCGGCGCTCCTGCATCGCTGTCACCAAAGGTCCGCTCTGGTGGCTGATCTGGAGCTCGAACACGTCGGCGACGACCGGGTCGGTGACCGCCGCGATCTCCCAGCGTGAACCGCGCGTGGACAGTGCGACGCCGGCGTACGTGCAGTTGAGGGCCTGGAGGGCGAACTGGGCGACCGCATCGACCGTCTCGCCGACTCCCGGCGCGTCGTGCAGCTCGAGGGCGAGGTGCGCGAAGGCGGTGGCGGCGCTGTCCTTGCTCGGGTCGATCATGGTCACAGGCGACTCCCTGACGAAACCGGCGCGGGTGATCCCCCTCCGGACCACCCGGCAGCCGTGCTCACATGATGCGGCCGGAATACCCGCTCCGGCGCATCTCCGGGTGCGGTTGCCGGAAAAGTTGCGTTGCGTGGACAGCCCGCTTTCGTCGTACGGCTAGGTTGGACAGGTGCAGGTGGCGAAACGCTGGTCGTGGGCGGCGGTCGGGGTCCTTCTCGTGGGCGTCTGGGCGGCGTGCTCGGACAACGACACCAAGCCGGCGTCCGCGCCGAAGACCCAACCGGCCGCCACCAAGCCGGCGCCGGCGCAGACCACCGCCACGAAACCCTGGTACGACGACTACGACCCGGCCCGTTTCGCTCCCGAGGTACGCCGCTACGCCAAGCAGGCGGGGATCAACCCGCAGTTGCTGATGGCAATCTTGTACAACGAGGCGTACAAGCCGCACGACCCGAAGTTCGAGCGGCAATGGGCCCAGGTCGACTCCGACCCGGCGTTCGGGATCGCCAACATGCACAAGCCGGCGTTCGACGAGACCAAACGCGGCCGCGACTTCGCGAAGCGGAAGTGGGAGGAGCTGCCGGACAACCCCGCGCTCGCGATCGAGGCCGCCGCCTGGCACCTGCACGACCTGGCCGAACGGCTGCCGGCCAAGCGCGCCGACCTGTACACCAAGGACGAACTGCTTGCCCTCGGCTACAACGCCGGTGGCGGCAACATGCGGATCTTCGCCCGCGGCCGGAAGGCCGGTGCGCAGGCCCAGTCGTACCTGGACCGCCTGCACAGCAACTGGACCAAGTCCGCGGAAGCCCTCAAGAGCTAACAGGAGAGAGACAGTGGATTTCGCAGCACCCGCACTGGCCGTCGCCGACTGGCGGCGGCGCGTGTTCGCGCTGTACCAGTCCGTCCGCGCCGAACGCGATCCGGCCAAGGCGCACGCACTGTGGCGGGCCGGCCGTGACGACCTCCTCATCAACCACCCGGCCTCGCCGGTGCCGGCCGAGAAGCGCGCGACGTACGGCGGTGCGCCGGTGGGACCGTACCGGCCCGAGTTGCGGTTCGACGCGGTGATCGACACCGACGTGAAGCCGGACCGGTGGGAGTTCGAGTCGGCCACCGACGGCGTGATCCCGTTCTCGCTGGTCGGCGTACTGCACCTGCCGGGCGTGGGGGACCTCGACGTGTGGTGGCTCGAGTCGTACGGCGGCGGCATCTTCGTACCGCTCAAGGACAGCCTCGCCGGCCGGTCGACGTACGGCGGCGGCCGCTACCTGATCGACACCGTCAAGGGTGCCGATCTGGGCGGCGACCTGCACGTCGGCCGGCTCGTCGTCGACCTGAACTTCGCGTACAACCCGTCGTGCGCCTACAGCCCGGAGTGGACCTGCCCGCTCGCACCGGCAACCAACAGGGTGGACGTCGAGTTGCCGGTGGGCGAGTTCTCAGGCTGAGGCTTCCAGGGCCTGGGTGAGCAGGGCGGCCAGCGCCTCGAGCTGGAAGTCGGCCGAGACACCCACCTCCTCGTCGGAGCCGTCCAGGGCCTTGGCGGCGAGGCCGGCCTTGGCGTCGATCAGGTCGGCGATCCGGGTGTCGATCGTCTGCGCGGCGATGATCCGCCACGCCGTGACCGGCTCGTCCTGCCCGATCCGGTGCACCCGGTCGATGGCCTGCGTCTGCTCGGCGTTCGTCCAGGACAGCTCGGCGAGCACGACGTTCGAGGCGACCTGGAGGTTCAGGCCGACGCCCGCGGTCAGCAGCGAGCAGACCGCGATCGACACCTCGGGATCGTTGACGAAGGCATCGATGTTCTTCTGCCGGGTCCGCGTCGTCTGGTCGCCGCGGATCGACGAGAACTGGATGCCCCGCTCGGCGAACAGCTCCTCGGCGGCGTCCATCACCTCGATGTGCCGGGCGAAGAACACCACCTTGCCGACGTTCTGCGCCAGCTGGGCCGCGTAGTCCGCGGCCAGCCCGGCCTTGGCCTGACCGATCCGGCGGAACAGGCTGAACACGTTCTCGCCGGTCTTCTTGGTCGCCATCTCGGCCCGCTCCCAGCCGGCCACCTGGCGGACCAGGTCGTGGTCGATACCGTCCACGACGACCCCGGACCGGCGGGTCTCGAGCGCGGTGCGGTACCGCTCGACGAGGCGATCGGCCAGCTCCCGCTCGGCGGCGCGGATCGACCGGCCGGCGGCGCCGTCCAGCTCGACCGGCAGGTCGGCGATCCGGCGGGCCGGGATGTCGGCTGCCACGTCCACCTTGCGGCGGCGGACGATGCCCATGTCGATCACGCTGGCCCGCGCGGCCGCGGCGAAGCCCGGGTCGGCCGGCGTCAGCTCGGTGTCGTCGAGCTTCTCCATCAGCTCGGCGCGCGGGGCCTTCTCGTCGACCCAGCCGAGGTACTCCCAGATCGCGGTGAAGTCCTCGATCGAGTTGATCAGCGGCGTACCGGTCAGTGCCATCAGCAGCGGACGGGCCGTCCGGTTGCGGATCCGGCCAGCCAGATCGAGCACGTTGCGTGACCGCTGGGACTTCTTGTTCTTGATGAAGTGCGCCTCGTCGACGACCATGCCGCGGAAGCCGAGGTCGCCCAGCCAGCCGACGTGCCGGTCGAGGACCTCGTAGTTCACCACGACGATGTCGGCGAAGCCGTCGATCGTGTCACCGTCACCGTGGATCACGGTCGGCGTTCGGCGTGGTGTCCAGAGGCCGGCCTCCCGCGCCCAGTTCGTCTTCACGACGTTCGGGACGACCGCGAGCAGGGGATAGGCCTCGGCGGCCTGAGCGGCGAGCAGCGCCTGCGCCGTCTTGCCCAGTCCGGGCTCGTCGGCGAGCAGGAACGTCCGGTGCCCGGCCGCCGCGGCGGCGATCACGCCCGCCTGGTGCGGCATCAGCTCGAGACCACGCAGGCGCAGCGAGTCGATACCGCCGGCCAGCTGCAGGGAGGTCGGGTCGGGCAGCTTCATGCTCGCCGAGGCGCCGGCGTGCTCGAACGACCTCAGCAACGGGCCGATCAGCTCCCACCCGGCCAGCCGACTGGCATGCACCGGGCGCGGGGGAGCGCTGGAGAAGTCCGGGGCGAGGAACGGGTTGGCGAGCTGCCGGGACACGACGGCCTGCGGCACCACTCGCCGGGTCTGGGTGTCCGGGGGAGCGACCGGCTGAACCGGCTCAGGCTCCTCGGGCAGCTCCATGCCGGCGTCCTCGAGCATCTGCCGCCGGAGGGCGGCCGCGGCCTCGGAGATCACCGCGTCCTCGGCCAGCAGACCGAGCAGGGTCGGATCCAGCGCGGCGGTCTTCGCCAGGATCGTGGCGATGCCGTCGAGCCGCCGGAGCTGCTCGGTGCGGAACGCTTCGGTGGCGGACTCCGCGCCGTTCACCCGGGCGCGCTCCTCGCGGACCAGCAGGGCGACGACCTGGAACTTCGTCCGGCTCGACGGCTTGCTCGCACCGCGCGTGACCGCGCCTTCGACCTCGCGCACGGCCTGCGCGAGCACCTGGATGAGACCGTCTGACTCACCGTCGCGGACACGACGCCGTCGACGGGGAGCGGAACGGGTAGCGCCGGGCTGGCGCTGACCTCGTCGGGCCAACTGTTCCTCCTGTGTCATGCCACGACGGAGCCGTGGCGGAACGCCAGACCGCGCGAGGACCGAACCGCCGACGAGACGCCACGCGGTGACAAGCAGTGGGCCGTCCAGAGGGTCCCCCAGGAACACGGCTCAGAATTCACCGCTCCTGAATGCGCGATCGATGACCCATCCTACCCTCTGTCAGCACCAACGACCGCTACCGGCACCCACCCAGTCCCAGACATCTACCGAACCCGGCCGATTTACCCAGCCCAGGGCCGGGTACCGGACGGCCGGTGAAAGGAGGCAACGACATGCCTGCAGGAGCGAGCCGGAAACGCGAGCGGCAGTACGAGCACATCAAGGCCGGCCTGAAGCAGCGTGGCCGCAGTGAGGATGTTGCCGAGGAGATCGCGTCGCGGACGGTGAACAAGGAGCGGGCCCGGTCCGGGGAGGCGAAGGAGAAGAGCCGGACGTCGACGGACGACATCTCGTCGGCCCGGCGCGGCGGCTTGCGGTCGCACAGCGGCTCCAAGGGGCGTACCAAGGACCAGCTCTACAATGAGGCCAAGCAGAAGAACGTCAAGGGTCGCTCGAAGATGACGAAGGCCGAACTGGCGAGAGCCGTCGGCCGCTAGCTGGGGGGACCAGCCGTGCAGCAGATCGACATCAGGCCGCTGACCGACGACGAGCTGCAAGGCATCGACGCCTACTGGCGGGCGGCGAACTACCTGTCCGTCGGGCAGATCTACCTGCTCGCCAACCCGCTTCTCCGTGAGCCGCTGCGGCCGGAGCACATCAAGCCCCGGCTGCTCGGCCACTGGGGTACGACGCCGGGCCTCAACCTGGTGTATGCACACCTCAACCGGGTGATCAGGCAGCGCGACCGGGAGCTGCTGTTCGTGACCGGGCCGGGGCACGGTGGCCCGGCGCTTGTCGCGAATACCTGGCTCGAGGGCAGCTGGACGGCGGAGTACCCAAACACCACGCAGGACGAGGTCGGCATGGGCCGGCTGTTCAAGCAGTTCTCGTTCCCCGGTGGCGTCCCGAGTCGCGTGGCCGCGGACGTGCCGGGCTCGATCAACGAGGGCGGCGAGCTCGGCTACTCGCTCAGTCACGCGTACGGCGCTGCCGCCGACAACCCCGGGCTCGTCGTGGCCTGCGTGGTCGGCGACGGTGAGGCGGAAACCGGTCCGCTCGCGGCGTCGTGGCACTCGAACAAGTTCCTCAACCCGGTGCGAGACGGCGCCGTACTGCCGATCCTGCATCTGAACGGCTACAAGATCGCGAACCCGGCGGTGCTGGCACGGATCGGCGACGACGAGCTGACCGCACTGTTCCAGGGGTACGGGTACGAGCCGTACCTCGTCGAGGGCTCCGAGCCGGCCGAGGTGCATCAGGCGATGGCGGCGACGCTGGACACCTGCCTGGACCGGATCGACGAGATCCAGGTGGAGGCACGGTCCGCAGCGGAGGCCCCACCGCGACCGGCGTGGCCGATGATCGTGCTGCGTACGCCGAAGGGCTGGACCGGCCCGCGGACCGTCGACGGCGAGCCGGTCGAGGGCACCTGGCGAGCCCATCAGGTGCCACTGTCCGGCGTACGGACGAATGAGCAGCACCTCCACCAGTTGGAGTCGTGGATGCGCAGCTACCGGCCCGAGGAGCTGTTCGACGAGCAGGGCCGTCCGGTCGCGGCCCTGGTCGAGTTGGCGCCGGGTTCGGACCGGCGGATGGGGTCGAATCCGCACGCGAACGGTGGTGTGTTGAGCCGTGACCTCGAGCTCCCGCCGGTCGAGGAGTACGCCGTATCGGTGAAGGTTCCGGGCGCCGAGGACGGTGAGCCGACGCGGGTCTTCGGAGCGTTCCTGCGCGATGCATTCCGGCTGAACGCCGACAACCTGCGACTGTTCGGCCCGGACGAGACCGAGTCGAACCGGCTGGGGGCGGTCTACGAGACGACCGGCAAGCAGTGGCAGGCCGGGCTGCTCGAGACCGACAATCACCTGGCTCGGGACGGACGCGTCCTCGAGATTCTCAGCGAGCACACCTGCCAGGGCTGGCTGGAGGGGTACCTGCTGACCGGCAGGCACGGGCTGTTCTCGTCGTACGAGGCGTTCGTCCACATCGTCGACTCGATGGTCAACCAGCATGCGAAGTGGCTGAAGACGATCAACCGGCTGGAGTGGCGCCGGCCGATCCCGTCGCTGAACTACCTGCTCACGTCGCACGTGTGGCGGCAGGATCACAACGGGTTCTCGCACCAGGACCCGGGCTTCATCGATCACGTGGTGAACAAGAAGGCCGAGGTGGTCCGCGTCTATCTGCCGCCGGACACGAACACGCTGCTGTCCACGATGGATCACTGCCTGCGGACCCGGAACTACATCAACGTCGTTGTCGCGGGCAAGCAACCGCAGCCGAACTGGCTGGACTGGGAGGCTGCGGCCCTGCACTGTGCGCGGGGCGTCGGTGTTTGGGAGTTCGCGAGCAACGACGACGGCGAGCCGGACGTGGTGATGGCGTGCGCGGGCGACGTACCCACGATGGAGACGCTCGCCGCGGTCGATCTGCTGCGCGAGCACCTGCCCGAGCTGCGGATCCGGGTCGTGAACATCGTCGACCTGATGCGGTTGCAGTCGGAGGGTGAGCACCCGCACGGGCTGCCCGATGCGGAGTTCGACGCTCTGTTCACCACCGACAAGCCGGTGATCTTCGCGTACCACGGCTACCCGTGGCTGATCCACCGCCTGACGTATCGCCGGCGCGGGCACGACAACCTGCACGTCCGCGGCTACATCGAGGAGGGTACGACGACCACGCCGTTCGACATGGTCGTCCGCAACAACCTGGACCGCTACCACCTCGCGATGGACGTCATCGACCGCGTCCCGTCGCTCGGCAGCCGGGCGGTCTCGACCCGGCAGTACTTCGCCGATCAGCGCACACGCCACCATGAGTACGTCACCACGTACGGCGAAGATCTGCCGGAGGTCCGGGACTGGCGCTGGCGTCAGCGTTAGCCGAGGAGCGCCAGGGCGGCGCGGAGGTCGTCGACGAAGAGGCCGAGGTCGCGGTTGAACTCCTGCGAGCGGACCACGGCGGATGGGTGGACGGTCGCGATCGCGGTGCCGCCGTCGGGCAGTTCGACCTTCTCGCCGCGATGCTGGGTGACCTTGAAACCGGGTCCCATCAGGGCCCGGGCGGCGACGGCGCCCATGATCACGACCAGGTCCGGTTTGACGATCTCGAGCTCACGCGCGAGCCACGGATGGCAGGCGGTGATCTGACCGGCGGACGGCGTCTTGTGGATCCGCCGCTTGCCGTCGAGTTCGAAACGGAAGTGCTTGACCGCGTTGGTCAGGTAGACGTCCGATCGGTCGATACCAGCCGCTTCGAGCGCCCGGTCGAGCAACCGCCCGGCCGGTCCGACGAACACGTGTCCTTCCTTGTCCTCGTGATCCCCGGGTGTCTCACCGACCAGCACCAGCCGCGACCGCACCGGCCCTTCGCCCGCGACGGCCCGCTCGGCGTCCTCCCACAAGTCACACCCGCGGCAATCCGCGAGCACCGCCCGCACCTTCCGCATCCCACCCTCGTGCGGCACCCACTCCTCAGCCCCGGCGTACTCGCTCATTCCGCCCTGGTACCCGGGGTGGGGCTATTTCATGAAGCCGGTGGGATGAGCGCCTGGCGGATGATGACCAGCGCGAACAGGATCAGGGTCAGGCCGTGGACGACCGTGCACCACAGGCAGATGGCGTTGATCTGGAACAGTTCGGCCCAGATCAGGTAGCAGATGAAGACGACGCCCACGAGTACGGCGGCCAGCCGGAGACGACCCGGCCACGGGGAGGACGTGCGCCACAGCGGAGGCACGGACAGCACCGTCATGCCGACGAAGAACCCGAGTCCGAGCAGTGCGACCGGGATGCCGAGGACCTTCGAGTACTCGCTGGTGGTGACCTTCGCGCAGTTCACCACGCCGGTGTCCGGGCAGGCGAGCGTCGTACCCGCGGTGAAGTGCTCGTAGGTCAGGTACGCCGCGACCGCCAGCCCGGCGATCGACACCACCAGGGTGGCCCACGGGATCACGCCGAGGGGCGCCCGGGAGGACCGCTGCACCGTGCCTGCGTTGGATTCCGTCACCGCTCAGCCCTTCGCAGCGCCGAGCTTGCCGGCCGCCGCGGTGACGGCCTCGGTGGAGCAGACGTTCGCCGGCTGGTTGTTGGTCATCTTGCAGATCGCCGCGGTGTAGACGTTGGCCGACCCGATGACCGCCTTCGCGATCGGCGTCGACGGGTCCTTGATCGCGTCGGCGACCTGCTGCTGGGTCTTGCCGGCCAGCAGTTCCGGGTCGTACGTCGCCCCGGACCCGATGAACTTGTTGCCGAGGTCGATGAACGGGATCGAGCCGGCGCCGTCCTTGTCGACGTACGGCGGGTAGTCGTACTTCTGCAGCGTCGCCTGGTCCTCGGCCGTCGGGGTGTCGAGCGGCTTGTACGAGTTGCCTTCCAGCTCGTTCGTCGTCGTCTCGACACCGGTGAACGCCAGATACTGACTGGTGTACGTCGATCCGTGGAACGACAGCGTCGGCGTGTTCGGGTGCACGTCGCCGGACGCCGAATGCGTCGTCCCCAGACCGCTGAACGTGCCGAACCGCATCAGCGCGACCGTGACCGGCCACCGCTCCGCCGCACAGAACGGGCAGTACTCGGCGCCGATGTAGAGCACCTTCGGCTTGCCGTTGTCGGTGAGCGCCGGCGCGCCGTTGATCGCCGACGGCGCGGCCGTGACACCGGCGGAGCCGACCGTCGAGAAGGTCGAGTCCGGGATCGAGGAGAGGGTGGTCATCAGGGCCGTGTCGGCCGCACCGGACGGGCCGGTCGCGGTCTTCTTGCCGCCGCCGAACACGCGGATCGCCACCAGCCCACCGACGATCACGATGACCAGGACGACCGCGCCGAGCGCGAGCAGAAGGCGCCGCCGCCGCTCCGCCGCCTGCTGCGCGGCGAGCTGCGCCGCGATCCGCTCACGGGCCGCAGCCTTCTGTTCGACACGCCTTGCCATGACTCTCCTCTGATCGTGCACGGGCTCCTGAAAGACAACTATCCATCGGTCCCGGAAGTTCCTGTCCTTGTGTCACCGTGACATTACAGATCGGCAGTGTTCTGTCGGTTGCCGCCTCTACTGTTCCCGGCATGGATTGGCAGCGATGGCATCAGCGGTACGACGATCCGGAGTCCGAGCTGTCCCGGCGGCTGGAGGCGGTGAAGCAGCAGGTCCGTGCGGCCTTGGACCGAGCGCCGGCCGGACCGGTGCCGGTGGTCAGCCTTTGTGCCGGGCAGGGGAGGGATCTGCTCGAGGTGCTGGCGGATCATCCGCGCCGGCGTGACGTCCAGGCGAAACTCGTCGAGCTGGATCCTGAGCTGGCGGCGTCCGCCCGCGAGCGGGCCCGCGGATTCGACCACGTCGAGGTCGTCACCGGTGACGCGTCGCTGATCGATCAGTATGTCGGCCTGGTGCCGGCTGAGCTGGTCCTGCTGTGCGGGATCTTCGGAAACATCAGCGACGGGGACATCCAGCGGACCGTCGACGCGAGCCCGCAGCTGTGCCGGACGGGCGCGACGCTCATCTGGACCCGCCACCGCGAGGAACCGGACCTGGTGCCGTCGATCTGCGACCGGTTCGAGGCTCGCGACTTCGAGCGCGTGTGGCTGTCCGGGAAGGACGCCGGTTTCGGCGTCGGCGTGCACCGCTTCACCGGCGTGCCCGAGCCGTTGATCACCGGGCAGAGCCTCTTCAGCTTCGTCTGAGGCCTCTTGCGTGCGATTTGGACAGCGGCTATGTTACATAGACGATGTCATATCGCACCGGAGGTGTGGGATGGACGACACCGCTCAGCGGTTGCTCGGGTCCGCGACCCGGTTGTCCCGGGATCCGGAGACGGAGATCGACTGGCACGCGCCGATCGGCGACGGGTTCGGGATGTCCCCGGAGTGGAGCACGCTCTACGGCACGCCGTACTGGGACGAGCTGACCGAGGCGCAGCAGCGGGAGCTGACCCGGCACGAGTCCGCGTCGGTGGCGACCACCGGGATCTGGTTCGAGCTGATCCTGCAGCAGCTGGTGCTCCGGGACGTGTACGACAAGCCGCCCCGGAGCGCCGAGTTCCAGTGGGCGCTGACCGAGATCGCCGACGAGTGCCGGCACTCGATCATGTTCGCGCGGGCGACCGAGCGGATGGTGGAGCCGTCGTACCGGCCGCGGCTGCTGACGCGCGAGCTCGGCCGGATGTTCAAGACCGTTGCCACCGGCGAGTCGGCGTACGCCGCCATCCTGGTGGCGGAGGAGGTCCTGGACGTCATGCAACGCGACTGGATGCGGGACCGCCGGGTCGAGCCGCTGGTCCGGCAGGTGAACCACATCCACGTCGTCGAGGAGTCGCGGCACATGGTGTTCGCCCGCGAGGAGACCCGCGAGCGGCTGGCCGGTGCCGGGCGTGGGCGGCGCTGGGTCAGCGCGCTGGTGATCGCGATCGCCGCGGACACGATCGTGTCCAGCATGGTCGGCCGCGAGGTCTATGCGAACGTCGGTCTGGACGCCGACCGGGCAGTCCGTGAGGCACGGCGGAACGAGCATCACCGGTCGTTGCTGAGGACAAGCTGCGCGAACCTGATGGACTTCCTCGGGTCGGTCGGGCTGCTGACGCCGGCCGCGTCCCGGGTGTATCGGCGGACCGGGCTGCTGTGAGTTACGCGATCTCGGGGGAGTGCTGCTCGGACGCGAGCTGTGTCGCGGTCTGTCCGATGAACAGCATCCATCCGTCGCCCGGCGAGCCCGGTTTCGGCACGGGCGTGAGCCTGTTCATCGATCCGCGGACCTGCATCGACTGCGGAGCCTGCGCCGACATCTGCCCGGTCGACGCCGCTCAGCCCGCGGACCAGGCCGCGACCGAGGACGTCGAGCGGAACGCCGAGTACTTCGCCGGCCAGGAGCCACTCGAAGCGACGGACCTCGATTCGTGGGAGCCTCCGTCGTACCAGGTGTGGGGTGGCGGACCGCGACGGGTGCTGGTGGTCGGAGCCGGGCCGGCCGGGATGTACGCGACCCGCGAGTTGTTGCTCCGGACAACAGCCGAGGTGACGCTGGTGGATCGGCTCGACCAGGTCGGCGGCCTGGTCCGGTACGGCGTCGCGCCGGATCACCCGAGTACCAAGCAGATCGTGCAAGTCTTCGAACGAATCCTTCACCACCGGCGAGTGCGGTGGATGCCCGGAACTGATGCCCGCGAGCTGCCCGGCGTAGCCGCCGGCGGGTCGTCGGGTGCCCGGCGTGGGCCGGTGGATGGGTTTGATGCGGTGATTCACGCTGTCGGTGCGCGGCGGAGCCGCCGGCTGGGTATCCCCGGCGAGGATGCGGCCTGCACCGCGGAAGACTTCGTTGCCTGGTACAACGGACGTCCGGGAGCGGTGGCGCCGGCCGAGTTGGCCGGGCCCCGCGCGGTGATCGTCGGCAACGGGAACGTCGCGCTCGACGTCGCGCGCATCTTGCTGAGTGACGAGCGGCGGCTGCGTGGCATGGATGCGCCGCTGGACGTCAAGCGGAGGCTCGCGGCCAGCGGGATCAAGGAAGTTGTCCTGCTCGGGCGGCGCGGGCCTCAGGATGCCGCGTACACGGAGTCGGCGTTGCAGGAGTTGCGCTCGGCGGTGGGCGATCGCGTCCAGCTGCGGCACCATGCCCGGCCGACCGCGTGGACGTCCGAGGGGCTGACGCTCGACTCCGGCGAGTCGATTGCTGCGGGCAACCTGTTCACCGCGGTCGGGTTCGAGGGCAGGCCGATCGACGGTCTGCCGTTCGACCCGGACCGCGGGATCGTCCCGAACGTCCGCGGCGCCGTCGTCGACCGGCCCGGTCACTACGTGGCGGGCTGGATCAAACGCGGCGCTCGCGGCGGGATCGGCGTGAACAAGGCCTGCGCCCAGGAGACCGTGCTGACGCTGGTCAGTTCGTCCAGGGTCCCAGCTTCGCCGGGTTCCTGACCGCCCAGATGTTCGTGATGTGATCGGCGTCCACGTCGAACGCGATCACGGTCTCGATGACACCTTCGTACTGGATCACCAGGCCGGGCTGCCCGTTGACCACGCGCTCGACGAGCTCGCGGCCGAGCAGGAACAGCGGCAGGCCGGCGAAGTACTGCGCGACGTCCGGTCCACCGTGGACCGGCTCGAGCGCGGCCGTCACGACGCCACCGCCATCGGCCACCGCGGTGACCTCGGGGTCGAGCAGGCTGACCAGCGCCGGGATGTCGGTCGCCTCCCAGGCCTGCTTGAACTGCCGGATGAGCTCCGCCCGGTGTGCGGACGGCGCCGTCGGCAGCTGGGCGTCGCGGATCCGCCGCCGCGCCGAGGAAGCGAGCTGCCGGCAGGCCGCCGGGGTCCGGCCGACGATCTCGGCCACTTCCGGGAACTGGTACCGGAAGACGTCGTGAAGGATGAACGCGACCCGCTCGGCCGGCGTCATCGCGTCGAGAACGACGAGGAACGCCATGTTGACGGACTCGTCCAGCGTGACGCGGTCGGCCGGATCGCCCGTACCGCCAGCTCCGGTGGGCTGACCGGTGTGCCATTCGGTGCTCTCCGGGAGCGGCTCCGGGATCCATTCACCGACGTACCGCTCGCGCCGGGAGCGGGCAGAGCGGAGCAGATCGAGGCAGATCCGGCTCGCGACCTTGGTCAGCCACGCGGCCGGGTTGTCGATCGCCTGCTGATCGGCCGGGGTCATCGCGTACCAGCGGGCGTACGTCTCCTGGACCACGTCCTCGGCGTCGGCGAGCGATCCGAGCAGCCGGTAGGCGAGGTTGATCAGCTGCCGCCGTTCGCTCATGATCGCGCTCAGGCCGGGCTCGCTCATGTCGGTCCTCTCCTCGTTCATACCCGTACGACGGAGCAGCAGGGCGAACTGTGAGGTCTGACAGTCCGCGCAGCTGTCTCGTCGTAGCGATCATGACTACCAACAACGCAGTAGCCGAAGTGGATATCCGCGAGCGTATCGAGAGCCTGCTCGAGGCGGTACGGACCGGTGACCTGGACACGCTGAAGACGATCTTCGCGCCGAACATCGTCTCGTTCGACATCCAGCCACCACTCCGGCACCTCGGCGCGGAGACGAAATGGGCGAACTGGCAGCAGGTTTTCGCCGCCTTCCAGTTGCCGCTCGAGTACGAGGCCCGCGACCTGACCGTGCTCGTCGACGGCGATCTCGCCGTCGTCTACAGCCTCAACCACATGAACGCGACCATGAACCCGGCGCTGAGCCCGGGCGGAAAGATCGACTACTGGCTGCGCTGGACGGCGGCCTGGCAGAAGATCGACGGCCAGTGGATGATCGTGCACGACCAGGTATCGGTTCCGACGAACTTCCTGGAGGGCACCGCGGCGATGGACCTCATGCCCTGAGCCAGGCCGGCCACGGCTGGAGTTCGCCCGCCGCCTCGGAGAGCGCAGAGAGCGCTCTCCGGGTGGCCGGATGCGGTGCGAGGAGGAAGCGGAGCGTGTCGGGCAACTCTCCACAGGCCTCGGAGAGCGTCTGACCGAGGCTGTAGAGGTCCATCTCGGCGGACACCGGCTCGCAGGCCTCCTGCGCGGGGGACGCATAGCCCTCGGTGCCGACCGGGTGGCCCGGTGGTTGCTCGCTGCCGATGCGGCGAGCGCTGCCGAAGTCGATCAGAACCGGGCGGCCGTCCCGCAGTACCACGTTGTCCGGCTTCACATCGAGGTGCGCCAACCCGCGACTGTGCAGGGCCATCAGGGCGGGCAGCAGTTGTGCGCCGAGGTTCGCGGCCTCGGGCACGGTCAGCAGACCGTTGTCCTCGAGTTCGTCGATCAGCGTCGGACCGTCGACGTACTCGACCAGGATGTGCGGGATGGCGTCCTCGGTGCCGTCGGCAAGGAGCCGCGGGAGGGCCGGGTGCAGGTTGCCGGCGAGCGCGGCGGTCTCACGGCGGAGGGACTTGACCGCGCGCGGGTGGTGGATCTGGTGGGGGCGCGCGGCCTTGAGTACGGCGGGCGCCCACAGCGATACCGACCAGACCAGCCAGGTCTCGCAGCGGTGGCCGACGCCGAGGCGCTCGATGGCGAACGTTCCACCGGGCAGCTCGCAGCCTTCGGCCCAGTCCCAGACGGCGAGCCCGTCCAGGTCGTCCGTAGCAGTGTCAACAAGCATGATCGGTCTCCGTCGGGTGAAGCCTGCCGCCGGGTGTTCACCCGGCGGCAGGCTGGTGGGTCAGCCGCGCGAGCGGCTGCGGGAACGGCTGCGGCTGCGCGAACGGGACCGGCTACGGGACCGTCCGTGGTGCATGACAGGCTTGATACGCATGAGATTCACCTCCTTCCGGCGAGTTGGCGGTCGAGGGTGACGACCCGGTCGGCGATCGCCGCCAGGTCGCGATCATGGGTGACCATCAGGACCGTTCGGTGCGCGGTGCCACTGGTGATCGCTCGAATGGCCTTGATGACCGCGGCCGCCGACACGGGGTCGAGCGAGGCGGTCGGTTCGTCGAGCAGGACCATCGGCGCAGGCGAGACCGCGGCGCGGGCCAGCGCGACCCGGCGGCGCTGACCGCCGGAGAGCCGTACGCCGCCTTCGCCGAGCGGCGTGTCGTAGCCGAACGGCAGCCGGTCGGCGAACTCGTCCACCAGCGCGGTCCGGCCGGCCGCGATCACCCCCGCGCGGGTCGCGTTCTGGTTGCCGAAGGCAATATTCTCGGCGACCGTCGCGTCCAGCAGCCACGGGTCCTGCGGGACGAAGGCGAACCGGTCGCGCAGGCTGCGCTGGTCGCAGTCCCGCAGGTCCACCCCGTCGATCAGGATCCGCCCGGCGTCGACGTCGTACAGGCGGAGCAGCAGGTGGAGTGTGGTGCTCTTGCCGATCCCGCTCGGGCCGAGCAGGCAGATCGTCTCACCGGCTGTGATGTCGAGGTCGAAGTGGTCGAGGACCGGTCGCCCCGGTTCGTAGCCGAAGGACACTCGCTCGAACCGGATGCCGGCGCGCAGCCGGGGCGCCGGGCGGGCGTCGTACCGATCCTCGACGGCCTCGTCGCAGTCGAGTACCTCGCGGACGCGGGCGGCGCTGGCTCCGGCCTTGGCGAGTACGACGGACAGCCGGGTCAGGCCGCGGACGGGGGAGTAGAGGTCGCGGAGGTACGCGAGGACGACGAGGAGTTCGCCGACGCTGAGGGCACCGGTCAGAACGTGTCGTCCGCCGACGACCAGGACCACAGCGGCGCCGATTGCGAGGACGATGTCGGCCATCGGGGTCCAGCGGGCGTCCACGTCGATGGCGCGGAGCTCGACGTCGAGGACGGCGCGGTTCCGGGTGCCGAAGATCGCGGCGGCGCGGTCGATCCGGCCGAACGCCTGCACCGCGCGGACGTTGCGGAGCAGGTCGGTCGTTGCCCCGGCCAACCGTCCGGACTCGGTCCGGGCGTCGTGCTGTGCGACCCGGATCCGCCGGCGTTGCCGGACCGCGAGTACGGCGAGAACCGGCGCCACGGTGAGTCCGATCAGCGCGAGCTCGGGGTCGAACGCGACGAGCAGCGCGAGTACGCCGGCCAGCATCACCGCGTCCGGCAGGAAGGATGTGGTCACTGCGACGACCGCGTCGAGGAGGCGGCCGACGTCGGTGGTGAGCCGCGAGACCAGCTCGCCGCTCCGCATCCGGTCGTGCCAGCGGAGCGAGCGCGTCATCGTGCGCTGGAACATCGTCGCTCGCAGCGAGGCGCCGATCCGCTCGGCGGCACCCTCGACCGTTCGCAGGCTCGCCATGTCGAGCAGGCCGACGACAGCGGAGAGGATGACGCTGCCCGCGGCCGCCAGGGCCAGCACCAGGACGGGGTGGGCGGCCAGTTGCCCGGCCAAGCCCGCTTCCCGGGCCGGGCTCACGGCAGTGGCGGGGTCCGCGGGCGCGTTCAGCGCATGGTCCACAGCTAGAGCGAGCGGCCAGGGACGGAGCAGGACCGCGCCGACTCGCAGTACGACGAGGCCGGCCGCGGCGGCGAGTGCAGGTAGTTCCACTCGTGCGGCAGGCCCGGCGACTGCGAGCGACAGCGGAAGTTTCATGCCGACCACGCTCGTCGCCGGCTGGTCGGCTTCGGTAGTGCACCTTGGTACTAGGACCGTTGTCGGGCTGCCGCCCGGAGGTGGCCGCACCCTACGATCCCAGGCATGGGGAGACTCCGACGTGCGGACCGCGGTCCGATCTCGACGGTCGGGCTGCTGGTGCGGTTCACAGCAGCCGGGCTGATCGTGCTGCTCTCGCTGGCCGCGCTGATCGCGTTCGTCGCGCGGCAGGCCGGCATCGAGCAGGCGACCGAGTCAGCACGGCAGGTGACGTACGTGACCGCGCGGGGAGTGGTCGAGCCCCGGCTGGACGCGGCGGTGATCGCCGGGCAGCCAGCCGCGCTCACGGCGTTCGACGAGGCGATGCGGAAGTACGTGCTGCAGGGGTCGCTGGTCCGGGTGAAGTTGTGGAACGCCGACGGGCGGATCGTGTACTCGGACGAGCCGCGGTTGATCGGTCAGCAGTTCCCGCTCGGCCCCGAGGAGCAGGAAGCGCTCCAGCGGCAGGGCAGCAGCGCGTCCGAGGTCAGCGATCTGAGCCGGCCGGAGAACAAGTTCGAGATCCCGTACAAGAAGCTGCTCGAGGTGTACGTCGGAGTCCGCGGGACGAACGGGGAGCCGATGCTGTTCGAGGCGTACTTCCAGTACCAAGCGGTCACCGAGGCGGGACAGGCCGCGTGGCAGCGGTTCGCGCCGCCTTCGCTCGGGGCGTTGCTCGTGCTGGAGCTGGTGCAGATTCCGTTCGCGTGGTCGCTGGCCCGGCGGGTGCAGCGGCAGCAGCGGGATCGGGAGCGGTTGCTGCAGCACGCTGTCGACGCGTCGGACGCGGAGCGCCGGCGGATCGCGGGGGAGTTGCACGATGGCGTCGTACAGGAGCTGACCGGGTTGAACTACGCACTGGACGCCATGCGGCTCGGGCATCCGACGGAGGGGCAGCGGGCGGAGCTGATCGCGGACAGCGCGAGCCGGCTGCGGGCGAGTATCGGATCGCTCCGGTCGTTGCTGGTCGACATCTATCCGCCGAACCTCGCCGAGGAAGGCCTGACATCGGCGTTGGCCGAACTGGCGGCGAGCCTGGAGCGGACGGGGATCGAGGTGCGCCTGGAGACCGACGGCGCGGAGGACCTGCCCGCGGCCGTAGCCGCGTTGCTGTTCCGTACTGCGCAGGAAGTCGTGCGGAACGTCGCCGCGCACAGCGGAGCCGGCGAGGTGCTGATCAAGGCCAGCCGGGTGGATGGGCGTGGGGTGCTGATCGTCGATGACGACGGGCGTGGATTCGACGAGTCGCGGCTCGGCGAGCGCAGCAGCGACGGGCACCTCGGGCTACGCTCGATCGGCGACCTGCTCGCGGAGTCGGGTGGCACGCTGACGGTCCGGGCCGCGCCCGGTCAGGGGACACGGGTGGAAGCCGAGGTGCCGGTGTGACGATCCGGGTGCTGATTGCCGATGACCATGCGATCGTCCGGACTGGGTTGTCGCAGCTGCTCGGTACGGCGGATGACATCGAGCTGGTCGGCGCCGCCGGTGACGGGGCCGAGGCGGCGACGATGGCGGCGGAGTTGCGGCCGGACGTCGTACTGATGGATCTGTCGATGCCCGGCACGGACGGGATCTCCGCGACCGAGCGGATCGTGTCGGCGTCGCCCGAAGTCCATGTGCTCGTGCTGACGTCGTTCAGCGATCAGGCGCGGATCCTGGATGCGCTGCAGGCCGGAGCCGAGGGATACCTGCTGAAGCACAGCGAGCCCGAGGTGATCCTGGCCGGCATCCGGGAGATCGTGTCCGGTGGTTCGCCGCTGGATCCGAAGGCGGCGCGGGTGCTGCTGACGAACCGGCGCTCGCCCGGGCCGGAGACGAAGCTGACCGATCGCGAGCAGGAGGTGCTCGACATGGTCGGCGCCGGCCTGCCCAACAAGACGATCGCCCGGCGGCTCGGGATCAGCGAGCGCACGGTCAAGGCGCACCTGACCAACGTGTACCAGCGCCTGGGCGTCACCGACCGCACCCAAGCCGCCCTCTGGGCCCAACGCCAGCGCCGCGGCGACCGCGACAACTAGGTACTAGTACCAAGGTCCGATGGTGCCGGGTCCGCTGGTTGCGACACGATCGAACCATGGACGATCAGGCGGGTGACGCGCGGAGCGCTGGACAGGCGCACAGCGCCTCTGGTGCAGCCGACGCGCGTCGACGCCCCGTCGTGCTTCACGCCGGTCGCGCCGATGATGCGAGTCCACGACGCACCCGGCGCTATCTCGCGTGGGCAGGCACCGGTCTGCTGGGCGTCGTCGCGGCAGCCGGCCTGGTAGCCGGCGGTACGGCGGTGTGGTCGGCGTTCGACCCCGGTACGCCGGGCCACTCGCCGGCGCCGCTGTGGTTCCCGCCGCCCGAGACCATCACCCCGCAGAGCGAGCGCGTCACCCCGACCCCGACAAAGACCACGGACGACCACGGCGGCGACCGCACCCGCACCCCGAACTCCACGAGCACAACCGAGCCCGGCGACGACAAGGGCGGCGACCGCGCCAGGCCCGGCAAGTCCACCACCAGCTCCGGTACATCGACCACCGGCCGGACCACAGCGCCGACTTCGGGGACGCACGGCTCCGGTGGGGACGACTCAGGCAAGTCCGGATCCGGCAAGTCCTCCTCGGACGACGGCCCGAACCACAACTGAGCTCAGCGCCGGGCCCGGCCGAGGATGTGCGGACGCGCCGGGTTCGCCCGGTCAGGTGGGAAGTCGAAGCGGTCGATCTCCTCGATCACGAAACCAGCAGCCTCGATCGCCGCCGCGGTGTCACGATGCACCTGACAACCGCCCGCGAACAGTGCCCAGATCGTCGTCGCGTCCGCGAGCCGTTGCACCGTCTCCAGCCGGCCCCCGTCCGCGGCGACATGCTCGTAGAACCTGAGCTCCCCGCCCGGACGCAGTACCCGAGCCGCCTCGGCCAGCGCCACCTGTTGGTCCGGCACCGAGCACAGCACGAGCGACACCACGACCACGTCAGCTGACGCGTCAGCAGCCGGCAGCCGCTCCGCCGTACCGTCGACAACCTCGACCGTGACCGGTGCCGCTGCGGCGTTCTGCAAGGCTTGAGCACGCAGGTACGGCTCCGGCTCGACGGCGAGAACGCTGACGACTTCCGGCGGATAGTGCGCGAAGTTGCCGCCGTCGCCGGCGCCGATCTCGACCACGCGACCGGCCGCCCCGGCCAGCAGTCGGAGTCGGTGCCCGGCCGCGCCCTCCCGGTCCATGGCGGGGCGGACTCGCGCATACATCCGGGCGAAGATCGGCCGCTTCATGCGCCAACGATGTCAGAGTGTCGGATCGCCGGGGATGCCGATCGTCTGCTGAGTGACCATGTTCGTCACCAGAAGGAGTCAGCAGTGCCAACCACCGTGAAGATCATCGACATCGTCGTGTCCGACCTCGCCGGCGCGATCGAGTTCTACCGCCGGCTCGACCTCGAGTTCGTGCGGGACCAGTACATGCCGGACGACCACGCCGGCTGCGACCTGCCGAACGGGCTGCATCTGATGCTCGACACCGACGAGATGCGCAGCAAGACCACCGCGCACTGGACTCCGCCGAAGCTCGGCCGAGTGTTCCTGACCGTCGAGTACGACAGTGCGGCCGAGGTCGACGCGAAGTACGCCGAACTCGTCGCAGCCGGCGTGACGGGGCTGCAGGAGCCGTACGACGCGCCGTGGGGGATGCGTTACGCGACCGTCGCGGATCCGTCCGGGAACGGTGTCGATCTCTACGCCAACCTGGCCGCCTCCTGAGCAAGACTGTCCGGAAGGAGGTTCGGGTGTGAAGTACGTGCTGATGTTCATCGAGACCGAGGACTACGTGAAGGAGTTCGAGGCGATGGGGCCGGCCGAGCGGGAGGAGGCGTACCGGCGGGTGTACCAGTGGTTCGACGACCACCGGGACAAGATCACCGACCGCGGCAACAAGCTGCAGGGTGCGGAGACCGCGACCACGGTCCGGCTGGACGGCGGGGTGGCGATGACCACCGATGGTCCGTTCATCGAGGGCAAGGAAGTCGTGTCCGGGTTCACCGAGATCGACGTCGCGGACCTGGACGAGGCGCTGCGGATGGTGAAGACCTGGCCCGCCTGCCCGGTGGTTGAGATCCGTCCGGTGGCAGAGATGTGAGTAGTACCGAGGACGAGTTGGCTCGCGTGGTGCGTGACCACGCGGGCCGGCTGGCCGGCGCACTGGTGTCGTTGCTCGGTGACTTCTCGGCGGCCGAGGACCTGGTCCAGGACGCGGTCGAGATCGCCCTGAAGCGCTGGCCGGTCGAGGGTGTGCCCGACCGGCCGGACGCTTGGCTCTTCACGGTCGCGAAGCGCCGCGGACTCGACGTACTCCGTCGGCAGCAGAACTACCGCAGCAAGCTGGCCGCGTTCGAACATCCCGTACAGCCTCCGCCGGACGACCGGCTGCGGCTGATCTTCACCTGCTGCCACCCGGCGCTCGCCCGCGAGGCACAGGTCACGCTCACGCTGCGGGTGGTGTGCGGCCTGACGACCGCACAGATCGCGGCCGCCCTGCTGGCCTCGGAATCGGCCGTCGCGCAACGCATCACCCGCGCGAAGCGCAAGATCACCGACGCCGGCATCCCGTACCGGATCCCGCGCGACGACGAGCTGCCCGACCGCCTCACCGAAGTACTGACCGTCATCTACCTGCTCTTCAACGAGGGCTACCTCTCCAGTACGGCGGAACGTGCGCACTCCCGCGACCTGGTCGACGACGCCGAATGGCTCACCGCCCTACTGCACGGCCTGCTGCCCAACGAGCCCGAGGTCGCCGGACTGCTCGCCCTGATCCGCCTCCATCGAGCCCGTACGGCGGCCCGCTTCACGCCGGCCGGCGAGCTGGTCCTGCTCGAGGACCAGGATCGCGCTCTCTGGGACCAGATCGCGATCGCCGAAGCGACGACCCTCCTGACCCGGGCCGCGCACCGTCACCACGCGCCCGGCCCGTACCAGTTGCAGGCCGCCATCGCCGCGTGCCACAGCGAGGCGCCGACCTGGGGCGAGACCGACTGGCGGCAGATCCTCGTCCTGTACGACATGCTCCTCACCCTGCAGCCGAGTCCGGTGACCTGCCTGCACCGTTCGGTCGCGCTCTCTTTCGTCGAGGGTTCGGCGGTCGCCCTCGCGGAGCTCGACCGGCTGGCACTCGACACGTATCCCTTGTTCCACGCGACCCGGGCCCAGTTCCTCCGCGACCTCGGCCGCGACGCCGAAGCACATGTCGCCGACGAACGGGCCGCGGCGCTGACGGCCAATCCGGCGCAACTCGACCTGTTGCGCGAGCGCCTGGCCCGCTGAGCCAGCATCCTTGCTCCATGGGAGCTCAGGGGCGGGGCGAACGGTTGTGGTTTCTCGACTGGTTGCGGGTGCTGGCGGTGTGCGGGGTGTTCGTGTTCCACACCCTGCGGCCGTTCGACGACGGCGACTGGCACGTGAAGAACGGGCAGACCAGCGAGGGGATCTCGACCGCGATCGCCTTCCTCGGTCTGTGGGGGCTGGCGTTCTTCTTCATGATCTCCGGCGCCGCGTCCTGGCTGGCGCTGCGTCGGCGGACCGCAACGCAGTTCCTCAGAGAGCGCTCGCTGAGGTTGCTCGTCCCGTTCGCCGTCGCGTACGTGCTGCTGTCGCCGCTGCAGTACTTCATCGAGGAGCACCACAAAGGTCGGTCCACGCAGTCGTTCTTCGGTGACGTGCGGACGTTCTTCAGCGACCTCGGCGGGCATGCGCCGCTGTGGTTGCGCGACACGTACCACCTCTGGTTCCTCGTCTACCTGATCCAGTTCGCCATCCTCGGCCTGCCGTTGTTCATGGTCCTGCGCGGCCGGACGGACTGGATCGCGCGTCGATGCCGGCGGCGCGGTTCGATCCTGCTCCTCGCCGTACCGCTGGTCCCCGTGCATCTGCTGCTGCTCGCCGCACCGGGGCCGGATCATGGCTGGGGCGAGTTCGTGTTCTTCTTCGACTTCTTCGTCGTCGGGTATCTGGTCATGTCCGACGAGCGGCTGCTGGCAGCGGTACGACGAGACGCCGTACCCGGACTGATCCTCGGCATCGGCGCCTTCGTGATCGGCGTACTCACCGGGATCATCGACTTCCTCGAGGGCTGGTGGCCGGACCCCGGGTACTCGTGGAAGTACCTGTGGTACTCGCCGCTCATCACGTTCGCGGTCTGGGGCTGGCTGGTCGCCGTGCTTGGATTCGGGATGCGCGCGCCCGCGTTCCAGCGCGCGCTGCCTACCCGGCTGGCCCGCGCCGCGATGCCGTACTTCATCGTCCATCAGCCGGTCATCCTGGCGATCGCGTACTTCGTGGCCCGCTGGGACGCGGGCATCGGGACGAAGTACGCCGTGCTGCTTCCGTCCGCCTTCGTCGTGTCCGCCGTACTGGCGTGGACCCTGTCGGCCGTCCCCGGGATCCCGGTCCTGTTCGGTGTGAAGCGGGTCAAGCCTGTCGAATCGGCGGACGCGCCGTTCGTCAACAAGTCGAAGGCCACCGATGGAGGAGGAGACTGAGGCAATGGGAACGATCGTGACGAAGGTCGAGGTGGAGCGGCGGGCCGCTGACGTGTTCGCGTACGTGACCGATCCGAACCACTTCACCGAGTGGCAGCAGAACGTGACCGGCGGGCACCTCGAAGGCGGTGAACCGGTCGTCGGGGCCAAGTGCCGCACCCGCCGCAAGATCGGCGGCCGCGAACGCGACGTGACCTCGCGGCTGACGGAGTTCGACCCGCCGCGCACCTGGGCGGTGCACGGGGACGAGGGACCGATCCGCTCCACCGTCAAGGTCACCGTCGAGCCGGTCGCCGGCCGGGACGCGAGCACGGTGACGATCGACCTCGACTTCGAGGGGCACGGCATCGGGAGGCTGCTCGTCCCGCTGATGGTCGTTCCGCAGTCCCGCAAGGAGATGGTGCGGAACATGGCCCGCCTGAAGAGCAACCTGGAGCGCTAGACGCTGCGGAGTACCGACACGACGATGCCGAGGATGGCCGCGTTGTCGCCGTCGATGACCTCGTAGGCCTGGTTGCGCGGCTCGAGGTACACGTGGCCGTTGCGGCGGCGGTAGACCTTCACCGTCGCCTCCTCGTCGATCATCGCGGCGACGATCTGGCCGGAATGCGCCTCGGACTGCTGACGGACCACGACGATGTCGCCGTCGCAGATCGCGGCGTCGATCATCGACTCGCCGCGGACCCGCAGCCCGAACACGTTCCCCCGCCCGGTCAGCCCGCGGGGGAGTTGCAGTACGTCGTCCACGTGCTCGACCGCGGAGATCGGCGTACCGGCCGCGATGTCACCGACCACCGGCACCGGCACGTTGTCGCCGCTCGTGTCCCGGCTGCTCGTCTCCTGCAGGAACATCCGGACGTCGATCGGCCGCGACACCGACGGACTGCGGCGCAGGAAGCCCTTGTCCTCGAGGCTGGCCAGGTGCTTCGAGACCGAGGACGAGGAGCGCAGCCCGACCGCGTCGCCGATCTGCCGGCTGCTGGGCGGATACCCGTGCCGGGTCACCCAGTCCCGGATCACCACCAGGATCCGCTGCTGCCGCTCCGGAAGGGCGGCGGTGTCGAGGTCGCCGAACAGGTCGAGATCAGTCACTGCGCAACCTTACGGCGATGCCGCCCGGCGACCGCGCTCCGACCCGCGGTGGTGCTCGGTCCCGAAAACCTGATGAAGCCCGCGCCCTGGTGATGGCAGGGTGCGGGCATGGTTGGTCCTTCGACTGAAGTCCTCGATGCGTTCGGGCTGGCGGAGCCTGCCGTCCTGCTGCCGGGCGGTCAGGGGGAGACCTGGCGATCCGGAGACGTCGTGCTGAAGCGCGCCGTTTCGGAGAGCGCCTGGCGGGCTGGGGTGCTGGCCGGGTTGCCCGAGTCCGAGGAGTTCCGGGTGCCTCGGCCGGTGCGGAGCCGGACTGGCGAATGGGTCGCCTTCGGGTGGGAGGGCACTGAGCTGCTGGCCGGTGCGACCGACGTCCGACGACAAGATGAGGTCCTGAGAGCCGCCGAGGCGTTCCATGCGACCGTCGCCGGGTTGCCGCGGCCGGACTTCCTCGATGCGCTGGACGATCCTTGGTCCAACGGCGATCGGGTTGCCTGGGGTGAGCAATCGATCGACGGCAGTCCGGCGTACGTCGAACTCGCCGGTCCGCTCGTCGCCGCGTGGAAGCCGGTCGACCTGGTGGCGCAGGTAGTGCACGGGGATCTACCGGGGAACGTGATGTTCGCCGACGGGCTGCCGCCGGCGATCATCGACTGGCCCGTGTACTGGCGCCCACCGTCCTGGGCATCGGCGGTCGCGGTTGCCGATGCATTGTGCTGGTACGGCGCTGAACCGGCCCTCGCGGCTCGGTGGTCGCATTTGCCGGAGTGGGGTCAGATGCTGATCCGCGCGCTGCTCTATCGGATGACGACCGACGACCTCGCCGGTGGCGCCGCGACCTGGACCGAGGCCCGGCGCTCGGGTTACGCGCCGGTGATCGAACTCGCGCTCTCGTACGCCGGCTGATCCGCCCCCGACCGGTCGGCGCGAGCACGACCGGCGGCCCGGACCGCCAGCGGGATGGTGCCGAAGGCAAGTACTCCGAGTCCGGCCCCGATCCAGCCCACCGACGGATAGCCGGCGCCCGCGTCGAGGGCGAGCCCGCCGAGCCACGGGCCGACCGTGATCCCGACGTTGAACGCGGAGATGTTGAACGCCGCGGCCAGCGTCGGCGCGGATCCGGCGACGCTGAACACCCGCGAGTTCACCGCCGGGTTGGTCGCGAACCCGAACGTCCCGACCGCGATGATCGCCGGTACGGCGAGCCATGGCGTTCCGGTCGCGAGCGCAAGGACGATCGCCGCTGCGATCACCCCGGTCAGGCTGAGGACGAGCGTGGTGAATGGACGCCGGTCCGCGGTTCGCCCGCTGATCGTGATGCCGATCAGCGCGCCGACGCCGTACAGGGCCAGGATCGCAGGCACCCAGCCGTCCGACAGCCCGGTCGTCTCGGTGAGCAGGGGAGCGAGGTAGCTGAAGATCACGAGGATCGCGCCGGTCGACAGCGCCGTCGTGCCGTAGGCGAGCCACAGTTGCGGGTTCGCCATGCTGCGCAGCTCGTGACGCAGCCGGGGAGTGCTCTCCGAGCGGCCACGCGGGATCGTCGCAACCACGCCGACGATGGCGAGCGCCGACAGTACGGCGACCGCCCAGAACGCGGACCGCCAGCCGAGGTGCTGGCCGAGCAGCGTTCCGGCCGGCAGGCCGACGATGGTGGCGACGGTGAGACCGCCGGCCAGGATGCTCATCGCCTTGGCACGAGCGTCCGGTCCGGCCAGCTCGATCGCGGTCACGGAAGCGACCGCCCAGAACCCGGCGTACACGAACGCTCCGGCGACCCGGGTCGCGAGCAGAACGCCGTACGACGACGTCAAGGCGCCGGCGACGTGGGTGAGCGCGAAGATCACCAGGAACGCGAGCATCGCCGCGCGGCGGGACCACCGCAGGGTGGTGACGGCCAGGATCGGCGCGCCCACGAGCATGCCGATGGCGAACGCGGAGATCAGCAGACCGGCGGCGGGGATCGACACATCCAGGTCGGTCGCGATCCCAGGAAGCAGACCGGCGAGCATCAGCTCGGACGTGCCCTGGGCGAAGATCGCCAGGCCGAGCAGATAGACAGCGCGGGGCATGGATGTCCTCTCATATTGGATCGAGCGGTGCAAAACGCGGGCAGGCGTCAGCGCCTAGAAGCTGCGAAGGGTCGCGTCGACGACGGCGCGCTGGCTCTGCGGATCGGCTCCACGCCGGGCGGCGACCCGGAGTCCGCCGAGAACGGTGAAGACGTACGTCGCGAGTCCGGTCGGGTCCTGCTCCCGGTCGACCTCGCCGGCCGTCTGCGCCGCCCGGATGGCATCGGCCAGCGCGGCCAGCTTCGTTTCGTGGTCCCGGTCGAGCAGCTCGACGATCTCGGCGTCCTTCGGGCCGAGCTCCACGATCGTGTTGATCACGAAACAGCCGGCCGGATCGTCCGGCTCCGGCTCGACCGCGGTCCACAGGATCCGCCGGACCCGCTCACGGATCGGCACGGCGGCGTCCTCGATCACCTCGAGCTGGACAGCGGTGAACTGGTCGACGTACCGACGCAGAGCCCGGTCGAACAGGTCGCGCTTGCTGTTGAACGTGTTGTAGATGCTGCTCCGGCCGAGCCCGGTCGCCTCGCACAGGTCCTGTGTCGAGGTCGCCTCGTAGCCGGCCGTCCAGAACACGCGCATCGCGGCATCGACGGCGCGATCCTCGTCGAACGTCCTCGGTCTCGGCATGCTGTCGAGCATAGCACGTTATGGACTGATCGATACAAAATGGGGCGACGAACGTTTGAACCACCGGCGTCGATAGCATCAGGCCATCGAGGCGAGTGCCGGATGCTCTTCGACAAGAGCACAGGTGCTCGCTTTCACTTGGGGGCTTCGATCGTCGAACAAGTGGGGAGCACTGTGAGGTTGTTCAGACCTGGGGGGCTGGCAATCGCCCTCGCCCTGGTGGCGGGCGTCACCGCGACCAACTCAGCTGTCGCTGACGAGACCAAGACTGTTTCGTACCGCGGCTACCAAGTAACCGTCCCGGCCGACTGGCCCGTGGTCGACCTGACCGCCGACCCGGCCGCCTGCGTCCGGCTCGACCAGCCGGCCGTGTACCTGGGCCGCAGTACGGCGCAGGCCAACTGCCCGGCGCGCATCATCGGCCGCAGCTCCGGCCTGATCCTCGAGCCGCTGACCACGACCACACCGTCGAGCGACGGTCTGCTTCGGCGTGCAGTCACCGACGCCGGCGTGCTCGCTACCGCGTACTACGCACCGGGTGCGGAGCGTGCGGCGAGCGACGTGCTTGCCACCGGTCGAGTGGTGACGAAGACGCCGTCGGCCCGGGTCGCGGCGCCGGCCGCGGTCACCCCGTCGGTGGTTGCTACGGGCAACTTCGCGGGCTCTGGTTTTGACGCCTGCACTGCGCCGCCGCAATCCACGATGGATGCGTGGCGACCGAAATATCAGGGGATCGGCATCTACATCAGCGGTGGTCTCCGTGCGTGCGCGCAGCCGAACCTGACTGCTGACTGGGTGACCACGAACGCAGCGAAGGGCTGGCAGTTCCTCCTGATCGACGTCGGCTACCAGGCGCCTTGCACGACGTACAAGAGCCGGATGTCGTCCGTCGCGTCAACCGCGTTGATCCAGGGCCGCAACGCTGCGATCAACGCGGTCGCCGCAGCTCAGGCGCTCGGGTTCGCGCAACGCAGCGCCATCTACACCGACCTCGAGCCGTATGAGTCGACCGCGGCGTGCAAGGCAGCGGTGCTGTCGTATGTGAGTGGCTGGACCCAGGAGTTGAACTCGCGGGGTTACGTAGGAGGCGCTTACGTCAACGCCGCGCACGGAGGTGCCGACCTCGTGAGCGGTTACGCGAGCACGGCGTACACGCGGCCGGACAACATCTGGATGGCCCAGTGGAACAAGACGCCGGGCACGATGTCGGTTCCGGCTACCTACTGGAGCAATCACCAGCGTGTGCACCAGTACGACAGCTTGAGTGAGACCAACGGCGGCGTCACGATCTCGATCGACAAGAACTACCTGAACCTGACCGCCCCGCCGCCACCTGTCAGCAGCTTCACCGTTTCCGGTGGGGTCGCGGCGGCCACGCTGCGGTGGACGAAGCCGGCCAGCACCACGCTGGGCCAGATCATGGTTCGCAGCGCGGTCGGGTCGACTCCGCCGGCATTGCCGACGTCCGGCACGGCGGTGTACAACGGTGCGGCCAGCCTGTTCACCCAGACCGGCTTGTCGAACTCGGCCAGCTACGCGTACCGCGCCTGGGTGAAGGACAGCAAGGGCAAGATCGGTCCCGGCGTCGACGTCAAGCTGATCGGGTCGAAGGCGACGATCGGTGCGAGCGCGGCCTCGATCATGTACACCGGTGCGGTCACTCTGTCGACGGCGGTGAGCCGGCTGGACGGCGTGAAGCTGGCCGGCGTACCGGCGGTGCTGTACTCGAAGGCGAAGAACGCCAGCAAGTGGTCGACGGTCGGATCGTTCACCACAAACGCCAGCGGGGTCGCCTCGACGTCGCAGAAGCCGGCCGTGTCGACGTACTACATGTGGGGCTACAGCGGCGCGACCGGCGTGCTCGGGACGCGGAGCACTGCGCCGCTGGTTCAGGTACATCCGGCGATGTCGGCGTACCTCACTCCGGCTGCGATCAAGCTGGGTGCGTCGACGCTGCTGTACGGGTACCTGAACCCGGCGCACGCCGGTACGACGGCGTACCTGCAGCGACGCTCCGGTACGACGTGGGTGGCGGTGACGACCGGGAAGCTGACGTCGAACGGGAAGTACGCGTTCAGCGTCAAGCCGACCGCACGCGGCACCTACACGTACCGCGTGGTGTGGCTGGCCGACGCCGACCACCAGGGCACGCAGACCGCGTCGAAGGTGCTGACCGTCAGCTAACTGGCGAGGCCGGCCGCCGCACTCCGCGCGAGTTCGATCGCGTGTGCCGCAAGCGGCGAGTGCGTGCGGCCGGCCTGCCACAGCAAGAAGATCTCCCGTGCCGGAAGCTCGGGTGTGAGTTCGTGCAGCATCAGGCTCGGGTCGTCCCGGAGTACGGCGAGACGCGGCGCGAGGGCCGCACCGAGGCCGGCGCGGACCATCGCGAGCAGCGCCTGGTTGCCCTCGGTGCGGAACACGAACTGCGGGCGGATGTCGCGGGCACGCAGGAAATCCTCGACGACGGCCTGGTGGCAGATGGCGGGATGAGCGACCAGCGGGAGTGCGTCGAGCGTCTTCAGCGGGACCGGTCCGGCCGGGAAGTCGCCTGGCCGCGCGACCAGGAGGTACGGGTCGTCCAGCAGTTTGAGGTCCTCGATGCTGTCGTCGGTGCGGCCGTCGAAGAACATCAGGTCGAGCCCGGTCAGATCCGGATCGTCCGTCTCCTCCTCGAACAGCCGGATGTCGCAGCCCGGATGCGCGTCCCGGAGTCCACGAATCACCTGCGGTAGCAACGTGTTCGAGACGGTCTGGAATGTGCCGATGTCGATCCGGCTGTCGCCCGCACGGAACCGCTCGATCCCGTCGCTGAGCTCGTCGGCGCGGCGCAACAGGTCACGGCCATGCTGCAGCAGTACAGCGCCGAGCGGAGTGATCCGCACCGGCTTCGGCCCGCCGGGACGGTCGAACAGCGCACCGCCGGCCGCCTTCTCGAGGACTGCGATCTGCTGGCTGACACTCGACTGGGTGTAGCCGAGCCTGCTCGCGGCCCGGCCGAACGATCCCTCGTCAGCGACGGCAGCCAGCGTCGCCAGATGGCGCAACTCGTACATGTCCCGCACTCTATCGCCAGAGGCGATCGCTTCGATAAGAAGCAATCACTTTTCACGATCGATGTGCGCTTCTACGGTCGTTCGTATGGAGAACTTCTACTCGGTCAACGGCATCGAACTCTGCGCGGAGACGTACGGCGATCCCGCCGATCCCGCCGTCCTGCTGATCCACGGCGCCACGGCCTCGATGCTGTGGTGGGACAGCCGGCTGTGCACCGGCCTCGCCGCCCGCGGGCGGTTCGTGATCCGCTACGACCAGCGCGACACCGGCCGCTCGGCGTCGTTCCCGGTCGGCGATCCGGGCTACGCGATGAGCGACCTGGCCGCCGACGCGGTCGGCCTGCTCGATGCCCTCGGCATCGAACGGGCGCACGTGGTGGCGCAGTCGATGTCCGGCGGTACGGCGCTGATCCTCGGCGCCGACCACCCGTCCCGCGTCGCATCGCTGACCTTCGTGTCCACGAGCACCGGCGACGAGGGTCTCCCACCACCATCGCCCTCGATGCCACGGCTGGGTACGCCGGACTTCGGCGATCGGGTCGCGGTCGAGGAGTACGTCGTACGGTCGATCGAGGCCGAGGCGGCGGGGCATTTCGACGAGACCTCCGCCCGGGACCTGGTGCGGCAGGACATGGCTCGCGCGAAGGACTACGAGGCTTCGCTGACGAATCACTTCGCGATGACGTTCGACTCCCCGCGCAACGGTGGTTTCGCTGACCTGGCGATCCCGGTTGTCGTCATGCATGGGGACGCCGACCCGTTGCTCCCGTTGCCGCACGGTGAGGCAGTGCGTGACGCAGTACCGGGTGCGCGGCTCGTGGTGCTTGCCGGCATGGGGCATGGACTGTCGGCGCCGTACTGGAAGCCGTTCGTCGACGAGTTGGGGGAGCGATGATGAAGTACGCGATCTGGTTGCCGTTGTTCGACGAGTTGTCCGATCCGGTGGAGGTCGCGCGGCTCGCCGCGGCGACCGAGGAGGCCGGGTGGGACGGGTTCTTCCTCTGGGATCAGCTCTGGTGGCGCCCGCCGGTCCGCGAGGTGTCGGACCCCTGGATCACGATGAGCGCGATGGCGACCGCGACGGAACGACTGCGGATCGGTCCGATGGTGACGCCGGTCGCGCGCCGGCGGCCGACCAAACTGTTGCGTGAGGCAACGACGCTGGACCGGCTGTCGGGTGGCCGGCTGACGCTCGGGGTCGGGCTGGGCAGCGACCGGTTCGCGCAGGAGTACTCGAAGACCGGCGAGGAGGTGGACGACCGGGCGCGGGCCGAGCGGATGGACGAGACGCTCGACATCCTGACGGCGGGCTGGACGGGGGAGCCGGTTCACTACCGCGGGAAGCACTACCTCGTCGACGACGTCCAGTTCCTGCCCCGGCCGGTGGCTGGACGGGTGCCGCTGTGGATCGCCGGATTCCCGGGCAACCCCAAGCCGATCCGGCGGGCGGCGCGGTACGACGGGTTCTTCCCGGTCAACCTCACGTCGCCGGATCAGCTCGCCGAGCCGGTCGCCGTACTGCGTGAACTCCGCGGCGACCTGTCCGATTACGACATCGCTGTTGCGCTCGAACCGTCGGCCGATCCACGTCCGTACGCCGCCGCGGGGGCCACCTGGTGCTTGATGGACGTCGACCCGACCACACTGCGACTGGCCGACGTACGCGCGGTGATTGCGGCGGGTCCTCCGCGCTGAGGGGTGTTGCTCTCGGATGCATAGGTGTGTAATCGAACGGTGGCCAGTGTCAGCGGGCAGGCCGGGATCACCGAGCGCACCGGACCGGCTGCTGTCGGACTCCGACGGCGGCCACTGGGGCAGGTGATCGGCAGGCTCCTGTCGACCACCGACCACAAGGTGATCGGCCAGTTGTATCTCGTGACGTCGTTCATGTTCTTCCTGATCGCGGGCGTGATGGCGCTGATCATGCGCGCCGAGCTCGCCGAGCCGGGGTTGCAGATCGTCAACGAAGAGACCTACAACCAGCTGTTCACGATGCACGGCACGATCATGCTGCTGCTGTTCGCGACGCCGCTGTTCGTCGGGTTCGCCAACGTGATCATGCCGGTGCAGATCGGTGCTCCCGATGTCGCGTTCCCGCGGCTGAACATGTTCAGCTACTGGCTGTTCCTGTTCGGCGGCCTGATCACGCTGGGTGCGTTCCTCACGCCGGGCGGCGCGGCCGACTTCGGCTGGACGGCGTACGCGCCGTTGTCGAACGCGGTGCGCTCGCCGGGCATCGGCGGTGACCTGTGGATCATGGGTCTGTGGATGGCGGGCCTCGGCACCATCCTCGGTGGCGTCAACTTCGTCACCACGATCGTCACCATGCGGGCGCCGGGGATGACGATGTTCCGGATGCCGATCTTCTGCTGGAACATCCTGGTCACATCGATCCTGGTGCTGATCGCGTTCCCGATTCTCGCGGCGGCGCTGCTGGTGCTCGAGGCGGACAGATCGCTGGGAGCACACGTGTTCGACGCCGCCAACGGTGGCGCGATCCTGTGGCAGCACCTGTTCTGGTTCTTCGGGCATCCCGAGGTCTACATCATTGCGTTGCCGTTCTTCGGCATCATCACCGAGATCCTGCCGGTGTTCAGCCGCAAACCGATCTTCGGGTACTACGGCCTGGTCGCGGCGACGCTCGGCATCGGGGCCTTGTCGATCGCGGTGTGGGCGCACCACATGTTCGTCACCGGTGCGGTGAACCTGCCGTTCTTCTCGTTCATGACGTTCCTGATCGCCGTACCGACCGGGGTGAAGTTCTTCAACTGGATCGGGACGATCTGGGGCGGCTCGGTGTCGTTCGACACTCCGATGCTGTGGTCGGTCGGCTTCCTCGTGACGTTCCTGTTCGGTGGTCTGACCGGGATCATCCTGGCCTCGCCGGCGCTGGACTACCAGCTGTCTGACACGTACTTCGTGGTCGCGCACTTCCACTACGTCGTGTTCGGGACCGTGGTGTTCGCGATGTTCGCCGGGTTCTATTTCTGGTGGCCGAAGATGACGGGACGGATGCTGGACGAGCGGTGGGGGAAGCTGCATTTCTGGATGCTGTTCATCGGCTTCCACACCACGTTCCTGGTGCAGCACTGGTTGGGTGTCGAGGGCATGCCGCGGCGGTACGCGGACTACAAGGCATTCGAGGGCTTCACGACCTTGCACCAGGTGTCGACTGTCGGCGCGTTCATTCTCGGGATCTCGACGCTGCCGTTCCTCTGGAACGTGTACAAGTCACGGCGCAACCCACGCGTCGAGGTCGAGGACCCGTGGGGCTGGGGCCGCTCGCTGGAGTGGGCGACCAGCTGTCCGCCGCCGCGCCACAACTTCGAGAAGCTGCCCCGGATCCGGTCCGAGTCTCCGGCATTCGACCTGCATCACCCAGACATAGCGATGAGTGACCAGACCGAAGAACTCGAAGTCTAGGGAAGGCCGGCCAGTAGGCGGGTCAGCTCGTGTTCGGTCTGTTGGGGCGAAGGGCTGGTGGACGCGAGGAGGTCCAGGGCCTGGGTGTACGCCTCGACGTCGTCGCGCTTGTCGAGGTACAGCGCGCTGGTCAGGTGCTCCAGGTAGACGACGTCGGGCAGGTCGCGTTGTGGGAACCGGAGCAAGGAGAACGCGCCACCGGTCGCGGCGTGGCCCGTGCTCGTGAGCGGGATGATCTGGAGTGTCACATTCGGCCGGGTGATGGCTTCGCGGAGGGCGTCGATCTGGTTGCGCAGCACGTCGGGCCCGCCGATCGGGCGATGCAGAACTGCTTCCTCGATCACTGCCCAGAGCTTGAGCGGCGGGTCGCGATCCAGCACCCGCTGCCGGCGGGTCCGCAGCGCGACGATCCTCTCGATCTCCACGTCGGTCGGCGCTCCGGACGAGGTCAGCTGGGCCACGGCGCGTGCATACTCCGCGGTTTGCAGCAGTCCCGGGATGAATTGGATCTCGTAGGTCCGGATCAGCTCGGCGGTCGCCTCGAGCCCGAGATACGCGTCGAACCAGTCGGGCGTGACGTCGCCGTACCGATGCCACCAGCCTGGGTCGTTGGCCTCCCGGGCGAGCTCCAGCAGCCGATCACGCTCGCGGGCGTCGTGCACGCCGTACAGCGTGAGGAGGTCGGCGACGTCGCGCTCCTTGAACCCGACGCGACCGAGCTCGAGCCGGCTGATCTTCGACTCGGAGGACCGGATCGCCCAGCCGGCGTCGGTCCGGGTGACTCCGGCGCGCTCACGCAGCTCCCGCAGATGACTGCCCAGCATCATCCGCAACGCCGTCGGCCCCACCACGCTTCGCCCCGCCATGAACCGAGTCTACATGATTTTCGAACAGATGTTCCCATGCAATCTCACTGCACGCGGGTGCCCACCATCAGTGAGTTCCGCAGGTCCGGAAGTACCACTTCGGTCGCTACCAGGCGGGGGTCCGCGAGGAAGAAGTCCCGCTTGGGATCGTTCGTGCGGAACGGCGAATCCGCCGGAAGAGCCGCCACCGGAGTCACGTCGTCGAACACCAGCCGCCCACCGATCCGCACCAGGTCCACCACCTGATCCGACGGCCCACCGTCGACAAACAGCAGATCGAACGGCGCCCGCCGCGCCAACTCGTCGAACGAGTCGCCCTGCACGACCTCCACCCGGGACTCGTCCGCCAGCACCCGCCGCGCCGCCGTCACCCGAACCGGATCCATCTCGACGGTCACGAGCCGACAGTCCGCAGGCATCGCCGACGCCATCCACGCGGCCCCGACGCCAACCCCCGTCCCCATCTCCCCGATCATCCCGCCCACACATCCCGCAGCCAGCACAGCCAGAAACCGCCCCACCCCCGGAAGACAACATGACGGCCCGGTCCCGTCCCGCGTCAACGGCATCCCCACCTCAGCAGCAGCCATCTGCGCCCGAACCACCAACGCCGGCAACTCACCCATCCGACCCCCAGCTGTCGTTGACCGCACTCATCAGTCCGCCCGCAGCACCGTAGTACGACCACGTGCCGACCGCACGACTTGCCTCCCACCCGGCTGCGAGCCGGTCGGGTCGCCGGCATTTGTTGGCGTACCCACGAAACCTCGCCGGTCACGTAGTGCGACCACCTGCGGGTCCGAGGTGCCGGGCGAGCCGCTCTGTTAGTCGCGGAGGTATTCGGCTCGCCAGCGGAGGATGGTTGCGTCGGTGGGGCTGGGGGCCTGGTCGAGTTGGATCAGGTGGAGGTCGGGGGCGGTGAAGGACTGGATGGTGGCGCGGGTCAGGGGCCACGGCGGGCCTTGGGTCTCTTCGTCGGGTTGGTCGTCCGGGCGGGCGGCGGCTATGACGAGGAGGGTGCCGCCGGGGGCGACCAGTTCGGTGACCTGTTTGACGGCGGCGGGTTGTAGGTGGATCGGCAGGGCCTGCACGGTGTAGATCTCGACGACCAGGTCGAAGGCGCGATGCCAGTCGGTGGGCGGAGCGAGGAGGTCGGCGACGATGTAATGCGCCTTGGAATCCGGGTGGTTTCGGTGGGCCGTCTCGATCGCGGTGGGGGAGATGTCGAACGCGGTGGTGTCGAACCCGCGGTCGACGATCAGTTCGGCGTCCCAGCCGGTGCCGGCGCCGACGACGAGCGCGGTCTTGCCGGCACCGTCGGGCGCCGATTCGTCGATCCAGTCGATCAGCAGCTGGTGCGCCGTGCCGCGGTCCCAGGGGACGACGGCGGACCCTTCGGCGGCTGCGGCGTACAGGTGCTCGAACCAGCCGGTGGGGTCGTCGCGGTCGAGTGACTCGCGGGCGATCCGCCTGGACACGACGTCTGGGTCCTCACTCATCACTCAAGCCTCCAGGTCCGGACCGAGGTGGATCGCACGCACGGTCTGCACCGTATCAACGTCGGCGGGCCGCTTGTCCTCGCGATAACGAACCACCCGCGCGAACCGCAACGCCATCCCGGCCGGGTATCGCGGTGACGTCTGCACGCCGTCGAACGCGATCTCGACCACCACCTCCGGCCGCAGGTAGACAGCCCAGTCGTCCTGGCGTACGGCGAGCTCCTGGAACCGCTCCGTCTGCCACCGGAGCAGCTCGTCGGTCAGCCCCTTGAACGTCTTCCCGAGCATGACGAACTCGCCGGTCTCGTCGTCGCGCGCGCCGAGGTGCAGGTTCGACAGCCAGCCGGTCCGTCGCCCGTGCCCCCACTCGGCTGCGAGCACCAGCAGATCGAGCGTGTGCGTCTGCTTGACCTTCACCCACCCCGACCCACGCCGGCCGGCCTCGTACGGCACGGTCAGCGACTTCACCATGACGCCCTCGTGTCCGCGGCGCACCGCGTCTGCGAAGAACGCCTGCCCGGCCTCCGCGTCGTCGGTCACAAGCCGCGGCACACGCCGCTCTTCCGGCAGCAGCTTCGCCAGCCACTCCTGCCGCGCGGCACCGTCGAGCCCCAGCAGGTCCTGACCGTCCTGATGCAGGATGTCGAAGAAGTACGGCGTGAGCGGCACCGACTCCGGCCCGGTCGCCGCGCGCGTTGCCGTCCGCGACCCGGTCACCTGAAAGGCCTCCGGCCGTCCATCAGGCCGCAAGGCGATCAGCTCACCGTCGAGCACGACCTGCTGGGCATCAAGCGCACGCACGGCGCTCACCACCTCCGGCACCCGCGACGTGATGTCGTCGAGCGTCCGCGTGTAGACCACGACCTCGTCGCCGTCGCGATGCACCTGGATGCGGATGCCGTCCAGCTTCCACTCGAGCGCCGCCGGCGCACCCGTCTTCGTCAGCGCCTCCGCGACCGTGGTCGCCGACTGCGCCAGCATCGGCTGCACGCCACGCCCGACCTCGAGCCCGAACTGCGCCAGTCCCGCCTCACCTTCGGTCAGTACGGCGACAGCGACTGGAGCGGCCGCCCCGCGCAGCATCGCGGCGGCCCGGATCTTGTCCAGCGGAATCCCCGTCGCCCGCGCGACCGCGTCCGCCATCACCCCGTCGAGCGCACCCTGCCGCAGCTCACCGCCGACGAGCTGGCGCAGGAACCACTGCTCGTCCGCCGTCGCCCGACCGAACAACCCGTCGACAGCGACACGGCGCCGGGCCTGCACACCGGCGCCTGACATCTCGGCGAGCTCCGCGAAGGCCTGATCGACCTCCTCGATCGTCAGCGACGGCTCCGCGGCCGGCTCCGGCGCGTCCGCCAACGTCCGCCAGCCCACGCCGGTCCGGCGTTGCCGCAGCTCACCGGACAGGTACGTGACCACGATCTCGATCTCGGCCGGTTCGGTGGCCTTGGACAACAATCCGGCGATGAACTCCGCCTTCTTCAGCCGCGACCGGGTCCCGGCCAGCGCGGCCGACGTCTCGACCACCTCGGTGAGCAACATGAATCCAGTCTGGCCTATGGCACCGACAGGTTGGCTTTCACAACTTTCGAAGTGACACCGGCATCGATGAGAGTGACTGAAACTCTGCACCGAAGGGGGAACAAATATGCGACGCATGATCGCGGCGGCGGCCGGCCTGCTCCTGGCCGGTCCCGTCCTCACCACGATGAGCCCGGCGGCGGCTGCACCGGCTGCCGGCGCTTGCTATATCCAGGCAGGCTCCGTGACCGCGGGCAAGGACCTCGTCGACAAGTACGTCAACGCGACCTCGCCGATCTCGGTGAAGCCGGTCGACACGATGGCGAAGCAGCCGTTCGCCGGCACTGTCGCCCTGAGCAGCGAGTGGGTCTGGGACGACGACTTCGGCGACGAGACCTCGCTGACCGGCACCGTCGTGACCGGCGGAGTTCTGTACGACGGGGGCCTGCTCACCCAGAAGGGGACCGATGGGAAGGTCGTCAGCAACCAGATGACCCGCATCGGAGGCGGCTGGGGCGACTTCCGCACCCTCACCAAGTCCTGGACGGCGGACGCCGGCAGTAACTCCAGGACCTACGCCCTGCGCAACGACGGGGTGCTCTACCGGTGGTTCGTCAGCTCGGACAACGGCAAGCCCGTCTGGCGCGCGGCGGGTTCGTACGCGGGATTCTCGGCCGTGAAGACAGTCGCGTTGATCAGCCGCACCTCGACGTACGACACGCTGCTGGCCACGACTCGTGGCGGGGCGCTCTACACGATCCGGATCCCGCTCACCTCGCCGATGAAGCCGATCGTCAAAGCGGTGCGGACCAGCACCTGGCAGGGCTTCGAGACGCTGCTGACCACCCGGTGCGGTCAGTACGGCACGCTGCTGCTCGGCATCGACAAGGACACCGGTTCGGCGTACCTGTATGCCGTTGGGCACGCCAACGGAACCGCGACGGTCATCAACAGTCTCGGCAAGGTGCCCGGCACGTTCGGCGACCCGGTGAACTACAGCTGGGCGAGCTTCGTCGACCCGCCGCTGAACGGCGAGTGACGCTCAGGGCGCCGGCGGCAGGTCGTCGAGGAAGTCCGAGGTCGGGGTGAAGAACAGGCAACCCGTGGCCGCGGTGGAGAAGTCGAGCAGCCGGTCGTGGTTGCCCTCGGGTACGCCGATGAACATCCGGCGGAGCATCAGCTCGGTCACGGCCGGTGTCTTGGCGTACCCGATGAAGTAGGTGCCGAACTCCTGCGCGCCGATCGTGCCGAACGGCATGTTGTCGCGCAGGATCTGCAGCTGGTTGCCGTCCTCGTCCTCAACGACGTTCAGCACGATGTGCGCGTTGGCCGGCTTCTTGGCGTCGGGGAACTCGATGTCGTCGAGCTTGGTCCGGCCGACGGCCTGCTCCTGCTGCTCCACGGTCAGCGCGTTCCACGCCTTCAGGTTGTGCAGGTACTTCTGCACGATCACGTAACTGCCGCCCTGGAAGTCCGGGTCCTCGTCGCCGACGAGTACGGCGGCCTGGGCGTCGGCGCCGGTCGGGTTCTCGGTACCGTCGACGAACCCGAGCAGGTCGCGCATCTCGAAGTACTTGAACCCGTGCACCTCGTCGACCACCGTGGCGGCGCCGTCGAGCACGTTCATGATCTGGCCGGCCAGCTCGAAGCACTGGTCCTGGTGTGCAGCCCGGATGTGGAAGAGCAGGTCGCCAGGCGTGGACGGAGCGTGGTGCGTCGCACCCTTCAGTTCCACGAACGGGTGCAGTTCGGCGGGCCGTGGACCGCTGAACAGGCGGTCCCAGACGTCGGATCCGATGCTGGTGACACAGGAGAGGTTGCCGCCGGGCACGCGGAAGCCGACCGAGCGAACCAGACCGCTCATCCGCTCCAGGAGATCCCGGGTCCGGTCCTCACCGCCGGGGTCGACCCGCACGACCAGGAAGATGGCCGAGCCGCTCAACGGCATCAGCACGGACTGCGGCAGAGCATCCGTTGCCCTCGATGTGTCCGGCGTGGGATCAGTAGCCACCGTGTTCTCCCTCCGTCTGCTTGGCCCGATCTTCTAGAGTCCAGTCATGGACCCGCAACAGCCTGGGCCGCCCTCGCAACCGGGCCCATACTCCCAGCCGGGGCAGTACCCGCCGCCGCCACCCCACCCCGGCCCGTACCCGGACCAGTGGGGCGCCCCGCCGCCGTACCCGGCCCAGTACGCCTACCGTGAGCCCCGCGTCGTCCCCGCCCCACCCGGTACGCCGTTCCACCGGCTCGCACGTACTCCGAAGCACGCGTGGTGGCGCCCGGTCGTCGGGACGCTCCTGCTCGGCGCCTTCGTCCTGTTCCTGACGACCGGCGTGGTGGTTGCATGGACGATCGCGCACCGCGTCATCGCCGGCCCGTTCCCGACCCCGAGCGGCACGGACATCTTCCCGAGCGACACCGAGAACCTCGCGGTCACGCTGGTCATGCTCGGCATCCTCACCCCGTGTGTCGGCCTGGCCGCGTGGATCGTGCAGCGCCGCCCGTTCTGGAGCGTGGCCTCGGTCCTGAACCGGATCCGCTGGCGCTGGCTGCTGCTGTGCTGTGTGCCGGCTCTCGGGTACCTCGTGCTGTCGTACGGGATGAGTTTGCTCGTCGACGCGATCTTCCCGCCCGGCGACGCGACCGGGACCGACGACGGATCCTGGGTCGGCTTCGGCGCGTTCCTCGTACCGGCGCTGGTGATTCTGTTCCTGGTGCCGTTCCAGTCGGCTGCCGAGGAGTTCATGTTCCGCGGGTGGCTGATCCAGGCAGTCGGCGCCTACGGTCCGGACAACCCGGACGGCAAGAACCGCTGGCTGCGGACGGTGTTCCGGTCGCCGTGGCCGGGCATCGTGATCGGCGGCGCGGCGTTCGTGTCGGCGCACGGCTACACCGGGTGGGCGATGGCCGACGTGTTCCTGTTCGCGATCACGGTCGGTTGGCTGACCGTCCGAACCGGGGGACTGGAGGCCGGGATCGCGCTGCACGCGCTGAACAACCTGCTCGCCTTCATGTTGCCTGCGGCAACCGGTCAGCTCTCCGGGTGGGACCAGCAGGGCGGCGCCCCGTGGACGCTGCTGGTCTCGGACATCCCGTGCCTGGCGTTCTACGCGTTCGCGATCACCTGGCTGGCCCGCCGGCAGCAAGTCGCGCGCGTGAGCTGAAAACCACGCGAGAACTGTCGGTCCGCTCTGGCAGGCTTTGCCGCGTGACGAACGTGAAGATCGAGGCCGTCCTGTTCGACTGGGGCGGCACACTGGCAACCTGGCACACCATCGACCTGCAGGAGACGTGGCGAGCGGTCGCCGCGGTGCTCGACGAGGCGCAGGCCGACGAGCTGGCGGCCCGGCTCGTGGCGGCTGAGGGGTCGATCTGGCGGCGCTCCCGGGACGAGCACCTGAGCAGCACGCTCGAGGAGGTGTGCACCCTGGCCGAGGTGGTGCTGAGCCCGGCGGCCCAGGCGGAGTACGACCGGCAGTGGGACCCGCACACCGAGCTGGAGCCGGACGCTCTCGACACACTGCGGGAGCTACGTGCGCGCGGCCTGAAGGTCGGCGTGCTGTCGAACACGATCTGGCCCCGCCGGCGGCACGAGGAGATCTTCGAGCGCGACGGCGTCCACGAGCTGCTCGACGGCGCCGTGTACACCAGCGAGATCCCGTACACGAAGCCGCACCCGGAGACGTTCCTGGCCGCCATGCGCGCGGTCGGGGTGTCGGAGCCGTCGCGCTGCCTGTTCGTCGGCGACCGCCTGTTCGACGACGTGTGGGGCGCGCAGAACGTCGGGATGCGAGCCGCCCACCTGCCGCACAGCGCGATCCCGACCGACCAGATCGGCCACACGGAAGGTACGCCGGACGCGACGATCCAGCGCCTTTCGGAGCTCCCCGCCCTGATCGACAGCTGGAGCTGAGCCCCCGGCATACCGAAGGACCCCCGAGCCGGATCGCGGCTCGGGGGTCCTGAGGGGTTTCGGGGTGGGTGTTACGCAGCCAGCGTCGGGTCTGCCAGCAGGCGGAGGCGGCCTAGTGCCTCGCGCTCGATCTGGCGGACTCGCTCTGCCGAGATGCCGTGCACTGCGCCGATGTCGGCCAGCTTGGCCTGGCGGCCGTCGTGCAGACCGTAACGGCGCCGGATCACGTCCGCGGACCGCGGGTCGAGCTGGTCGACCAGACTGAACAGGCCCGAGCGGTCGGACGCGTCCGCGACCAGCTGGTCCGGACCCGGCGCGGTCTCGGCCGCGATCAGGTCACCCAGCGAGGTCTCGCCCTCGTCGTCGACCGGGCTGTTCAGGCTGATGTGGTCCCGGCCGATGCGGATCAGTTCAGTGACCCGCTCCGGGTCCAGTCCCAGCTCCAGCGCGATCTCGTCGATCTCCGGCTCCCGCCCGAGCTTGCGCTCCAGCGTGCGCCGTGCCGACCCGATCTGGTTCAGCTGCTCCACCACGTGCACCGGCAGCCGGACCACACGGGCCTGCTGCGCGATACCGCGGGTGATCGCCTGCCGCACCCACCAGGTCGCGTACGTCGAGAACTTGAAACCCTTCCGGTAGTCGAACTTCTCCACCGCCCGGATCAGCCCCGTGTTGCCCTCCTGGACCAGGTCCAGCAGCGGCATCTGAGACCGCCCGTACCGGCGGGCGATCGACACCACGAGCCGGAGGTTCGCGGTCACGAACCGCTGCTGCGCGCGCCGGCCCGCTTCGGCCAGCCACTCCAGCTCGTCCTCCGTGGCATATTTGGGCGCTCCGCCCTTCTTACGTCCAACCCGCCCCTCGGCCAGCAGTTGCTCCGCAAGGAGTCCTGCCTCGACCGTCTCAGCGAGCTCGACTTCTTCCTCAGCCGTCAGCAAAGGTGTCCGCGCGATCTCTTCGAGGTAGAGACCGACGCTGTCCTTGCCGTCGATACCGTCGTCCGTGGACCGGACACGAGCCATGCGAGCCACCGAAACTCCCTTCGTCGTTACATGGAGAGCAACGCTCGAGTAGGGTTCAAGATTCCAGGACGAGTGTGTAAACACCCTGAACGTTCCCTGAGAGTTCCTGGCAGCGAAATCGCGCTGGAAACCGATGTCCCTCAGGCTGACGGGACCATTCGGCACAACACGCGCTGCGGAAGCTGAGAATTCGTCCAGAATCATCGTGTTCCGGTGCCCCCGGATGTGTTCCACAACACACGTCCGGGGGCGGAAATTCCCGGTTCTTCAGCTCAGGCCGAGCGTGTCCAGCTCCCACGACAGCGAGAACGCGACCTCGCGCCAGGCGTCGTACCGCCCGCTGCGGCCGCCGTGACCGGCTTCCATTTCGGTCTTGAGCAGTACGTCGGTGTCACCGGTCGCGGTCGACCGGAGTTTCGCCACCCACTTCGCCGGCTCGACGAAGAACACCCGGGTGTCGTTCAGACTGGTGATCGCCAGGATGCGCGGATAGTGCTGCGCGGCAACGTTTTCGTACGGCGAGTAGGACTTCATGTACTCGTACACGGCTTTGTCCTCGAGCGGATTGCCCCATTCCTCCCACTCGATGACGGTGAGCGGCAGCGACGGATCCAGGATCGTCGTCAGCGCGTCCACGAACGGGACCTCGGCGACGATTCCGCCGAACGCCTGCGGGGCCAGGTTCGCCACCGCGCCCATCAGCAGGCCGCCGGCGCTGCCGCCCTGCGCGACGATCCGCTCCGGCCGCGTCCAGCCCGCCTGCACCAGGTGTTCCGCGGCGGCGATGAAATCGGTGAAGGTGTTCCGCTTGGTGAGCATCTTCCCGTCGTCGTACCAGTGCCGGCCGAGCTCGCCGCCGCCGCGGACGTGCGCGATCGCGAACACCACGCCGCGGTCGAGCAGCGACAGCCGCGGGATCGAGAACCACGGATCCATCGACGACTCGTACGACCCGTAGCCGTACAGCACGACCGGCGCGTTCCCGTCCTTCGCGACGTCCTTGCGCGCGACCATCGAGATCGGCACCTTCGTCCCGTCCGGCGCGGTCGCCCACTCGCGGTACTGCGTGTACGCGGTCAGGTCCACGCCGCCGAGCACCGGCTGCTGCTTGAGCAGTCGCCGCTCACCGGTCGCGACGTCCACGTCGTACGTCGAACCAGGCGTGACGAGCGACGTGTAGCCGAAGCGGTACCGGGTGTCGTGCCACTCGTCGTTGCGGCCGGGGGAGACCGTGTAGATCGGCTCGTCGAACTCCAGTACCTCGGGATCACCGAAGCCGTCGCCGGACCGGCGCATGATCGCCAGCTCGGTCAGCGCGTTGCGGCGCCGGTAGAGGATGACGTGGTCGGCGAACGCGTCGGTGCCGAGCAGGCGGCTGGTCTCGTCGCCCTCGATCAGCGTCGTCCAGTCGCCGGGGGAGTCGAGCGGCGCGGAGGCCAGCGAGAAGTTCGCGGCGTCCGCGTTGTGCGTGATCAGGAGCTGGTCGCCGGCGTGCTCGACGTCGTACTCGACGCCCTCGCGCCGCGGCGCCACCACGACAGCCTCGCCGGTCGGGTCGTTGGCGTCGAGCAGCCAGACCTCGCTGGTGAGCTTGCTGCCGAGCGCGATCATGATCGCCTGCTCGTTGCGGGTCAGGTCGACACCGACCCAGAACCGCTCGTCCGGCTCCTCCATCACCAGGACGTCATCCGTCGTACCGAGGGTGTGCCGCCAGACCTGGTACGGGCGCCAGGCGTCGTCGACCTTGCTGTAGAAGATCGTCGAGCCGTCGGCGGACCAGGCCGAGCCGTAGTGCACCTCGGGCAGCTCGTCGGGGAGCAGCTCGCCAGTGCCGAGGTCCTTGATCCGCAGTGTGAACCGCTCGTCGCCCTTGAGGTCGACGGAGTACGCGAGCAGGCGGCCGTCGGGAGAGACGTCGACGGTGCCGAGCGAGAAGAACTCGGAGTCGCCGGCCACCTCGTTGCCGTCCAGCATCACCTCTTCGCCGGCGATGGCGCCGTCGGTCGCCGGCGGCTGGTCGCCGTCCACCTTGACCCGGCAGTGCAGGGAGTACTGCTGGCCCTCGATCGTGCGCGAGTAGTACCAGTACTCACCGCGCCGCGCCGGGACGCTCAGGTCGGTCTGCAGCGTCCGGTCCGAGATCTCCTTGAAGATTGCCTCACGCAACGATTCCAGGTGCGCCGTCCGGGCCTCGGTGTACGCGTTCTCGTCGCGGAGGTACGCCAGCACCTCGTCGTCGGTCTTGTCCCGCAACCACTCGTAGTCATCCACGAACACGTCACCGTGATGCACCCGCTCGACCGGCTTCCGGGCCGCGACCGGCGGCACAGCAGAAGAAGAATTCTCAGACATGTCGCGAGACTACCCGCGCGGCCGCGCGACGGCTAAGCGCGCACCGAGGCATTCACCGCGGACAACGCGGCCGCCACCGCCCGGCGCGACTCGTCGGTGTGATCGAGGACGTCGAACCCGTGCCGGCCGTTCGGTACTTCGATCACCTCGAGCCTCGCCCCGGCCGCGCGCGCAGCGTCGATGAACGGCGGCTGGGTCGGCGCCACGTCGGCCAACTCACGTCCGGCCACGGTCATCACGACCGGCAAGCCCCGCGCGCCTTTGACCGCCTCGACCGGATGCACGTCTCGGACTGTGACGAGCTCGGAGTCGCCCAGCACCGGGTAGGTCAGCGCGACGCACCGGAGCCACTCCGGAGGGCTCTGCAGGAACGCGGCCGCCAGCGGTCCGCTCCCGGAGAAGAACCACAGCGCGACGCGGTCGGCGTCCACCTGTGGGTGCGCGCGGACGGCCGCGATCGCCTTCGCCAGCGCCGCGTTGGACCGATCATCGTCCGGACGTCCGTCGGGGCTGTGGTCGACGGCAGCGGCGACGCAACCCAGATCGGCGAGCTGACTGGCGTAGCCCCGATAGATCTTCCATTCACTCGGCAGCGGCCGGCCCTCGGCGGAGTACGGCACTCCATGGATCAGCAGAACCGCAGGCGCCGGCTCGGCGACGCGAGGGAGGTAGAGCTCGAGGCCCTCGTGCATGGTGCGGGCGACGTCTGGGGTCGGCAGGACGAAGGCGGGATCTTCGGGCATGGCGCCACGGTAGGCGCGGTGAGGGTTATACGTCGTACGTCGCGACTACCGGTGCGTGGTCGCTCCAGCGTTCGGCGTACGTCGGGGCTCGGTGGATGACGCAGGCCGTGGCTGCTTCGGCGAGCTCGGAGGACGCGATCTGGTAGTCGATGCGCCAGCCGGCGTCGTTGTCGAAGGCCTTGCCCCGCCAGGACCACCAGGAGTACGGGCCGGGGCCTTCGCCGCCGAAGTGCCGGCCGAGGTCGACCCAGCCGGCGTCGAAGAGCCGGTCCATCCAGGCGCGCTCCTCGGGCAGGAAGCCGCTCTTCTTGCGGTTCGCCTTCCAGGCTTTCAGGTCGGCCTCGCGGTGAGCGATGTTGAGGTCGCCGCACATCAGCACGTGCCGGCCGTCGGCGCGCAGCTCGGTCAGCCGGGCGGTGATCGCATCCAGGAACGCGTACTTCTCCTCCTGGCGCGGCGGCGTCTCGAACTCGCCGGTGAACACGTACGTGCTGACCGCGGTCAGCGTCGTGCCGTCGTCGAGGACGACGTCCGCCTCGACCCACCGACCGCACCCGTCGAACCGCGACGGTCCGATCTCGCCGCGCTCGTCCTTGATCGGCCGCCGGCTCGCCACCGCGACGCCGGCGCGTCCCTTGTGCCCGTCGATCGCGGGCTCGGCGTGCGCGATGTTCCAGTCACTGCCGAGCAGCTCACGCAGTACGTCGTCCGTCGCCCGGACTTCCTGCATCAGCAACAAGTCCGGGTCGGTGTCGTCCAGCCACGGCTGCAGTCCGCGGCGGAAGGCCGCCCTGATCCCGTTCACGTTCACCGTGGCAACCGTCAGCACGCCGGAACCTTACCCTCTGTGGTGCCCCGGCTTGACGACCATCAGCACCAGCACGACGAGCCAGAGCAGGGCGAAGATCCCGGACGTCATCGAGAGCAGCCTCGCCTTCGGCAACACCGCGGTGCGCTCCTCGGTTGTGCCGCCCGCGACCGCGAGCACGCTGGACTGCGCCGGCGCGACAAGGAACGCGAGAACCAGGGCCGCGGCGAGCGTCAGCACGATCGAGATGATCAGCCAGGCCTCGCCCATCACCTTCATGCTGCCCGCGAGGGCGAACCCGAAGACCGGCACGGCGAGGCCGGCCCAGGCATAGACATTGGTGATCCGGTGCAGCACCTGCAGTCCGCCGGCGTCCGGGGTCCCGGCCGTCAGCGTGCGCTTCGCGATCGACGGGAACATGCTGGTCGCCACCGTGACCGGACCGACGCAGAGGATCGCGGCGAGGATGTGGACCGTCAGGAAGAACTTGTTCATGCCTTCTCACTCGGACGTTGTCGTGAGGATCGCGTCCAGGGACTGCTCGCAGAGGTGTTCGAGGGATTCCGGCGAGACGGTCGGGTCGTCGATCCATACCAGGAGGGTCTGTTCGACGTAACCCTGCCAGCCGTGGCAGGCGAGCTCGACGACGGGGGTGATGTCGATGCCACGCTCAGCGACCGCGCTGATCACCCACTGGCTGAAGACGCGGCGCAGCTCGGAATGCAAGGTGCGGATCTCCGGATCGCCGGCCGCCGACATCAGCAGCGTCGCCCGGTACAGCTGCGGTGCTTCGAGTACGGCGCGGACGAAGGCGCGGATGCCGGACCGGAGCCGCTCGTCCGGCGGCAGCGACGGGTCCGGGGCGGTCCGCAGCATGACCTCGGCGGCGGCTTCCTCGATGACGGCGTACTGGAACTTCTTCTTCGAGCCGAAGTAGTGGAACAGCAGGGCAGGGGAGACGCCGGCCTCCGCCGCGACCAGCTCGACCGTCAGCTCGCGGTGCGGATCCGCAAGCAGCACCCGGCGCGCCGCCGTCAGGATCTGCGCCCGCCGCTCGTCAGGCCGCAGCCGTGCGTTCCCGGTCATGGGACGCAGTCTATTGAGTATTTGGTCAATAAGCACTTACTGTTGAGTACCTACTCAACAAGCTGGAGGTTCCCGATGCGTCCGTTGGCCGGTCAAGTCGTCCTCATCACCGGCGCCTCCCGGGGGATCGGCGCCGCAGTGGCCCGCAAGCTGGCCCGCGACGGCGCCAAGCTCGCGCTGATCGGTCTGGAGCCGGAGGAGCTGAAGAAGGTCGCCGAGGACTGCGGTCCGGACGCCGCCTGGTGGGAGGCCGACGTCACCGACACCGACTCGCTGCGGACTGCGGTCGAGGGCGTCGCCGAGCGCTACGGCCGCATCGATGTCGTGATGGCGAACGCCGGTATCGCCGCACCGGGCTTCAGCCGGAGCATGGACCCGAAAGCCTGGGAGCGCGTGGTCGACGTCGATCTGTACGGCGTCTGGCGCACGGTGCACCTCACCTTGCCGTACCTGCTGGAGAGCAAGGGCTACCTGCTGCTGGTCTCGTCCCTCGCCGCGATCGTGCACATCCCCGGACTCGCGTCGTACAACGTGTCGAAGGCCGGCGTGGAGGCACTGGGCGACACGCTGCGGCCCGAGCTGAGACACCTCGGCGTACGGGTCGGTGTCGCGCACATGACCTTCGTCGACACGGACATGGTGCGCGGAGCGGACGAGCACCCGGTGTTCGGCAGGATGCGGACCGGGCTTCCCTTGGCGAGCAAGACGTACCCGCTGGAGTTCGCGGTGGACAAGTTCGTCGACGGCATCAAGAAGCGTTCGCGGACCGTGCACGTGCCGGGCTGGATCGGTGCGCTGAAGGTCGTCCGCTGGGCGATCCCACACGTCATCGAGCTGGGTTCGCGGTTCAGTGTCCCGAAGGCCGACGCGGCCGCGCTCGCGGACATCCAGTCGCGTGGTGCGGAGGCTTCGTCCAGGGCGACCGGCGCCGGCGGGCGGGCCGACGCGGAGAAGGCTGCGCACAAGTGAGCCGCGAGTACGACGTCGTCCTGCTCGGCGCGAGCGGTTTCACCGGCGGGCTCACCGCGGAGTACCTGGAGAAGAACGCCCCGGAGACGCTGCGCTGGGCCGTTGCCGGACGCAACAAAGCTAAGCTGGAACGGTTCGGCAAGGACATCCTGCACGCGGACATGACGGACGCCGAGTCACTGCGCGCACTCGCCGAGTCGACCAAGATCGTCGCAACGACGGTCGGCCCGTACATCCAGTACGGCGAACCGCTCGTGGCAGCCTGCGCCGAGGCCGGCACCGACTATCTCGACCTCACCGGCGAGCCTGAGTTCACCGACCGGATGTACGTGCGCTACCACGAGCGCGCGAAGCGGACCGGCGCCCGGATCATCCACGCCTGCGGCTTCGACTCGATCCCGTACGACCTCGGCGTGCAGTACACCGTCGAGCAACTGCCCGAGGGTGTGCCGATCCAGGTGGACGGCCTGCTGCGGGCCGGCGGGCGACCGTCGGGCGGCACGTTCCACACCGCGATCACCGCGTTCTCCCGACCAAAGCAGAACCTCGAAGCGCATCGCGCGCGCCGGCAGGCAGAACCGCGGCCGGAGGGACGGAAGGCCCGAGCGGTGGCCGGCAGGATCCACCGCCAGCAAGGGTTCTGGGCGGTGCCGCTGCCGACGATCGATCCGCAGATCGTCGGGTACTCCGCCCGCCTGCTCGACCGCTACGGGCCGGACTTCCGCTACTCCCACTACGCGGCGCTGGACCGTCTCCCGATGGTTGCCGCCGGCATCGGTGGGGTGGGTCTGCTGATCGCCGGGGCGCAGATCCCGCCGGTCCGGAAGGCGATGCTGAACCGGTTGCAGCCCGGCGACGGACCGAGTCCGGAGCGGCGGGCGCGGTCCTGGTTCAACGTCCGGTTCGTCGGCCGCGGTGGTGGCGAGCAGGTGATCACCGAGGTCGCCGGCCGCGACCCCGGGTACGACGAGACCGCGAAGATGCTCGGAGAGAGCGCTCTCTGCCTGGCGCTCGACGACCTGCCGGAGACGGCCGGACAGACCACGACAGCCGCGGCCATGGGACCCGCTCTCCGCGAGCGGCTGGTGAAAGCGGGGATGACCTTTGCCACCCTCGAAGTCGACCACTACTAGCCGGGACGGCACCTCGATCGCCGTCTACGACTACGGCAACGCAAGTGCCCCGACACTGATCTGCGTCCACGGCTACCCGGACAACGCATCGCTCTGGGAGCCGGTCGCGGACCGGCTCACCACCGACTTCCACGTCATCGCGTACGACGTCCGCGGCGCCGGTGAATCGGATCACCCGCGTAGGACGTCGGCGTACGCCCTGGAACGTCTGCAGGAAGACTTTCGAGCGGTCATCGACCAGGTCTCACCCGACCGCGCGGTGCACGTCCTGGCCCACGACTGGGGCTCCATCCAGGCCTGGCAGTTCATCACCGACCCTGAGTTGCAGCCACGGATCGCATCCTTCGTCTCGATCTCAGGGCCGTCACTGGACCACGCCGGCTACTTCCTCCGCCGGCGAAACCGCGCAGCTCTCCGGCAGCTCCTGCACTCCTGGTACATCTTCTACTTCCACCTCCCGTGGCTGCCCGAGCTCGGCTGGCGCAAGGGATGGGCGCACCGTCTCTTCAACCGCCTCGAGAAGCAGGACGCCACCGAGAAGCGCTCCATCGGCGACTACGTGAACGGCATGAAGCTCTACCGCGCCAACGTCCTTCCACGACTCATCCGCCCGGCGCAGCGGCGCACCGACGTACCTGTGCTGGCGGTGTCTCCGGACGCCGACCCGTTCGTGACCACGCCGCTGCAGACCGAGATCGCGCGTTGGGCTCCCAACCTCACGGTGAAGGTGGTCAGGGGCGGGCACTGGATGCCCCGGAACGATCCCGGACTTGTGGCCGAGCTGGTGCGGGAACACACTCGTGAGGTGGCAGGCTTGGAGACATGAAGACGCTTCTCAACCTGATCTGGCTGGTGCTGGCCGGGTTCTGGCTGGCTGTCGGGTACGCGGTCGCCGGCATCATCTGCTGCGTGCTGATCGTGACCATCCCGTTCGGCATCGCGTCGTTCCGGATCGCCGGCTACACGCTCTGGCCGTTCGGCCGGACCGTGGTCGACAAGCCGAGCGCCGGCGCAGGCGCGCTGCTCGGGAACATCATCTGGATCATCTTCGCCGGCTGGTGGCTGGCCCTGGGCCACCTGACCACCGGGATCGCGCTGTGCCTGACGATCATCGGTATCCCGCTCGGCATCGCCAACTTCAAGCTGATCCCGGTCTCGCTGCTGCCGCTGGGCAAGGAGATCGTGCCGTCCAACCAGCCGTTCGCCACCCGGTGAGGTCGCTGACGGTTCTCGGTTCCTGCGGCGCGTGGCCGGAGGCCGGTCGCGCCTGCGCCGGGTTCCTGGTCGAGTACGACGGCTTCCGGGTCGTCCTCGATCTCGGGTACGCCGCCCTGCCCCGACTGCTCGAGCACTGTCCGCACGGCGAGGTCGATGCGGTCGTCGTGACGCATCAGCACCCTGACCACTGCGTCGACGTGAGCGGTCTGGCCCGAGTGAGGTACTACGAGGCACCGGACGCGCCGCCCGTCCCGCTGCATTGCCCGCCGGGCGTGATCGACGTACTACGTGCGCTCGAGCCGAATCCGGATCCGGCGGAGGTGTTCGCCGTAGACGATCTGGCAGCGACGACCCGCATCGGGCCGTTCGACGTGCTGACCGTGGAGCTGCCGCATTACAAGACGAACCTCGGAGTGCGGCTCAGCGCGCCGGGAGTATCGGTCGCCTACACGGGGGACAGCGGACCGTCGCCCGACCTGCGCCTCTTGGCCGAGGGCACCGACGTCTTCATCTCGGACGCGACGTACCAAGGCACATCGACGAACGACTACCTGATGTCGGCGACCGAAGCTGCCCGTGGCGCCCGCGGAGCGAAGCGCTTGGTGCTGACGCATTTCTGGCCGGGCTCTGACCGATCCATCTCAGTTGCCGAGGCATCCCAGGAGTTCGACGGACTGGTGATCGCCGCGGAGGAAGGCCTCGTCCTTACGCTGTGACGATCTTGCGGACGTTGGCGATGTCGCCGCAGTCCGACGCGATCAGGCGGGCTCGCTCTTCGGCGAACGCGTCGCCGAGGTCGCGGCGTACCTTCTCGGAGACGTCCGTGCGGGCCGGGTTGAGGACGTCGCGTTCTTCCTCGTCGAGGTGGTGGGTGAGCGCCTCGGACAGTTCGTGCAGCTTGGAGCTGAACTCCTCGCTGCCGGTGTCGTCGACCTCCATCAGCTCGAGCAGCGCCTCGTTGCCCTCGTCGTGCTCGTGCTCGGAGTGCTCGACCTCGTCGGCGTCGATCGCGTCCTTGCGGCGCAGCGCCGGGTACACCTTCGACTCCTCCGCCTCGGCGTGGGCGATCAGAACCGTGGCCAGGTCGGCGAGCACCGCGGCGCGGTCGCTCCGGACGTCCCGCAGTTCGCGCAGCGCCTCTTCGAACCAGCGGTGATCGGCCAGGATGATCTCGACCACGTCACCGCCCGCCGCCGGAAGAATCTTCGGCATCCCATGTCTCCTTCGCTCAGATGCCTCCAGGTACCCGGATAACCTGCGGACATGCCGACAGCCCTCATCCGCCGCCCGAGCCCACGCCTCGCCGAAGGCCTCGTGACCCACATCGAGCGCACGGCTGTCGACCTCGGACTGGCGCAGACGCAGTGGCAGGAGTACGTCGACGCGCTGCACGCCACCGGCTGGACGACGGTCGAGGTGCCGCCGATCGAGGACTGCCCGGACAGCGTCTTCATCGAGGACACGATGGTCGTGTACGGAGACCTCGCGGTGATCGCCCGCGCCGGCGCGAACGAACGACGAGCCGAGGCCGCGGCGGCCGAGGAGACGGTCGCGGATCAGGGCTACCGGATCCTCCGCATCGCCGATCCCGGCACGCTCGACGGCGGCGACGTACTCAAGATCGGCTCCACGATCTACGTCGGACAGGGCGGACGCACGAACGCGGCGGGCATCGAGCACCTGCGCGAGGCGTTCGCGCCGCTGGGTGCCGACGTACGTGCGGTGCCGGTGCGGAAGGTGCTGCATCTGAAGTCGGCGGTCACCGCGTTGCCCGACGGGACGGTGATCGGATACGAGCCGCTGGTCGATGACGTCGCGGCGTTCGACACCTTCCGGCCGGTGCCCGAGGAGGCCGGCGCGCACGTCGTACTGCTCGGTGCGGACCGGTTGCTGATGGCGGCGTCGGCGCCGAAGTCCGCGGAGTTGTTCGCGGAGCTCGGCTACACGCCGGTTGTCGTGGATATCAGTGAGTTCGAGAAGCTCGAAGGGTGCGTCACGTGCTTGTCGGTGCGCCTTCGCCGGTGAGCACCTGGCGTGCGGTCCCGGCGAGCTGCACCTCGCGCTTCTTGCCACGCGCCTCGGCGACCTCGCACGCCGCCGCCAGCGATGCGCGATAGACCTGCGTATCCGGATGCCCCGGGGCCGCGGCGCGAACCACCTTGGTCAGCGCTTCGAGTGCCTCCGAGATGTCGCCGCACGCGAGCAACGCATTCCCCAACGCTGCCCGATCGCGCAACAGTTGCGGGTCGTCGTCGGCAAGGCTCTCCCTGTCGGCCGCGACGATGTTCGTCAGCAGCTGAGCCTCCGACCGCGGGCCGCCGACCATCAGCCGCGCTCCGGTCGTGGCCTCGGTCGCCGCCCGGGTCAGCGCGTGATGCGGTCCGAACACGTCCGTCAGCTGCGGAGTCACCAGCTCGAACCAGGCGATCGCCCGCCCGTAGTTCGCGGTCGCCAGCATCCCTTGTGCGACCCGCAGCCGGACCCGCAACGTCGCCGGGTCGTCCGCCGCGAGCACCTTCTCCCGCGCGGTCAGAGCCGACTGGTAGAACGGCAGCGCCCGCCCCGGCTCGCGCTCGTCCCAGTACGCCTCGGCCTGCTTGTACTCCGGATCGCTGTCGAGCTCGGGATGATGGGCGATCGCCGACACCGGCTCCCGCCGTACGACGGTCTGCACCGGGAGCGTGACCACCTTGCGGCCGACGTACGAACGTCCGCCGGTCGGGATGATCCGGTACCGGCCGACTTTCGAGACCGGCAGCCACAGCACGGTGTTGTAGAGCGTCCGGACCGACGACCCGCAGTTCTCGCAGACCTCACGATGCCCGTAGAACCGGCTCCCCATCGGGCCCGCCGTCTCGGTCGCCCGCCAGACCTCGGACGACGCCGTACACGGAGCGCAGAACGGGTAGACCCCCCGCCGTTCTTCATTCATTCGACACATTGTGGTCAGTTTCGGGTTCGCCGTCTGCATCCGCACCGGTAATCCGCACTTTTGTCAGCGCCGGATCGTCGATGGCGAAGGTGCGGACCGGGCCCGGCGGGGTGTCCGCGGTCTCGAAGCGGACCGTGACGCGGCCGCGTCCCGAGCCCCAGACCCAGCCCTGGCCGTAGTCCGGATGGGCGACGTCCTGGCCGGGATGGAAGCCGAGCTGGTCGCGGGGCCGGGCCGGCAGTTCGAGCACCTCGACCGGGTTCTCGGCATGTTCGTCGTCGGTGAAGAGGTCGTCCTGGATCCAGTCGGCCAGTGACGAGACGCCTACGCCGAGCAACCGGATGCCGCCGCCGATCTCGCTCTCCTCGAGCAGCCGACGCGCGACCCGCGCGATCACCCGGGCGTCGTCGGTCGGGCCGGCGAGCGTCGACGAGCGGGTGTGCGTGGTGAAGTCGTGCATCCGGGTCTTGACCGTGACGGTCCGGCCGGACAGCTGCGCCTTCTGCAGCCGCTCGGAGACGCGGTGGGCCATCCGGTCGCTGATCGCGGCCAGCAGCGCCCGGTCGATGATGTCGGTCTCGAAGGTGTCCTCGACGCTGACCGACTTGGTTTCACGGTCGCTCACCACCGGCCGGTCGTCGGCCGCGACGGCGAGCCGGTGCAGGCTCGTGCCGTGCGCCGACCCGACCTGCCGGATCAGCTCGTCCTCGTCGAGTTGCTGCAGGTCGGCGACGGTCCGCACGCCGGCCATGCTGAGTCGCTGGGCAGTCGCCGGACCCACACCGGGGATCACGGTGACCTGCATCGGCGCGAGGAACTCCGCCTCCGTCCCGGCCGGAACGACGACCACGCCGTCGGGCTTGTCGAGCTCGCTGGCGATCTTCGCGATCAACTTCGACGTACCGGCGCCGACGGACGCGGTCAGGCCGCCGCTCACCTTCCGGATCGCGTCCTTCAGGTCCTGCGCGATCGCCTCGACGTCGTCGACCGTCAGCCCACTGAGGCCGCTGGCCGCCAGGTCGATGAACGCCTCGTCCAGCGACAACGGCTCGACCAGCGGCGACAGCGCCCGCATCTCCGCCATCACCGCCTGACTGCTCTGCCGGTACGCCTCGAACCGCGGGCTCAGGTACGCCGCGTGCGGACACCGAGATCGCGCTTCCGCGGTCGACATCGCGGACCGCACGCCGTACTTGCGGGCCTCGTACGACGCAGTGGAGACGACTCCGCGGACGCCGATACCGCCGACGACCACGGGCTTGCCCCGCAGTGACGGCTTGTCCCGCTGCTCGACGGCCGCGAAGAACGCGTCCAGATCGACATGCAGCACCGACGGATCCCCACGCACCTGTCCAGTGTCCCTGGTGTGACCGACAATTCCGGTTATGACGTTTCCCGAGCAGTGGGACGACGGCACCGATCCGTCCACTCCCGCCCACCAGATCCATTGGTACGACGACCGGACGGCGATCATCCGCCAGTCGCTGCACACGAACTTCGAAGGCCCGTTCCTGTACCTGTTGCTCGGCGACGAACGGGCCCTTCTCCTGGACACCGGCACCGGCCACGTGCCGCTCCGTCCGTTGATCGAGGAACTGGCGGGGGAGCGGAAGTTGGTCGTCGCCCACACCCACAGCCACGGCGACCACGTCGGCGGCGACGGTGAGTTCGACCAGGTTGTCGGCAAGTCGGCCGAGGACGTCGCGCAGTACTTCGGGTTCGCCGACTGGCCGAACGGCGTGGTGCAGTTCGACCTCGGTGGACGGGTGCTGGACATCGTTGCGATCCCGGGGCACCACGCCTCGCACATCGCGACGTACGACCGGAACACGCGACTGCTGTTCAGCGGCGACTCGCTGTACCCGGGACGGCTGTACGTCTTCGACTGGCCGGCGTTCCGGGCGAGTGTCGCGCGGCTGGCGGCGTTCGTTGCTGACGGCAATCCGGTCGAGTGGGTGCTGGGCGCGCACATCGAGCTGACCGACCAGCCCGGCCGGGACTTCGAGATGGGATCCGACAAGCACCCCGGCGAGCACGAGCTCCAGCTGCGCCCCGACGTACTGACGGAGCTGGCGGAGGTGCTGGCGGAGGCGGGGGAGGAGCCGGTCCGGATCGAACGGAAGGACTTCATCGTGTATCCGGTGTGATTCGCCGCGCGGTAGATGGGCACTTCGTGCACACTGAGCGAAGGACCACCAGGGGAGGCCGCTGATGGGTGAGGAAGTCGACCGGGTCGAGTTCACCCGGGCGGACCGGACCGCGTTCCGGGGTCAGGTCCATCGCAATCTGGACGCCTTCGCGCGGATGCTGCGCGAAGACCGGTTCGCGCCCGAGCGGCCGATGACCGGGATCGAGATCGAGCTGAACCTGGTCGACGAGCGGTGCGACCCGGCGTTCAAGAACTCCGAGGTGCTGAGCGCGATCGAGGACGACGCGTTCCAGACCGAGCTCGGCCAGTTCAACATCGAGATCAACGTGCCGCCCGGGCAGATCGACGGACTCGGCCTGGACACGATGGAGGCGAGTATCCGCGACAGCCTGAACGCGGCCGAGGACAAGGCGGCCCGGACCGGCTCGTCGATGGTGATCGTCGGCATCCTGCCGACCCTGCTGACCGAGCACATCCGCCGCGACGCCCTCAGCACCAACCCGCGGTACGCGCTGCTCAACGACCAGATCTTCGCGGCCCGCGGCGAGGACGTGCAGATCTCGATCGACGGTGTCGAGCGCCTGCAGGTGACCGCGGACAGCATCGTCCCGGAGGCCGCCTGTACGTCGACGCAGTTCCACCTGCAGGTGACACCGGAGGCGTTCCCGCGGTACTGGAACGCGGCGCAGGCGATCTCCGGCGTACAACTCGCCGTCGGCGCCAACTCGCCGTTCCTGTTCGGCAAGGAGTTGCTGCGCGAGACCCGGATCGCGTTGTTCGAGCAAGCCGCCGACACCCGCACGCACGAGCTGAAGACGCAGGGCGTGCGGCCGCGGGTGTGGTTCGGTGAACGATGGATCACCTCGATCTTCGACCTGTTCGAGGAGAACTCGCGCTACTACCCGGCCCTGCTGCCGGTCACCTCCGACGAGGATCCGATCGCGGTTCTCGACCGCGGCGACACGCCCGCACTTTCGGAGTTGCGGCTGCACAACGGGACGATCTATCGCTGGAACCGCCCGGTGTACGACGTTGTCCGGGAGAAGCCGCATCTGCGCGTCGAGAATCGTGTCCTGCCGGCCGGCCCGACGGTCGTCGACACGATCGCCAACGGCGCGTTCTACTTCGGTCTCGTCCGCGCGCTGGCCGACGACGAGCGGCCGATCTGGTCGCAGATGTCGTTCAGCGCCGCCGAGGAGAACTTCCACACCGCCGCCCGGAACGGGATCGACGCGGAGGTTTTCTGGCCGGGCGTCGGTACGGCGCGGGCGAGCGAGCTCGTGCTCAGACGCCTGCTGCCGTTGGCGGTTCGGGGTCTGGACGCGTGGGGTGTCGACGTGGCGGTGCGGGACCGGTTGCTCGGGATCATCGAGCAGCGCTGCCTCACCGGCCGCAACGGCGCGTCCTGGCAGGCCGACGAGTTCCACCGCCTGTATACAAAGGGCTCGCACGGCCGGAAGGACGCGTTGCGCGGGATGCTCCGGCGGTACTGCGACCACATGCACGAGAACACACCGGTGCACGAATGGCCGGTCGACTGAACCGGTTCGTACGCCGGACGGACGCACGACAACGTAGGACAGGGATCGACGGAACCCTGGTCCTTCTGACGGAACCCGTTCGATCTTGCCCAGGGCAACGGGCTGGGCAGGTTCTTGGACGAGTTCGATAACGACCCGGACTACAGGGGTGGCGCGTTGGGTGACAGCCCTGCAAAGGTGTGGCCACCGGAAGGTTAGGCGGGCCCGCCGCGGGTAGTACTCGGGCACCGGCTGCCCTCCGTCACCGCCGCGACACAACAGGTGCAAATGCAGCGGATGCCGACCGCGGTCGGGAGCAGTATCGTTCGAGACGGGTCGACACACACCCGGAGGTGAGGCAGGGCGATGACGACCATCGTCGTGGGTTATGTGCCGAAGGCGGAAGGCCGTGCGGCTCTTCGGCGAGCAGCGGAGGAAGCGTCGCTACGCGACGCCAAGCTCGTAGTGGTGAACTCGCACCGGGGCGGACGCAGCTTCGACAGCGACGAGGCTGCGGCGAGTGATGCCGCATTGACGGAAGTACGGGAGCAGCTCGACTCCACCGGCGTGCCCTACGAGGTGCGGCAGCTGGTGCGTGGCCTGGACCCGGCGGAGGACCTGGTGGCCGTCGCCGAGCAGGTGCATGCGGAGTTCATCGTCATCGGGCTGCGACGCCGGTCGCCGGTCGGCAAGCTCATCCTCGGCAGCAACGCGCAGCGGGTGCTGCTCGATGCGCCGTGTCCGGTGCTCGCCGTCAAGGCCGAGCCTGAGTTGTCTGAGGGGGAGGAGGACTGAGGTGACTTCGACACGCAGCAGAAAATTGTGCCTCGCACAGCAGCCCGACGCCGACGAGATGCTGAGCAGAGACCCGTTCGCCTTGCTGGTCGGCATGTTGCTGGACCAGCAGATCCCGATGGAGCGCGCGTTCGCGGGCCCGGTCGCGATCTCGAAGCGGATGCTGGGTCCGTTCGACCCGTCCACGGTCGCGCACTACGACCCGGACGCGTTCGTCGAGGTGGTGGCCGGTCCGCCGGCTGTGCACCGGTTCCCGACCGCGATGGCGGCCCGGATCCAGACCCTGGCCAAGCACCTGGACGAGCAGTACGGCGGTAACGCGTCGTCGCTGTGGTCCGATGTGAAGTCCGGGGACGACCTGCTGGCCAGGTTGTCGGCCCTGCCGGGCTTCGGTGCGCAGAAGGCGAAGATCTTCGTCGCCCTGCTCGGCAAGCAACTCAAGGTCCGGCCGCGGGGGTGGCGCGAGGCATCCGAGCCGTACGGCGAGGACGGCGCGTTCAAGTCTGTCGCGGACGTGATCGACGTGGCCTCGCTGGTGCGGGTGCGGCAGTTCAAGCAGGAGCAACAGGTCGTCCGGCAGCGGGTGGTGGCGCGTCCGCTGCGGCAGACGCGCAACGGGTGAACACAGACCTATAACGGTTCAGCGTAAGGACGACCGGCGACGTACCCTTGAGGTACAGAGCAGATCAGGCCCTTGCCGGTGCGGGAAAGCCCGCCCGGCAGGGGCCTGAGTGCACCGTTCCGGGGGGTCGTGCGACGCGTGGCCTTGGTTCGCGGATTACAATGGACTGTTGCCGCCGCCTGACCAGCGAGCAGCCACACACCGCAGTACTCACAGACTCAGCAACACAACGTCGTACCGCCGTACAAACCCTGCGTCAGACGAGAGGTAATTCGTGTCGTCCAGCTCGTCCGAGAATCTTCCCGCCGAGCCGGCCCGCGCCGTGGCCGCCACGGCCCGGAGCACGGCTCCGAGGACCAGCGCCCGAGTGACCGATCCCGCTGCCAAGAAGGCGGCCGCGAAGAAGGCGGCGGTGAAGCCCGCCGGCACCAAGGAGGACGGTATCCCCGCGAAGAAGGCCGCTGCCAAGAAGGCTCCGGCAAAGAAGGCAGTGTCCGAGGCGGGTCTTTCGATCGACCCGAAGACCGGCAAGCCGCGCGCGCTCGACGAGGTGGACGAGTCCGACTTCCAGCCGGAGACCGTCAAGACCCTGGAGAAGGAGCTCACCGAGGACGAGGGCTTCGTTGTCTCCGAGGCCGACGAGACCGACGAGCCCGAGCAGCAGGTGATGGTCGCGGGTGCCACCGCGGACCCGGTCAAGGACTACCTGAAGCAGATCGGCAAGGTCCCGCTGCTGAACGCCGAGCAGGAGGTCGAGCTCGCGAAGCGGATCGAGGCCGGCCTGTTCGCCGAGGAGCAGACCGCCGACGAGGCCGCCAAGCTCAAGGACAAGGTCCGCGACGAATACGAGTGGATCTCCGAGGACGGCCGCCGCGCCAAGAACCATCTGCTCGAGGCCAACCTGCGCCTGGTGGTGTCGTTGGCCAAGCGCTACACCGGCCGCGGCATGCTGTTCCTGGACCTGATCCAGGAGGGCAACCTCGGTCTGATCCGCGCGGTGGAGAAGTTCGACTACACCAAGGGCTACAAGTTCTCGACGTACGCCACCTGGTGGATCCGGCAGGCGATCACCCGCGCGATGGCCGACCAGGCCCGCACCATCCGGATCCCGGTGCACATGGTCGAGGTCATCAACAAGCTCGCCCGTGTCCAGCGGCAGATGCTGCAGGACCTCGGCCGGGAGCCCACTCCGGAGGAGCTCGCCAAGGAGCTCGACATGACCCCGGAGAAGGTCATCGAGGTGCAGAAGTACGGTCGCGAGCCGATCTCCCTGCACACTCCGCTCGGTGAGGACGGCGACTCCGAGTTCGGCGACCTGATCGAGGACTCCGAGGCGATCGTGCCGGCCGAGGCGGTCTCGTTCACGCTGCTCCAGGAGCAGCTGCACGCCGTCCTCGACACGCTGTCCGAGCGCGAGGCCGGTGTGGTCTCGATGCGCTTCGGCCTGACCGACGGCCAGCCGAAGACCCTGGACGAGATCGGCAAGGTGTACGGCGTGACCCGCGAGCGGATCCGTCAGATCGAGTCCAAGACGATGTCGAAGCTGCGGCACCCGTCGCGTTCGCAGGTCCTCCGGGACTACCTGGACTGATGCCATGACGCAGTGGATCACCGGCGCACTCGCGTTGATGATCCCTGCGCTGGACACAGCCTCCTTGGCCGCCGCCGTGTTCACGGCGGCGGCCTTGCTGTTCACGCTTGTCCTGGTCGCGCGTTCCTCGGCGCGTGGCCCGGTCGCTTCGCTCATTCCGGCGCGGGTCAGTGCGACCCGCGCCAATGCCCGACGTACGGCGTATCTGCTCCTGCGTGATCCGGACGCCGCCGGACGGGCCCGTCCACGAGCACCGGGACGGTAGCGAACTCTCTCGCTCCCTGTTCCTTCTCACTCGTGGAGTCTTGCAGTGCCTTCCTTCCTGGAGGCACCGGTCGCCGGTGCCTATCACTTGCTCACGTCTCTCGTCACAACTCTCCAGCCGCTCGCCGGAACGTACGCCGCGGTGATCGCGATCGTCCTGTGCACCCTCGTCGTACGTCTGTGCCTTGTCCCGCTGAGTGTCCGCGCGCACCGCGGGCTGAAGGCGCGGGCGGTGCTGATGCCGCAGCTGAAGGAGTTGACCGAACGCCACCGCGGCAACCCCGAACGCCTGCAGCGCGAGGTGGCGAAACTGCAGTCAGAGTCGGGGACGACGTTGTTCGCCGGATTCCTGCCGACGCTTGCGCAGGCGCCGTTCTTCTGGCTGATGTACACGCTGTTCTCCCACGCGATGGTGGCGGGGGAGTCGAACCAGCTGATCAGTGGAAGCCTGCTCGGGGCGCCGCTCGGCGTGCACTGGCCGATCATCGCCGGTACGCCGGCATTCGTGGTCGTTGCGGTATTGCTTGCTGTTGTCGCCTGGTTCTCGGCCCGCCTCCAGCTGAGCCAGCTCGACGCGTCAGCGACACCGCTCACTCGGCGCATCGCCCGGCTGCTGCCGTACGGCACCTTGCTGACTGCCGCCTTCGTGCCTTTGGCCGCCGGCCTCTACCTGCTGACCACAACCACCTGGACCGTCGTGGAACGCACGATCCTCAACCGCTGACCAAACCATTGCCTCCCCTCGAGCCATTCTGTTACCGTCTTTATTAAAGCCGGTTGCATAACAGGTTTGGGAGCGATGGACACACCACGAGGAGTCGCCGCTCAGGCTGAGCGTTCGGCGAATCAGGTCGCCTGCCTGCGCTTCCTGGCCGACGCTGCGGACACCGCGAACGCTGCCGATGCGCTGACGGTTGGCGCCATCAGTGCCGGGACCGGGCTCTCGCGCCCGACCGTGCACGCCGTACTCGACGACCTCACCGAGGCCGGCCTCGTCGAACCCACCGAGCCGTCGACCGCCGGACCGGGCCGCCCCGCACGGGCGTTCCGGTTCGCGCGGGAGGCCGGTCTGGTGGCGGGCGTCGACCTCGGCCCGCGCGGCGTACGCGCCATCATCTGCGACCTGTCCGGCCGGCGCGTCGCCTACACCGAGCTCCGGCAGGACCCGAGTCCCGAGCTGATCCAGCGCGCCGTCCACGCGGCGGCCGACAAGTGCGCGATCGACCTCGGGCGCCTGCGCGCGATCGGTGTCGCGCTGCCCGGTGTGATCGAGCCGAACGGCTACCTCCGCGCCAGCCTCGCGCTGCCCGAGCTCGTCGACCTGCCGATCGCGGATGTCGTCGCGGCGGACCTGGGCAAACCTGTTGCCGTTGACAACGACATCAAGCTGGCGGCGCTGGCCGAGCAGCGCGTCGGCGCCGGGAGCGGGTACTCCGATGTCGTCTACCTCCAGATCGGTCAACGGCTGTCCGTGTCGATCGTGCTGAACGGAGTGATCCGGCAAGGACGCCACCGCCTCGCCGGTGAGCTCGGCGCGCAGCGAGGCATGCGCTGGACCCGCAACGCACAACGAGGGCAGCTGGTCTGGGCGTCACACCCGACCGGTGAGGCAGTGCTGACGGCCGCGGCCAACGGCGATGCCGGCGCGCAGGCCGAGATCGAGGACTTCTGCGCGCAGATCGCCGCGCGGATCGCGACGGTGTTGCTGACGGTCGACCCCGAGGTCGTCGTCGTACGGGGTGGGCTCGCGCAGGACAGCGGCGTACTGCTCCGGCCGCTGGTGGCTGCGGTCGAGAAGGAACTGGTTTTCCCCGAACGTCCACCGTTCGTGGCCTCGGCGCTGGGGCGCGAGGCGGTGGTGCTCGGGGCGGTCGGCAACGCGTTCGACCGGTTCGGCTCGGACATCTACGGGGTCAAGGACTACCCGAGTCCGTGGCACCGCATCACTCATGACCATTTGCCACACTGAGAGGACCAGCAAGTGAAGCTAGGAGTCAGCTCGTACTGCTTCCGCGGGCTCATGAACAGCGGCGAGATGGACCTGATCGCCGTTCTGGACTGGGTCGCGGCATCACCCGCCGGGCATATCGAGATCGCCGGCTTGGACGGGGAGTACTACCTGGAGCACGAGGACGTCGTCCGCGACACGGCCAAGCACGCCGAGGAGGTCGGCGTACCGATCGTGAACTACCTGGTCAGCGGTGACCTGCGGACGGCCGACGAGAACGAGATCGACCGGCTCCGCCGGCAACTGGACGTCGCGCACCGGTTCGGCGCCCGCATCTTCCGTCACGACGTCGCTCCCTGGTCCTGGCGTGAACAGGACCCGGGGGAGTTCGAGACGACGTTCGAGAAGGTCGTCGAAGGCTGCCGCGCCGTCGCGGACCACGCCGCCGAGCTCGGCATCGTGTCGACGATCGAGAACCACGGCTTCTTCATGAACGGGAGCGACCGGCTGGCGCGTCTCGTGCACGCCGTGGATCGCCCGAACTTCCGGGTCACCCTCGACCTCGGCAACGGACTCTGTGTCGGTGAGGTGCCCGGCAAGACCGCCGCCGGCCTGATCGACATCGCGGCCTCCATCGGCGTCAAGGACTTCCACATCCGTCGCTCGGCCGGCGACGGCTGGCTGAAGACGCTGGCCGGCGACTACCTGCTCGGCACGATCTCCGGCCACGGTGACGTGGACCTGTCCGGCCTGCTGGCGCTGGTCGCCACCAAGCCCGACGTACCGGTGAGCCTGGAGTTCGAGGGTCTGGAGTCGACCCCGGACGCCATCGAGCGCTCGCTCAACAACATCCTTCGACTGGCGGGAGCCGCCTGACATGACGACCCGAATTGCTGTCATCGGGGTGGGCTCCATCGCCACCCAGCACCTGCTGTCATACCAGAAGAATCCACAGTCCGAACTGGTCGCCGTGTGCGACATCGACCGGACGCGCGCCAAGGCGCAGGCCGACAAGTTCGGCGTCCCGAAGGCGACCGATGTCGTCGACGAGATCCTGGCCGACGACGGTGTCGACGCGGTGAGCATCTGCGTGCCGAACTTCCTGCACGCCAAGTTCGCCGAGGCGGCGCTGCGGGCCGGCAAGGACGTCCTTGTCGAGAAGCCGATGTCCGTGAACGTCGCCGAGGCCGAAGCGCTGGTCCAGGCGACCAAGGAGACCGGACAGGCGCTGCAGATCGGCTACGTACGCCGATTCGCTCCGAACGCCCTGGTGACCAAGCGGTTCCTGGACGAGGGCGAGTTCGGCGACATCTACGCCGCGCGGGCCACGATCATCCGGGCCGCCGGCAACCCCGGTGGCTGGTTCGGTGACGTGTCGGTCTCGGGCGGCGGTCCGCTCATCGACCTGGGTGTCCACATCATCGATCTGTGCTGGTACCTGATGGGGATGCCCGCGCCGGTTTCGGTGTCGGGCGCGACGTTCTCGAAGCTCGGCGCCCGCGACAACATCCAGCACCTGACCCGGTACCGGGCCGCGTCCGAGACGCGGGTGAACAACGTCGAGGACTACGCGACCGCGCAGATCCGCTTCGAGGGCGGGGCGGTCCTCGACGTGGACACGTCGTACTCGCTGCACGCACGGAACTCGACGAGTGTGAAGATCCACGGCTCCAAGGGCGGGGCGGAGATCGAGCCCGAACTGCTGATGATCACCGAGCGGCACGACACCCTGCTGCACATGCAGCCGCAGATCGATTCGCTCGGCTTCGATTTCCAGGTCGGGTTCGCGAACCAGATCGACCACTTCCTGCAGATCTGCCGCCGAGAGATCCCGGCCGACGCCACCGCGGAGCAGGGCCTGGAGATGGCCCGGATGCTGTCGGCGATCTACGAGTCGGCCAAGGCCGGCGCCGAGGTGACCATCGCCCGCTGAGCCTGCTGACTCCGTACGGCGAGGGCGCGTTCAGTCGCGGATCAGCCGGGCCTCGAGACCGTCGAGGATCCGGGTGAGGCCGTAGCTGAACGTGTCCTCGCCGCCTGCTTCGAGGTCCGCCCCGTTGTTGGCCGCGTACAGCGCGCGCATCCGTGGGTACGGCTCGGCGGCGCGGACCGCCGCCGGCCAGACCTCGGCCTGCCAGGACGCCATGTCCTTGCCGCTGCGCTTCAGCTTGCTGATCGTCGCTGCCTCGACCGACGCGATCCCGATCACGAACCCGAGCACGGTCTTCGACGCGTTGTCCGCCTCGATCAGCTCGAACCCTGCGCCGAGGTAGACCCCGAGCATCCGGTCCGACACGTGCATCAGGTTCGGGCCGAGGTAGTTCATGCCGACGTCCGCGAGTGTCGGCGCGGTCCACGGGTGCCGCACGATCATCGCGCGCAGACTGCGCGCCGACGCCTCCGCTGCGTCCCGCCACCGGGCCGGATCGACGACCTCGGGCACGTCGATCTCGCCGTACACCTCGTCGACGACGAGCTCGAGCAGCTCCTCTTTGTTTGCAACGTGCCAGTAGACCGCCGTCGCGACCGCGCCGAGAGCGGCGCCGAGCTTGCGCATCGTCAGCGCCTCCAGGCCGTGCGCGTCCAGCAGCTTGATCGCCTCCGCAACGATCTGCTCCTGGGTGAGCGCAGGCTGCTCGCGCCGCCGGCCGCGCTTGGGCCGGGTCCAGACGGACGCGTACTCCTCGGTCGCCATGGGCGTCATCGTAGCGCATCTCTTGAACGATGTGCAGTTGACTTGACCAGTGTTCAATCTATATTGCACACTGTTCAAGCAAGCTGAACAGCGTTCAATAAACTCGAGGAGGTGCGCGATGACCGATCGTCATCCGCGTCGGTGGCTGATCCTGATCGTGCTCTGCCTGAGCACCCTGGTGCTGGTGCTGGACAACGGCGTACTGATGGTGGCGATCCCGGCGCTGACCGAGGACCTGGGGGCGTCCGCCCAGGAGATCCAGTGGATCGTCGCCAGCTACATCCTGGTCTTCGCCGGCCTCCTGCTGACCGCGGGCAGCCTGTCGGACCGGTACGGGCGCAAGCGGGTGATGATCGCCGGCCTCGCGATCTTCGGTGCGGCGTCCCTGGCCGCGACGTACGCCGGGAGTCCGGAGATGCTGATCACCGGGCGGGTGCTGATGGGGATCGGCGGCGCCGTGGTGATGCCGAGCACCCTGTCGATCCTGATCACGGTGTTCGACGACGAGGAACGGCGCAAGGCGATGTCGATCTGGAGCTCAGTGCTGATGATCGGGCTGATCGGCGGTCCGGTGATGGGCGGCGCGCTGATCGCGGAGTTCTGGTGGGGCTCGGTGTTCCTGGTCAACGTGCCGGTGGTCGCGCTGGCGATCGTGGCCGCGCTGGTCTGGATGCCGGAGTCCAAGGGTCCGTGGCGGAAGCCGGACCCGCTCGGCGCGCTGCTCTCGATCGTGGGGCTGACCTCGCTGGTGTGGGTGATCATCGAGCTGCCGGAGCGCGGCGTGTCCTGGCCGGCGCTGGTGATCGCAGTGGCCGGGCTGACTGCCTTCATCGTCTGGGAGCTGCACACGCCGGTGCCGATGGTTCCGCTCGCGCTGTTCCGGGACCGGAACTTCAGTGGCGGAAGCCTGTCGCTGGTGCTCGTGCAGATCGGAAACGGCGGTCTGATCCTGGCGTTGACGCAGTACCTGCAGTTCGTGCTCGGGTACTCGCCGACGCACGCGGGTCTCGCCATGGCGCCGATGGCGGTCGCGGTGATCGTCGTGAACGGTCTGGGTGCGACGCTCGGACAGAAGATCGGCAACCGGCCAATGACCGTGATCGGGCTGGTCGTCCTGGCCGGCGGCTTCGGGGTCCTGTCCAGGCTGTCGGCGACGGACGGGTTCGGCATGGTGGCGTTGGCGCTGCTGGTGATCGGAGCGGGTGGGGGACTGGCTCAGCCCGCGGCGACCACGGCGCTGATGGGCGCCGTACCGCAGGAGCATGCGGGTGTCGGTTCGGCGTTGAACGACGCCGTACAGCAGGCTGGGGCGGCGCTTGGGATCGCGATCCTTGGTAGTGCGCTGGCTAGTGGATTCACTTCGGCGATGCCGGGCTCGGCGCCCGCGGCGGCCCGGCGTTCGATCGGCGAGGCGCTGGCTGTCGCAGGCAGCACTGGGGACATGGGCCTCGCCCAGGTCGCGAAGGTGTCGTTTGTGCACGCGATGTCCGGGACGTTCATCGCGAGCGGAATTGCGGTCCTGGGATCGGCGGTCCTGGCCTTCGTCCTCCTGCGTGACAAGAAGACCGCCGACGAGCCCGTCGACGAGGTCGTCGCGGTCAACTGAGCAGGGCAGTGGTGATGGGGTCGGCGTACTCCTCGAGCCAGACCTGGCGACGCCGGATCAGGTCGCCGACCCCATCGCTCCACATCCGCTGCCAGCCGCCGCCGAGAGTCTCCGCGCGGTACTTCATCGTGTGCCAGGTGCGCTGGTCGCGGCCGATCGCGAGGTCCATCAACCGGCGGCGGTCTGGATCCGAGAGACCGTAGGCGTCGGCGAGGAGGCGGCAGCGGCGCGGTTGGTCGAGGCCTCGGAGCTTCGGATCGAGATCGACCTCGTCACCGAACGGCGCCCACCACAGCATCAGATTGACCACCTCGGCCGCCCGGCTCACAGGTCGCGCCAGGTCGAAGTCGATCAGCGCGTACGCGCGGCCGTCGCGGAAGATGACGTTCTCCGGCGTGACGTCCTGATGCCCGACCAGCTCCGGCGTATCGGCGAGCTGTGGTAGCCCGGCCGGCTCGATCGGCGCGGGCAGATTCTGCGGGATGCCGAATCCTTCGACGGCATCGTGGTACGCACGCAGCAGGCGAGCGACCGAGACCGCCCGCTCCTCGTCGGCGATCCAGGACGGCCGCGGGCGACCGGCGACCTCACCCTCGACGTACGTAAGCGTCTGACGGCCGGCCGAGTCGACGCCGAGGTATCGCGGCGCTCCCTCGAAGCCGACCTTCTCGAGATACAGCAGCACGTCCCGAACGAGCTCATCCCGCTCACCCGGCGGCCGCCGTACCGTGTCGCCGACGCGGACCAGCCCCTCGGTCACGTCGCCCCCGAGCAGCGGAATCTCTTCGCCGTCCTCGATCACTCAAGCCCTCATTCCGCAGTGTGGTCCCGGCACCTGATCCTAGGGCTCGCGTTCGCCGGACTCTCCTGAATTATCGGCAGTTGATTTGCCAACCTGGCAAAGATGTTTGCACAACGACGGCGGGCCGACGCAGCATCGGCAGATGACAACCGAGCAACTTTCCGAGGACTACTGGGACGCGTTCTACGCCGAGCACGATCAGGTCTGGAGCGGCCGGCCGAACGTCGTCCTGGTCGACGAGGTGTCCGACCTTCCGCCGGGCCGGGCGCTCGACCTCGGCTGCGGCGAAGGCGCCGACGCGATCTGGCTCGCGCAACAGGGCTGGACAGTGACCGGCGTCGATATCTCGTCGGTCGCGCTGGGCCGGGCTGCGCAGCATGCGAAGGACGCCGGGGTCGACGGCCGGATCGACTGGCAGCAGCACGAGCTGGGGCAGTCGTTCCCGGACGGCGAGTTCGATCTCGTGTCGGTCCAGTTCCTGCACTCCAAGACCGAGCTGCCGCGGGACGCCATCCTGCGCGCGGCGGCCGCCGTCGTCGCGTCGGGCGGAGTACTGCTGATCGAGGGACACCTGGGGTTCCCGCCGGGCGAACACAACCCGCACCCCGACATCCACTTCCCGACCCCTGACGAGGTGATCGCCGGCCTCGACCTACCGGACGGCGAATGGGATACGCTGGTTGGTCGTGTGCATGACCGAGCGCAGGTGATGCGCGACGGTGAGCTGATCAACCGCCGCGACTGCACGGTCAAGCTCCGACGCCGCTGAGGCTGTTCACCCGCACGTCATGATGGGGGCTGAGTCTGTCGTTATGAACACGCCCGATCTGGTGCAAGAGCTCGGCTTCCGCGTGCTGGACGAGGAGGACGACGACCCGGTGCTGCTGCGTGCCGACGGTACGCCGGTAGACACCTGGCGTGAGGGTTATCCGTACGGCGAACGGCTGCCGCGGGAGATCTACGACCGGGACAAGCGGCTGCTCCAGATCGAACTGCTGAAGCTGCAGTACTGGGTCAAGCGGTCCAAGCAACGGATGGTGATCGTGTTCGAGGGACGCGACGCGGCAGGCAAGGGCGGGACGATCAAGCGGTTCATGGAACACCTGAACCCGCGCGGCGCGAGCATCGTCGCGCTCGAGAAGCCGACCGAACGCGAGCAGACGCAGTGGTACTTCCAGCGGTACGTCGCGCACCTGCCGGCGGCCGGTGAGATCACGATGTTCGACCGGTCCTGGTACAACCGCGCCTGCGTCGAGCACGTGATGGGTTACTGCTCGCAGGACCAGTACGAGGAGTTCATGCGGCAGGCGCCGGAGTTCGAGCGGATGCTGGTCCGGTCCGGGATCCTGCTCGTCAAGCTGTGGTTCTCCGTGTCGCAGGCCGAACAGCAGACCCGCTTCACGATCCGCCAGATCGACCCGGTCCGGCAGTGGAAACTGTCCCCGACCGACCTCGCGTCCCTCGACAAGTGGGCGGCGTACACCGAGGCCAAAGAGGCGATGTTCCACTACACCGACACGCCGCACGCCCCGTGGACGGTGGTGAAGAGCAACGACAAGAAACGCGCCCGCCTGGAAGCGATGCGCCACGTCCTGAGCCTGTACGACTACACCGACAAGGACCACGAACTCGTCGGCGCCCCCGACCCCAAGATCCTCGGCCCCGCCGCCCAGGTCCTCGAGCACGGCGAAACGGCCAACCGCGCCTTCCCCGCCCTCTGAGGAGACTTTTCGGCGCGTAGCTGGAGGGTTTCTGGCGGCTATCGCAGCAAAACCCTCCTAGCACCTCAGCGGTGGCGTCAGCGGGTGGCGGGGACCGGGAGGTGGATGGTGAAGGTGGTGCCGGTGGGGGTGTTGTCCGTGACGGTGACCCGGCCGTGGTGGGCGGCTACTAGGGCGGCGACTATGGAGAGGCCTAGGCCGGAGCCGCCGGTGGTGCGGGTTCGGGCGGTGTCGGCTCGGTAGAAGCGTTCGAAGACTCGGGCCTTTTGTTCGTCGGTCAGGCCGGGGCCCGTGTCGCTGACCTCGAGGATTGCCTCCGTGCCGCGGGTACCGACGGAGACGGTGATGGGGGATTCGACGGGGGTGTGGTGGAGGGCGTTGCTGACCAGGTTGCCGAGGACCTGGCGTAGGCGGGCCTCGTCGCCTTCGACCACCGGGGCCTCTGAGTCGGGCAGGATTCGCAGCGAGATGTTGCGGTCGGGCTGGACGGCTTGGGCGTTGTGCAGAGCGTCGGCGGCGATCGGGAGCAGGTCGACTGACTCCATCCGCAACTGCCGCTGCTGATCCAGTCGAGCCAGCAACAGCAGGTCGTCGACGAGCAGGCCCATCCGTTTGGCCTCGTCCTCGATGCGGCGCATGGTGTCAGAGTCCGTCACATCACCGCGCTGCCGCGACAACTCCGCAAACCCGCGGATCGACGTCAACGGCGTACGCAGCTCGTGCGACGCATCCGCCACGAACCGCCGCATCCGATCCTCGGACTGACGTGCGGCCTCTTCCGACTGCCGCGCCGCATCCTCGGATCGTCGAGCGGCGAACTCCGAGGCGGTGCGCTGCGCGAACGCGGTCTCGATCTGCCCGAGCATCTGGTTCAGCGCGAGCGACAGCCGCCCGACCTCGGTCCGCGGATCCCGCTGCGGTACCCGTCGGCTCAGGTCGCCGCCGGCGATCGCGACGGCGGTGTGCTCGACGTCCTCGAGTCCGCGCAGACTCCGCCGTACGACGTAGGTCCCGACGCCGGCCAGCAGGATCAGCAGGATGACTCCGGCGGCCGCCTGGATCCCGACGAGCCGCTGGATCGTGTGGTCCATTTCCTTCAGGCTCTGCGCCACCATGACCGATCCCTGGTCGTCATCGGTCGGCACCGCCAGCACTCGCCAGGTCGCGCCGCCGGACGTGGCGCCGACGTTGAACGACTTCCCATCGAGTGCCCGGACCTGGTTCAGGTTGAGCGTCGGCAGCTTCGGCAACGGCTCCGGGCTGTTCTCGGCCAGCCGCGACCCAACCGGTCCGTTGTCGCTCGTCCCCTCGGAGTCGTTGAACTGCACCACGAACTGACTCGGCAACTGCCGCCGCCCAGGTCCGGCACCTGGCGGGAGTGGACGCCGATCGGGCTGGACGTGCGACAGCGGTACGGCGGTCTGCTGCAGCTGCTCGTCGACGCGGTCGATCAGGTACCCGCGCATGATCGTGGTCGCCAGTACGCCGGACGCCCCCAGAGCAACCACCACCAGCGCCAGCAGGACCACGACGATGGTGACGCGCAACGGGTACCGATCGGCGAGCCGTCGGTGGGTCAGTTGCATCAGTTGGGGCCTCGCGGGGTGCGCAGGACGTAGCCGACCCCGCGGACGGTGTGGAGCAGCTTCTGGTCGCCGGTGTCGACCTTACGGCGCAGGTACGACATGTACGACTCGACCACGCCCGCATCGCCGGCGAAGTCGTAGTTCCACACGGCGGAGAGGATCTGGCCCTTCGACATGACCCGCTCGGCGTTCTCCAGCAGGCAGCGCAGCAGCTTGAACTCGGTCAGCGACAGCTGGACGGCCTGACCGGCCTTGAACACCTCGTAGCTGTCCTCGTTCAGCTCCAGGTCCGCATACCGCAGTACGGCGGCCTCGGTCGCGGTCTGCTCGCGGTGACCGGACCGACGGAGCAGGGCGCGCACCCGAGCGACCAGCTCGTCGAGGCTGAACGGCTTGGTGACGTAGTCGTCGCCACCGGTCTGCAGCCCGAGCACCTTGTCCTCGACGGCGTCCCGGGCGGTCAGGAACAGCACCGGCACATGCCGGTCCTCACCGCGTAGCCGACGGACTACCTCGAACCCGTCCAGCCCGGGCATCATCACGTCGAGCACCACCAGGTCGGGCTCCACGTCACGCGCCTTGCGCAGCGCCTCGGCGCCGTGGGTCGCCGTGCTCACGTCGTACCCGGCGAAACGCAGACTCGCGGACAGCAGCTCGACAATGTTCGGCTCGTCGTCGACCACCAGCAGATGCGGACTCATGCTGACAGTGTGCCGCCAGTACCCATGTGAACCCTGGAAGCTTCCTGGCAATCACCTGTGAGTCGTCAGGAGCCGCTATGACTACTCAGCGTGGTCCGTGCTTGAAGCCCCACTTCTGCCCGGCCGCGTCGCGGGCGGAGCCGTCGTTGATCATGGTCGCGGTCGCGGTGTTGTCCGCCACCACAGCGCTCACGGTCACGGTGCTGCCGGTCTTGATCGACGAGATGCCGTCCCGGGCCGAGTTCACCAGGGTCTCGGCGTCGACCTTGTACGTCCGGCTGTAGCCGTCGTCGCTCTTGAGCGTGATGGAGTCCTTGCTGACCGCGGTCACCGACCCACGCTGCGTCGCGACGGTCTGATAGCCGCCGCCGTCCTTCGGTACGACGAACTCGCCGTGCAACGCACCGCCCATCCCGAACTCACCGCGCGGCCCGAAGCCGCCCTTGCCGGGCCGGTCGGGCTTCTGCTGCGGCCCTGGTGTAGATGGTGACGCCGAGGGCGACGGCGTCGGATCCGCGTTGGTCGCCGCCCAGGCGACCCCGCCGGCGGTGGTCGTCGCGGCAACGGCGGCCACGGTCCCGATCAGCCGCCATCGCTTCTGCGAAAGCTTCATCCTGCTGCGCCTTCCGTACTGCGTGCCAAGCCGTCAGCCGGCACTGGTTCTTTCCACACTGCTCCGCGGAACTGAGACGAAGCTCCGCTGCGGCTGAGAATCAGCTGGCAATCAGACGATGAAGAGGACTGCGATCAGCCAGAGGGCAGCGGCCAGGGAGGTGCCGATGAGCTCGATCAGAATCGATACCCCGGTCTCGCGGAGCGCGTGCTTGGTCGACGTCCACGCGGCCGCGTGCGTGTGCAGCCGCTGCAGCTCGGACAGGTAGACGCCGACCGGGAAGCCGATGAACATGCCGACCACCGGGATCACGAAGAACCCGACGATCCCGAGCAGGACCCCGATCACCATCGAGCGGCGCGGTACTCCGGCTTCGCGAAGCCGGCGCTCCGGTACGACGTACTTGACCACCTGACTGGCACCGATCAGGACCACGGTGATCGCGAACACGATCCACCCGGTCGCACTGCGCTCGACGATCGCCCAGACCAGGATCGCCGCCAGACTGAGGATCGCGCCGGGCAGGATCGGCACGACAATGCCCACGATCCCGACGAAGATCGCGATCCCGACCAGCACGGTCACACCAGTTTCCACACCCACACTCTGCCGCACAGCGAGCCCCTTAGGGTGAAGACATGTCCCAGTTGCACGAATTGGTCACCGCGCTCGCCGCTCCCTGGGTGGTTCTCTCGCCCCGATCCGGTCAGCTCACCGGCTCCGGCGCCGAGGGGGTGTACGCGCGGGACCGCCGGATCCTGTCGCTGCTGAGCGTCACCGTCGACGGCCGCGAACCGATTCCGGTGCACGTCGACGAGCGGGACGCAGCCACCCATCAGTACGTCGCGATGGTCGAAGGACTCGGCGACACCAGGCACGACCCGACTGTGATGCTGTACCGGACCCGCATGATCCACGACGACGGCCTGACCGAGCAGATCACGCTGGTGAACCGCTCCCGCTCGGCGATCGAGGGCCGGCTGGATGTTGCCCTCGGCACCGATCTGGCCGGCACGGCCGCGGTCCGCAGCGGCGCCGCCACGAGCCTGCCGCAGATTACGCCGCTCCCGGACGGCCCCGGCCGCACCCGCTGGGAGCGCGACGACACCCGCGTCGTCGTTACCGCCGATCCCGCTTTCTCGGCGACGCCGCGGCTGGAGCCGGGGGAGGAGTTCACGATCACCCTGCGCGTCGCCGCCGATTTCCCGAAGTCGACCACCGGGTTCTCGATCGAGCCGCCCGCCGAGCGCACGCCGTACGACGTCACCGTCCACTGCGACGACAAGCGGGTCGACCGTTGGCTGGACCGCTCGCTGGAGGACATCGGCGCGCTCCAGTTGGCAGCCGACGACAACCGCTACCTCGGCGCCGGCCCGCCCTGGTACCTCACGCTCTTCGGCCGCGACTCGCTGATCTCGTCCGGCATGCTGATCCCGGTCGACCCGGAACTGGCTGCAGGCACGCTGCGAGCGCTGGCCGCCTGGCAGGGTACGAAGGTCGACGCCGGATCTGCCGAACAGCCCGGCAAGATCCCGCACGAGCTGCGAGCCGAGGTCGCCGATCACGGTGGCGGCCTGGTCCTCCCTGCGGCGTACTACGGCACGCACGACGCGACCGAGCTGTGGATCATGACGTTGCACAAGGCGTGGCGCTGGGGCATGCCCGCCGACGAGGTTCGAGACCTGCTGCCGAACCTGCAGCGCGCGCTCACGTGGATGAAGGAGTACGCCGACCCGGACGGCGACGGCTTCCTCGAGTACATCGACGAGTCCGGTCATGGCTTGGCCAACCAAGGCTGGAAGGACTCCGCCGACGCGGTCCAGTGGCCCGACGGCACGCTCGCGACGGCACCGATCGCGTTGTGCGAGGTGCAGGGCTATGCCTACGCAGCCGCGGTGAAGGGCGCCGAACTGCTCGAGGCCCACGGCGAATCCGGTGACGAATGGCGCGAATGGGCCGTCGCGCTGCAGGAGCGCTTCCGCAAGACGTTCTGGGTCGACGGCTACCCGGCGATCGCACTCGACGGCGCGAAGAACCCGGTCGTCGGCCGAGCGTCGAACATGGGCCACCTGCTCGGCACCGGTCTGCTCGACGCGGACGAGGAGCAGGTGGTCGCAGACGTCCTCGCCGGCGCCGACCTGAACAGCGGCTTCGGGCTGCGAACGTTGTCCACGGCAATGACCCGCTTCAACCCGCTCGGCTACCACACCGGCAGCGTCTGGCCGCACGACACCGCGATGACGGTCCAGGGCCTGTTCGCGACCGGCCAGTCAGACGTCGCCTCGTCCTACGTCGAGGGCCTGATCCGTGCCGCGGAGGGATTCGGCTACCGGCTTCCGGAGTTGTACGGCGGCCGCGGGACGAGCGAGGAGACCACGCCGACGCCGTACCCGCTGTCGTGCCGTCCGCAGGCCTGGGCCGCCGCATCCGCGGTCGCCGTACTCGTCGCCGCTCTCGGGATCGAGCCGGACGTGCCGGGCGGAACCCTGATCATCAACCCCGCGGAGTCGATGCCCTGGAACGCCCTCGAGGTCAGGGGCTTGCGGGTCGGCGGCGAGACGTTGTCCGTGCGCCTCGACGGCGACGAGCTGACCATCCTTGAAGCGCCTCAGAGTGCGGTGATCAGGGCGAACGCCGACAGTCCGAGGTAGATCGTCGCGACGACCAGGTTCCGTCCGCGGCCCGTCGTACGCACCGATCGGAAGCGTCGTCCGATCGCATCGGCGCCGACGGCGTAGCAGAGGTCGAAGGTGAGGCCGATCAGCATCGCGCCGACGCCGAGCAGCAGCATCTCGGTGCGGAGCTGATCGGGTCCGGCGCCGCGGGTGGTGAACTGCGGGAGGAACGCGAGGAAGAAGAGCGCGGCCTTGGGGTTGAGCAGGTTGACCACGACCCCGTCGCGGAACACCCGCCCCAAGGGTGCGGGCGCAAGACCGTTCAGCTCGGCGGACGACGCCCTGAGCGTCTTGATGCCCAGGTAGGCGAGATACAGCGCGCCGGTGACGGTGATCGCGGTGAACAGCACCGGGGAGGCCTGCACCACCGCGGCCAGGCCGAGGGCCGTGACGACGATGTAGACGAGCGTCCCGGTCTCGATGGCGAGCGCGGAGACCAAGCCGGCGCGGCGTCCCTGGGTGAGGCTGCGCAGCGAGATGTACAGGTTGTTCGGCCCCGGCATCCCGACCAGCACCATCGTCGCGCCGCCGAACCCCAGCACCTGTCCGATTCCCATGCGGACTAGCCTGGCGGCGCGAGAAGCAGTCCACCCGAGCCAATTGGGGGAGAAGTGGACCGTTCTGGAGACCGCATTGCGCTGGCTCACCTGATCGGCCACCGGCTGACGGCACGCTCCGGCGGCCTGTACCGGCAGCTCGCCGACGAGATCGCCGCGCTGATCGGATCCGCCGAGCTCCCGGTCGGCGCCCGCCTGCCCGCCGAACGCCGGCTGGCCGAATCGCTCGCGATCAGTCGCTCGACGGTCGTCGCGGCGTACGACGAACTCCGTGCCCGCGGACTGGTCGAGAGCCGCCGCGGCAGCGGTACGACGGTGGCGCGCGCGGCCGGACGTGGTCGTTCACGAGCGGACAAGCGGATGCCCACCGGGTACGGCGAGTCGCTGTTCCACCGGATCACGGTCGGCCCCGGCGAAGTCATCTCACTGACGTACGCCGTCGATCCTGGGCTGCCCGAACTCTCCTCCGAGCTGATCGACCTGGCGTCCACCGAGCTGCCCGCACTGCTCGGCGATGTCGGCTACCACCCGCGCGGCCTGCCGGTACTGCGGGAGCGGATCGCCGATCACTTCACCGACTCCGGACTGCCGACGTCACCGGACGAGATCGTCGTGACGACCGGTGCGCATCAGGCGATCGCCTTGGTGACGCAGATGTACCTGCGCAACGGCGCGGCGGTTGCGATCGAGCAGCCCAGCTGGCCGGGCTGCTTCGACCTGTTCGGCGCGGCCGGCGGGCGGGTGGTCGGCGTACCGCTGGACGATGCCGGGATCCGGCCGGACCTGCTGGCTGCGGTGTTCGCCGAGCACCAGCCGGCGATGTTGTTCGTGATGCCGACGTTCCACAATCCGACCGGCCGGCTGATGTCGGCCAACCGTCGTCGGCAGGTCGCCGAACTCGCCGCGCGGCACGGGGTCGTGGTGGTCGAGGACAACGCGTACTCCGCCTGGGATCCGTCCGGGCCGGCGATCCCGCCGCCGTTGGCGGCCTACTCGCCGGACGATGCCGAGGTCCTGACGATCGGGTCGGTGTCGAAGGCGGTCTGGGGTGGGCTGCGGATCGGCTGGATCCGTGCGTCGCGGCCGTTGTCGGAACGGCTGGCCAGGCACAAGGCACTGGCCGATCTGGGCAGTCCGTTGATCGATCAGGCGCTCACGGCGCGGTTGCTGCCGCGACTGACGGAGCTGACGGCGACCCGGGCGCGGTTGGCGACGGCGCGGAAGAAGCTGATGGGGCAGTTGCTGACCGAGCGACTACCGGACTGGGAGTGGTCGGTGCCGGTCGGCGGGTCCGCGCTGTGGATCCGGCTGCCGGACACCGACGCGCGCGTGTTCGCCCAGGTCGCGTTGCGGCACGGCGTCGAGGTGGTGGCCGGTCAGGCGATGGATCCGTCCGGCTCGCACGACGACTACCTACGGGTGCCGTTCGCCTACTCGGAACAAGTGCTTGATGATGCGGTCGCCCGGCTGGCGCGCGCCTGGCAAGAACTGCGGCGGCACGGCCCCGGGCCCGGAGTACCTGTCGTGTAAAGGAAGGATGGCGGTCACCCGTCCGGGTGAACCGCCATCGAAGCCTTTATGACTTTGGCGCCGCCGTTGGCGCGTTTTGAACCGCCTGTGGGGGTTACCGCTCTTCTTCCGCGGCGACCGTTGGGGTCGTCTGGAGCCGACCGGTCTCGTCGTGGATCGTGATCGCGATGTCGCGCAGCTTCTCCGAGTGCTCCCGGCCGTGGTGGGCGCAGAAGAGTAGCTCCCCACCGCTGGTCAGGGTGACTCGGACGTAGGCCTGCGCACCGCAGCGGTCACAACGATCCGCGGCCGACAGGGCCGAACTCGGGGCGAGTGCTGTAGTCATTGAGGCCTCATCTCATCTAGTTCCGTACTCACCAGATAGCAACATCCTGACATGCGGATCGCTTCCCGGTGGGGACAACGTGTCCGAATGTGAGACGAACCACCTGTCCTCGTATGACGCTTGCTGACAGGGAATCGTTTCGTGTACGGCGGAATTTCTGGTGAGTCACGGAGACCGACTGCTTCTACTCTCACTGTGCGCCATGGTGCAGTCACCGTGTGCTGACAATCGGAGTGTCGTACGCCACTTCGAATCGAGTCCGGATCGATACCTGTCCCATCACCTACCTCCTATACCCAGCCGCATGCCGTCGCAGGCCCCGCCTGCCACGTTTTGGGGGTGCGGCCGCATAGGCTGTCCGTAGTCAGTGTGTGAACCAGTGAAGGAGCCCAGTGGCCGCCCCGACGCCTCGCAGTACCGAGATCGACCCGGCGTACAACGCCCGCCATCTGCTCGTCCTCGAGGGTCTCGAGGCAGTCCGGAAGCGGCCCGGTATGTACATCGGGTCCACCGACAGCCGCGGCCTGATGCACTGCCTGTGGGAGATCATCGACAACGCCGTCGACGAGGCCCTGGCCGGCCACGGTGAGCGGATCGACGTGGTGCTCCACAAGGACGGCTCGGTCGAGGTCGTCGACCGCGCTCGCGGCATCCCGGTCGACATCGAGCCGAAGACCAAGCTGAGCGGTGTCGAGGTGGTGTTCACCAAGCTGCACGCCGGCGGCAAGTTCGGCGGCGGGTCGTACAACGCGTCCGGTGGTCTGCACGGCGTCGGCGCCTCGGTGGTGAACGCGCTGTCCGCGCGGCTGGACGTCGAGGTGGATCGCGGCGGGACGATCTGGACCACTTCGTTCCGGCGTGGCGTCGCGGGGGAGTTCGACTCCGAGGGTGCGACTGCCTCGTTCACCCCGTCGAAGGGGCTGCGGAAGGCCGGCCGGGCCAAGAAGGGCGTCACCGGCACCCGGATCCGGTACTGGGCGGATCGGCAGATCTTCACCAAGGACGCGGCCTTCAACTACGACGAGCTGGTGACCAGGGCGCGGCAGACGTCGTTCCTGGTGCCGGGGCTGTTGCTGGTGATCCGTGACGAGCGCGGCGACGAGGTCACCGAGGAGCACTTCAAGCACGACGGCGGGATCAGCGAGTTCTGCGAGTTCCTGGCGACCGACCAGAAGGTCACCGAGGTCGTCCGGCTGGCGGGGACCGGGCACTTCACCGAGACGGTGCCGATGCTCGACGACGCCGGCCACATGACCCCGTCCGACGTCGAGCGCGATCTCGACGTGGACATCGCGGTCCGCTGGGGCGACGGGTACGAGACCGAGCTGCGGTCGTTCGTGAACATCGTGGCCACGCCGAAGGGCGGCACCCACGTCAACGGGTTCGAGCGCGCGCTCTCGAAGAGTTTCACGAATGCACTTGATGGCACCCGGCTGCTGAAGAGCGGTGAGGAGATCATCAAGGACGACGTCCTCGAGGGTCTGACCGCGGTCGTGACGGTCCGGCTGGCGGAGCCGCAGTTCGACGGCCAGACCAAGGAAGTCCTCGGTACGCCGGCGGCCTCGCGGATCGTCGCGAAGGTCGTGCAGACCGAGCTCGAGGCGTTCCTGACCTCGACGAAGCGCGAGCACAAGGCGCAGGCGCGGGCCGTGCTGGAGAAGGTCGTCGCCGCCTCGCGGACCCGGGTGGCGGCTCGCCAGCACCGGGAGCTGCAGCGGCGCAAGACCGCGCTGGAGTCCTCGGCGCTGCCGGCCAAGCTGGCCGACTGCCGCAGCAACGACGTCGACCGGTCCGAGCTGTTCATCGTCGAGGGTGATTCGGCGCTCGGTACGGCGAAGCTCGCGCGGAGCTCGGAGTTCCAGGCGCTGCTGCCGATCCGGGGCAAGATCCTCAACGTGCAGAAGGCGTCGGTCGGCGACATGCTGAAGAACGTCGAGTGCGCGTCGATCATCCAGGTGGTGGGCGCCGGCTCGGGCCGGACGTTCGACCTGGAGCAGGCGCGGTACGGGAAGATCATCTTCATGGCCGACGCCGACTCCGACGGCGCCCACATCCGCTGCTTGCTCGCCACGCTGTTCTTCCGGTACATGCGGCCGCTGGTGGAGGCGGGGCGGGTCTACACCGCCGTACCGCCGCTGCACCGGTTCGAGCTGACGAACCCGAAGAAGGGTCAGGACAAGTACCTGTACACCTACAGCGACGCGGAGCACCAGCGGAAGACAGCCGAGCTGATGAAGAAGGGCGTCCGCTGGAAGGAGCCACCGCAGCGCTACAAGGGCCTCGGTGAGATGGACGCCGACCAGCTGGCGGAGACCACGATGGACCCGCGGCACCGCACCCTGCGCCGCATCACCGTCGACCACGCCGAGGACGCCGCCAAGGTCTTCGACCTCCTGATGGGCAACGACGTCGCGCCCCGCAAGGAGTTCCTCGTCCAGGGCGCCTACGAACTGGACGAGAACCGCATCGACGTCTGATGCGGCTGGCGTGCTTCGATCTGGACAACACCCTGATCGATCGTGACGGGGCGTTCCTGGCGTGGGCGCGCTGGTGGGTCGATCGCGCCGGACTCGATCCGGCGGCGGTCGACCGGCTGGTTGCTCATGACAACGGCGGGTTCAAGTCGCGGGGTGAGTTGTTCGCTGCGTTCGAGCACGAGTTCGGGGCAGCCATCTCGGTCGACGAGTACGACCGGGAGCATCCGTCGTTCACCTGGGTCGAGCCGGCGGTGCTGGAGGGACTGGCCTCGTTGCGTACGGCGGGTTGGCGCGTGGCCGTGGTGACGAATGGCGGCGTGGTTCAGCAGAGCCGGAAGCTCGCGCACACGGGGATCGTGGATGCGGTGGACTACTGCTGCATCTCGGAGGCGGTCGGGGTGCGGAAGCCGGATGCGCGGATCTTCTCGATCGCGGCTGAGAAGGCGGGTGCTTCCTTGGACCGCGGGTGGATGGTGGGCGACCATCCGGCGTACGACATCGCCGGAGGCATCAACGCCGGACTGAGCACGATCCGCGTCGGCGGCCACCATGCGGTGGACCCGCCGGCCGCGGATCATCACGTCGACTCTGTGCTCGAAGCGTTCGCCATCCTGTCTGTCAGTTGAGGGCGTCGGCCAAGGCCTTGCGGCCGCCGACGACCGGGATGTCGATGGAGCTGTGGGCCAGGTCGACGGTGAGCCGGGTGCCAGGGGCAGGGCGGACGGTGAAGTCGCGGTCGCTCGACACGATCATCAGCGCCAACCGGTTTCCGGCCGGTACGACGGTGTCCTTGGGCTGCAGGTCGACATCCATCCGGTACATCTTGCCCGGCTTGACCGGCGCGTCGACCCAGTCGGACACCCGGTTGGCCGGATCGATCCAGCCGCGGGTGAGGATCGTGCCGACACCAGTTGGTGAGTAGCTGACCAGGGCCGCGGTCACGTTCGCCTTGGAAGCGCTGACAGCGAGCTGGAGCGAGGCCGACGGCGTACCGCTGATGCGGACCGGCTTGGTGAGCGGCGGCGTCTGGTAGACCAGTCGCACGTTCGAGGACGCCGTGTTCGCCGACGTGATGGCCGCGATCGACGCGTCATCCGTGAGCGTCTCCGGGGCCGTGCCCGGACGGGTCGGCGCGAAGGTCAGGCCACCGGTGGTCGGTGCTCCCGGCGTGAGGTGAAGGCCGGCCTGACCCGCGGCCGGGTCCGGCCACTCGGCGTACGGGGTGGGATTGGCATTGCCGCATTGCAGGCTGACGGTCGCGCCATCGGCGACCTTCTGACCGGTCCCCGTGGCCACCGGCGAGGCCAGGACCAGATGGGTCGAGTCGGGGATCTTCGTGATCAACCGGGTCGTGGTGGTGATCGTGCCGTCGGCGTTGGTCTGCGGCACGGTCAAGGAGAAGCCGATCCGGAACGGCCCCGTGCTGGCCACCGTCAGCGTCGCCGTGTTCGCCTGCTCGCCGGACACCGTGGTCTGGCGGGGTGGGCAGGACGCGGCCTCGCGGACGACCCACGACCGCGGTAGCTTCTCGACCCCGTTGGGTACGCCGTACAGGTACCGGGTGAACCAGTAGTTGATCAGCACGTCCGGCGGCGCACCGCCGTGGCCACCCTGGTGGAAGTAGAACATGTGCGGCACGTGATGCTTCTTGAGCGCGGCGTAGAACTGGGCCGCGTTCTTCGTCATCACGTTGAAGTCGTTATTGCCATGGGCAAGCAAGGTCGCGGCGCGGACGTTGCGCACGTCCTTCATGTAGTCGCGCTCCTGCCAGAAGCTGTTGCGGTTGCCGGTCGCGCGGTCGATGTGCTGCTCGATGTCGTCGATCACCGGCTGGCAGATGGTCCGCGCCCCGGTCTCGTCGAGGCGCGAATAGACCACGTCGGCGAGCACATCGAGGTCCTCGCCCTGGAAGGCGTTGTTGTTACCGGACGGGTTCGACGACGAGTGCGGCGCCCGGACCATACCGTTCGCGCGGTAGTAGTCGTACCAGTCGGAGATCGCCGAGATCGGCACGATGGCCTTCAGACCGGCCACCCCGGTCGTCGCGACGGCCTCCGGCAGAGTGCCGTTGTACGACGTGCCGATCATGCCGACGTTCCCGGTCGTCCAGCCGGCTACCGCTCGGGTGGAGCCATCCCTGGTCGTGTACGCGCGGGCACGACCGTTGAGCCAGTCGATCACCGCCTTCGCGGCCAGCGTCTCGTTCGTCCCACCGGACGTGGGGCAGCCGTCCGAGTGACCGGTACCCGGAGATTCCGCGTGGACGACTGCGAACCCGCGCGGCACCCAGGTCGACTCGTAGACGGTGCTGATCACCGGGCTGGTGTCGAACGCCGCCCAGAACGGCGCACGCGGTCGCGTCGCCGGCGGTGAGCCCAGCTCGTGGTCGACACCCCAGTTGCTGTACGTGTCCGCCGTACCCGCGTAGTAGGGACTGTCCTCGAAGATGACCGGCACCTTCAGTCCTTGGGTGCGGACTTCGGGCGGCGCGGTGAAGTCGGCGTGGATCCGGTCGGGCACGCCGTCGTGGTCGCTGTCGAACGACGCCTGCACCCAGACCTCACCGCTGTACCAGTCGGCGGGATTGGTCGAGAACACCGGCTGAGCGAGCCCGTCGACGAAGGTCGGGTTGACCGGCGTCAGCTGCTGCGACGCCTGGGCGGGACTGGCAATTGCCGCTGCCACGAGTGCGGTCGCTGCCGCAGCACTCACCAGAAGCCGGATTCTCATGCGTGGGCCCTCCCCAGCATTCGACGGGCGGATCGAACCTCTGAATCATCCGGCGCTGTTGCCCGAACCGCAACCGCTGGCCGCGGGGCGTACTGCGACGACCGTGCCGTCTGGTTCGGGGGAGACCCGTCGACCGTCGACCTCGACGTCGAAGCCGTCGGCGGTGATCATGAGGTCGATGGTGTGACCGCGATGGCCGAGACCAGTGAGCGTGACGTTGCCAGCAGCAACAGGTTGTGGACGGATGTGGAGCGAGCCGTCCGGGTTGGGTTGGATGCCGGCGAGGCCGGTGAGGACGGCCTCGGCTCCGGTCAGGCCGGCGACGATGTTGATGCGACGACCGGATGGGGGTGCGCCGGGTTTGTCGGAGTAGTGGTCCTGCGGGAAGTACGGATAGTGGTCGCCCATCCAGAACAGCCGGCGGAGGACGTCCCAGGCGAGGTCGGGGCGACCTTGTTGCCAGAGCGTCAGCGCGAGCTGGGGCGCCTCGCCGGTGTACGCGCCGCCGCCCGACCAGTCGATGTCCGCGGTCTCGTAATGCAGGTCGTCCTCGGCGCTGACACTGCTGACGCCGTACTCGCCGAGGAACGATCCGAGGTGACCGAGGAGCTTTGCCGCGACCGGCGGTGGGCAGGCGCCGGTGCGCAGGACATCGAAGGCCTGGATCGAGTAGGCCAGCTCGGTGTGGCCGTCGGGGTAGCGACTGCGGAACCAGCCGGCGTCGTGGTCCCAGAGCTGATCGATGATCGCGGCCCGGATCTGTTCCGCGGATTCCCGCAGTTCGGTGACGGGTAATGCGGCGCCGGTCAGGTCGGACAGTCCGGCGAGGGCATCGAGTGCCCAGGCCCGTTCGGCGTTGGGGCTGGCCACGACGTGCTCCCAGCCGGCGCTCCGCATTTCCAGCAGGTTGCTCTGGTCGCCGTAGTCCCGCAGTACGCCGGTCCGGTCGTCGGGCTGGAATCGCTTGTCCAGTGCGGTGATCACGTCGTACAGCCGGGCGACCAGCGAGGGGTCGAGCGAGCGCTCCGCGGCAGCCGCCTGAGTGAGAGCGACGAGCGCTGAACCGCTGTACGCGTACGCGACGCCGAGGCCGGTGCCGTCGGGCGCGATGGCGTAGCGGTCGGTGAGGTCGGCGTCGAGGAACGACTGGATGATGTCGAGGACGCTGTCGCCGAGCATCAGGCTCAGCACGTTCGGGGCGTATCCGCCGGTGTCCCACGCGTACGCGCAGAGAGCGCCGCCGTCGAGACCGGACGTTGCGATGAATGGCTGGGTGACGAAGCTGGGGTGGTCCCACCAGCAGGCGAGTCCGCTGGCGAGCGAGCGGCGGTAGTACTGCTCGAGGCCGGGGATGTCGGACGTGAGCGTCGGGATCCGACCGAGTGCCTGGGCGATGCGCGACTCCCAAGCGCGGGTGGTGTCGGCTGCCGACTGCGTGCCGGTGTGAACACCGATGGTGAAGGCCACCTCGCCATCAGCCTCAAGAGTTGCCGTGAGACCGCCGTGCGTCAGAGTGACCTCTTCGCCTCGACCGGCGGCAGGTGGAACCCAGCCCCACTCGGAAAGCGGCACCTCGCGGGCTTGGGTTGCAGCCAGCTCCGGGCAGACGGTGATCTCGTGGGTGTTGCCGGAGCGGTTCCGGATCCGCAGGGTGAGGACATAGCCGGGGGAGCCGTGGCATGGCGTGAGCGTGGACTCGACTGCGAGCGAGGTCAGGGAATCGGCGTACTGGTGGTAGGTGCCGCGACGCACGATCCGATCCGGCCGCCAGGTGCCGCCAGCCGGGAGAAGACCGCGATTGCCCGCGCCCGGGCGGGCCAGGTCGACGACCCGCTGCCCGTCGACCTCCAGCGAGATCGTGAGCCGGCTGTCGGGTGCGGCCAGTGGGGGAGCGAACCAGCCGCCGACCCCGCACACGGTCCCGGACAGCTGGCTGACTGTCCCGGTGCCACTGCCGACCCAGATCTCGGCGGGAGGCACGGCGCGGCGGAGGTCGAAGGCAAAGTCGTCGAGGGCGTACGGCGGCATGGGCGGCCTTCCTGGCATGTGGCCTGCGGGGATGTGGCCTGGTGGGGATGCGGCCTGATGGGGTGCGGGCGTGCCGGACCGGTCCCGGCAGGTGATCCCGGCCTGCGTAGGACCGGTCCAACACGGTCCGACGATCGTGGCACGAAGACGGCGACGGGCGCAATGCCCTGAAGTGAAACCGTGTGCAGACTAGGTGTTGACGCCGTACCGGCGCGCTGTTACGTTCCGGTGCCAGAACCTGTTGGACCAGTCCAACGGACCGAGACAGAGGACGGCCGGATGGCGAAGCTGACGATCCGCGACATCGCGGCGCTCTCCGGTCTGTCCAAGTCCACCGTGTCGCTGGTGCTGAACAACAGCCCGAAGGTCGACCCGGCGACTCGGCGGCACGTCCTCGCGGTGATGCGCCGGCACCGGTATGTGCCGAGTTTCGCCGCGACCGCGCTGGCCAAAGGGAGCACCCGCCTGATCGGCATGGTCGTGCCCGGCCTGTCCTGGCACATGGTTGCCTCGATCAACATCGGGGTGGCCGCGGTGACCGAGCGGAGCGGGTTCGACATCATCCTCTACACGGCGACCAACGACCGCGACTACGGTTCGCTGATCGACCGGATCCTGACGTCGAGCATGGTGTCAGGCCTGCTCGTGGTCAGTCATGAACAGCCGCTCGAGCCACTGGTGCAGCTGCACGAGGAGGGCCTGCCGGTCGTTCTCGTGAACACCATCGACGCGGACGTGGCGCTGCCGTCGGTCACGGCCGACAACTACGACGGCGCGCTGACGGCGATGGACCATTTGCTGCAACTCGGGCACGAGCGGATCGCTTGTGTACAAGGGCGGATGACGTACCGCTGCTGCCAGGACCGCTATCGCGGCTACCTGGACGCGCTCCGGTCGGCCGGCATCCAGCCGGACCCGGAGCTCACCAAGCCCGGCGACTTCCTGCCCGAGCAGATCCGTTCCCGGTCGCACGAGCTGTTCGCGCTGTCCGCCGGCGAGCGGCCTACGGCAGTGTTCGCGCACTCCGACGTGACGGCGTACGCGGTGATGACCGCGGCCGCCGAAGCCGGGCTGCGGGTGCCGGAGGACGTGTCGGTGATCGGCTTCGACGACATCGAGTCGGCGGCGCAGATCCGGCCGCCGTTGACCACGATCCAGCAGCCCTTCATCGACATGGGCAAGCGGGCGGCGGAGATGCTGCTGTCCGCGATCGGCCCGAACGACCCCGATCCGATTGACTCCGACCTGAACGACGACGAGCCGGGGGAGGCGGCGGACGTGGAGCCGTCGGCCGACCTGCCTCGTCTGGTGATGCCGACCAGCCTGATCGTCCGGGCGAGTTGCGGGCCGGTGCCCGTGACCCGGTCCCCGCGCGGACGCTCGCAGACCACCAAGGCCTGATCTCCGGATCGAGGTCCCGCCCGACCCGCTGACACAGCACGCACGTACGCCACAGCAGCCCAGGCCTTCCGCCGGCGGGCGATGCTGTCGCGCGCGCTCTCTGGAAGGAATCCGGAGTGTTCAGAAAACTGGCCACCGGTGTGACCCTTGCCCTCGTCGCCACGGTGGCGATCCAGACCACAGCCCATGCCGACGTGACCCCGTTCGAGGTGCTGCCGGCCGACGCCGTCGCCAACTTCACCGAGTTCAAGAGCCTCCCTACTGACGCGACCGAGCAGGTCGCGATCACCGGCAATCCCAACTTCACCAAGGCGCTCGAGATCGCCGTCCCGAACGGTCCGCAGAGTCCCGGCCTCGACGGGGAGTACGAGATCAGCCTCGGCGTGCCGGCTGCCGCGACGGTGACCGAAGGCGACGCGCTGGTCGCGACCGTGTGGGCCCGGTCGATCGAGCCGACGCCGGGGGCGACCACCGGCAACGCCCACCTGGTCTTCGAGACCGATGGATCACCGTTCAAGAAGTCGCTCAACGCCGCCTTGCTCTACGGCACGGAGTGGAAGAAGTTCGAGTTCCCGTTCCGCGCCGCGGCCACTTACGCCGCAGGCACGAGCACGGCCGCGCACCTGAACCTCTGGCTCGGGTACGGCACGCAGACGTTCCAGATCGCCGGCGTCTCGGTACAGGATCTCGGGCCGGGCAATCCAGCCGGCTACCCGCAGGTGACGTATGACGGTCGGGACGCGAACGCGGCCTGGCGTACTGCGGCGAACGCCAGGATCGACCAGTACCGCAAGGGGAATCTGGCCGTCTCGGTCGTCGACCCGGCCGGCAATCCCGTCAGCGGTGTGACCGTGTCCGCCGTACAGCAGACGAGTGCGTTCAAGTTCGGCGCCGCGTCCGATGGTGCCCGGCTGATCGGTGATCCGTCCGGCGGGATCAGCGGGACCGACCTGCAGCAGTACCAGACGAAGTACTCGACGCTGTTCAACCAAGGGGCCCTAGGCAACAACCTGAAGTGGAACCACTGGGAGACCCCGGCCGAGCGCGAGACGATCACGCTGCCGGCGCTGCAATGGATGCGCGAGCACGGGCTGCGGATCCGTGGCCACAACCTGATCTGGCCGTCGTGGGGACTGATGCAGCCCGACGTCGTGAACCTGCAGAACGACCCGGCCGCGCTGCGGGCGCGGATCAACACCCACATCACCGACGAGGCGTCGACGCTGGCCGGCCTCGTCGACGAGTGGGACGTGGTGAACGAGCCGTACTCCGAGCACAACGTCCAGGACATCCTCGGCCCGAACGAGCTCGCGAACTGGTTCCGGCTCGCGCATCAGGCCGACCCTCAGGCGAAGCTAGCTCTGAACGACTACGGACTCGTCGAGAACAACGGCTGGGAGAAGCGTCACCGCGACAGCGTCTTCAACATGGTGCAGTCGCTGAAGTCTTCGGGCGCGCCGATCGACACGGTCGGGTTCGAGAGCCACTTCAACGGCCTGCAGCTCACCTCGCCGGACGACCTGATGACGATCGTCGACCAGTTCGCCGGGCTCGGCGTGAACGTCGCGGTCACGGAGTTCGACGTCGACACCGACGACCAGCAGCTGCAGGCGGATTACACCCGCGACTTCATGACGGCGATGTTCTCGAACCCGAACGTCACCCAGATCAGCAACTTCGGGATCTGGTCGAAGAACATCTACAACCCGCGCGTCGCCCTCTACAACGACGACTGGTCGCCCAAGCCGAACGCTCTGGTCTGGGAGGACCTGATCAAGCACCAGTGGCACACCAGCGTGTCGGGTCAGACGAGTGCGGCTGGGTCCTTCGGTACGCGCGGATTCCTCGGCGACTATCTGGTGACAGTCACGGTGAACGGCGTCTCGAAGCAGGTCAAGGTTGCTATGCCGACCACTGCCGGCGCATCGGTGAAGGTGATCGTCGACGGCATCGCCACCACGGTCCGCGCCGACCAGCCGAATCCGATCGGCGACGGCGGGTTCGAGAGCGGCACCCGTGGCTGGACCGCCCTCGGCACTGGCCCAGCGACCGCAGCGAATGCGCACAGCGGCCACACAGCCCTCTCGCTGAGCCCAGGCTCCGGCGTAACCCAGAACGTCACCGGTCTCACACCCGGCACGAGCTATCTGCTGTCCGGATGGGGTCGCCTCAACGGCGGCGGCACCCAGTGCTACGTCGGAGTCCGTGGTGGCGCAACCGCCGGCACGCCGACCTTCCAGTACGAGCTCACGTACGCCGATGAGCGTGCGTACACGCAGAAGCTCGCGGCCTTCACCCCGCCGACCGGGACCAAGTGGGTCCAAGCGTTCGCCTGGTCGAATCCCAGCGCGTCTTCGCCGGAGTGCACTCTGGACGACCTGGCGATCACACCCACAGACGGTACGCCGCCACCGGCGCAGGGTCCGCCCGCAGTCACGCCGTACCTGCCGACACCGTCGGTGCTGGCGAACGGGTCGCTCGAGAACCAGTCGAACACCACCGGGTGGTACTGCCTGGGGACTTGCACGCTGAAGAACGCATCGACGACGCCGCACACCAGCGCTGGTGATCTGTCGGCGGCTGGGCGAGAGGCGGCTTGGGCCGGTCCGGCTCAGGGAGTGTCGGTCGTGAACGGTGGGCTGTACGACTCGTCGGCCTGGGTGCGATCGGCGTCCGGGTCGGACACCGCGATGGTCAGTCTGAAGCTGACCACGTCAACCGGATCGACAACCGTCAGGCTCGGCTCGGCGCCAGTCACCTCCACCGGGTGGACACAGATCTCGGCTCTGAACACCACGGTGTCCTGGACCGGGACGCTGACCAAGGCCGAGTGGTGGATCAGCACCACGAGCGGCGCAGGCGACTTGCTGGTCGACGACGCGTCGTTCGCGCCGATGGCCAAGACCGTCGCGAGCCCGCCGGCCGGACCGGCGGAGACCGTGTTCAATCCGGTGCAGCCGACGGCGGCGTGCGTCGTCCACAACGCCGACTCCTACACGGCGTACTTCGGCTACTCGAACGCCAACAACTACTACATCCCGGTCCCGGTCGGCGCCGACAACGCGTTCAGCCCCGGACCGGCGGATCGCGGCCAGACCGTCTCGTTCCTGCCCTTCCAACGCCCACGTCGCGTTGCGGTCACCTGGGACGGCAGCCCACTCACCTGGCGGCTCGGCTCCCTGTCCCAGACCGCGTCGTCGGCCTCACCGGCCTGCAGCTAAGTCACTGGAGGAATTCCCATGTCATCACCCATCTCACGGCGGACACTGTTCCGGGGTGCGGCCGCTCTGGCCGGCGCCGGCGCACTCGCCGGCTGCTCCTCGGGCAACGACGCCCAGGGGTCGAAGGCCAAGACCACCATCACCTACTGGGACTGGTACGCCAGCCAGGCCGGCTGGGTCGACAACGAGATCAAGCTGTTCCAGCAGGCGCACCCGGATATCGCCGTCAAGAAGACCACGCAGGTCAGTGACAAGTACGCCGACCTGGTGTCGCTGGCGTACCGGAGCAACAACCCGCCCGACATCCTGATGGTGCCGAAGAGCCCACAGCTCAGCCAGCAGGTGTCGCAGGACTGGCTGCTGCCCGTGGACAAGTGGGCGACCAAGTCCTGGCAGGCCGGCTTCCCGTCGGACAGCTTCGTCGAAGGAGTGGATGTCTTCGGCGGGAAGGTCTACACGGCGCCGTTCGCCGCGCCGGCGCCTTCGCTGCAGCTCTACGTGCACCACGGTGTCTTCAAGGACGCTGGTCTGACGCAAGCCGACGGCAGTGTGAAGCTGCCGAAGACCTGGGACGACGTGACTGCCGCCGCGGAAGCGATCGCCTCGAAGAGCGGCGGGAAGGTGGCTCCGTTCGGCTTCGGGAACTCGACGAACACGACCTTGGCCTGGTGGCTGGATCTGTTCGTCCGGGGAGCCGGCTCTCCGGGCGGTGCCGCGGTCGGCGGGATCGACGGCATGGACTACCGGGTCGGGCAGTGGACGTTCGGAAGCGATCGCAACTACCTCGACGTGATCAACCTGCTGCTGGAGTGGAAGAACAAGAACTGGTTCTACCCGAACTCGATGAGCATCTCCGACGAGCAGGCGCGAGCGTTCTTCGAACGCGGCCGGTTCGGGATGACGGTCGGCGGGGTGTGGAACCAGCCGGAGTGGAGCCAGCACAAGTTCACCGACTACAGCCTGGTCACGCTGCCTTCGCCTGGCGGGGACCCGAAGGCGCTGTTCTACGGACCGCCCGGTGGCCGGTTCGTGGCGGTGTCGTCGAAGACGCCGCATGCCGACGAAGCCTGGGCGTGGTTCGACTGGCTGTACAGCCCGGACGCGGGGAAGCGGTGGGTCGAGCAAGGCCAGGGGTTGTCGGTGTACGCGAAGAACAACGACCCGAAGAGCGTCACCTTCGCGCCCTTCGCCCAGTACGTCGGCATGTCCGGGGCAGCCGTGGTCGGACCGCAGCCGGCGATCCGGAACCCGAAGGTGTCGGCGGTTCAGCTCGCCGCGGTGAAGCCGGACATCAACGACGTACTCGCCGGGCTCTACACGGGACAGCTCAAGGATCCGCACAGCGCACTGACGGAGCTCGAGGGGAAGATGAACCAGGCGCTCGGCGACGCGATCAAGAAGGCGCCGGGGGCGTCCGCGAAGGACTTCGTCTTCCCGGACTGGGATCTCACCAAGGCCTACACGACGAAGCCGGGCGCCTGATGGTGATGACCGCCGTACGGCAGGATGTGACCGCTACCGGGCCGCCGCCAGCCGCGGCCCGGCGGCGGGCGCGCCGTCGTACCTATCTCTGGTCGTACGTGTACCTGGCGCCGATGATGGTGCTGCTGCTCGCGTTCGTGGTGTACCCGATCATCGCCTCGCTCGGCTACACGTTCTACAAATGGGACGGGATCGGGGACCCGTCGAACTTCGTCGGGCTGGCCAACTTCCGCCAGATCGTCCACGACAGCATCTTCTGGCGATCGCTCGGCCACACCTTCGTGTACGCCGCCTTCGTCGTGCCGGTGCAGCTCGTGCTGGCGTTGGCGCTCGCGCTGGTGCTGAACAACAAGCGTCTGCGGTTCGCGTCGTTCTACCGGACGCTGTTCTTCCTGCCGGTGGTGACGTCGGCGGCGGTGATCGGGGTCGTGATCCAGCTGCTGGTGTCGAACTTCGGCGATTCGATCAACACGTTGCTGCTCAACCTGCACCTGATCCATCAGCACATCGACTGGCTGGGGGATCCGCACTTCGCGATGGCGATCATCATCCTGGTCGGCATCTGGCACACGTTCGGCTACAACCTGGTGTACTTCCTGGCCGGGCTGCAGACCATCCCGGACGAGTTGTACGAGGCCGCGCGACTGGACGGCGCCGGCCGGATCGCGACGTTCCGGTACATCACGATCCCGATGCTGCGCGCGGTCGGAGTGGTGATCGTGATCCTCGCGGTGATCGGGACGTTCCAGATCTTCGACCTGGTGCAGGTTCTGACCAGCGGGGGCCCGTACTTCGCTACCGAGGTCGTGAACACGTACATCTACCACCTGGCGTTCGGCGGGAGTAACGCCAACGCGGTCCAGCCCGACATCGGCCTCGCATCCGCGGCATCGTTCATCTACGGCCTGCTGCTGATCGGGTTCTCCGTCGTCCAGGTCCTCGTACTGCGGTCGCTCGCTCGCCGGCGAGGTGCCTCGTGACTGTATTGATGCCGCGACTCCGTCGCGGCGGGTCATGGGGCTGTGACTCCCGGCCTTCCCTCGTCGCTCCGGTCGCTTCGCTCCCTGCGCTCCTCAGTCCAGGCCGGGAGGCCCCATGACCGGGCGGCGCGTAGTGACCGTGATGACGCATGTGGCGTTGCTGGTCAGCGGATTGGCCTGGCTGTATCCGCTGTTCTGGGCGCTCGGCTCATCGCTGAAGAGCGACGACGACTTCTTCACCGACGGGCTGAACCCGATGCCGTCGCACTTCCTCTGGGCGAACTATCTCAACGCCTGGCAGGAGGCATCGTTCGGCCGGTACTTCATGAACACAATACTGATCACTGTAGGCACAGTAGTGATCACGTTAGTAGTCACTTCCTGCGCGGGATACGTACTTGCCCGTACACGCTTCCCGGGACGCGGGTTCTTCCTCGGGCTGGTGTCGGCGACGCTGTTCCTGCCGCACGGGTACACGATCATTCCGGTGTTCGACCTGATGCAGCGGGTGCATCTGCTGAACAGTCTGTGGTCGGTCATCATCGTGCAGGCATCCGGCGGGGTGGTGTTCGGGACGTTCCTGTTCATGGGCTACTTCATGGCGATCGACAAGGAGCTCGAGGACGCTGCGCAGGTGGACGGCGCGAACTTCCATCAGACGTTCGCCCGGATCATGCTGCCGCTGTCCGGGCCGATGCTCGCCACGGTCGGCCTGTTCACCGCGATCACGGCGTGGAACAGCTTCTTCATCCCACTGGTGTTCACGCTCGGCCGGCCCGAACTGCGCACGCTGGCGATCGGCATGTACGCGTTCATCGGCGAGAACTCCACCGAGTGGACGCTGCTGTGCGCCGGAACGGTCATCACCCTCGCGCCGATCATCCTGCTCTTCGTGCTCCTGCAGCGTTTCTTCGTCAACGGTCTGGCCGGTGCGGTCAAGCAATAGGAGGTCCTGAATGCCAGTGCGAACGGCAATCGTCGGAACCGGGAACCGGGCCCAGCTCTTCACCGAGGGCCTGGCCAAGCGGGACGGGTACGAGGTCGTCGCGTTGTGCGATCCGAACTCGGTCCGGATGGCCTTCCACAACCGCATGCTGCTCGCGGCGGGCCGTCGTACCGCCCATCAATGGCCTCCCGGACGGTTCGAGGAGATGCTGCGGGTCGAGCGGATCGAGCTGCTGATCGTGACCAGCGTGGATGCGACCCACGACAGGTACATCGAGGCGGCGCTGCGAGCCGGCGTACGGGTCATCAGTGAGAAGCCGATGACGACCGATGCTGCGAAGGCGACGAGCATTCTGACGGCGGTCCGGGAGACTGGCGGCTCGTTGTCGGTTGCGTACAACTATCGCTTCAACCCGGTGCATCGGCGGGTGCGATCGTTGCTGGCGGAGGGATCCATCGGGGACATCCATTCGGTGCACTTCGAGTGGATGCTCGACGTGTCCCATGGCGCCGACTACTTCCGCCGCTGGCACCGCGACAAGGCGAACTCCGGGGGATTGATGGTGCACAAGGCCAGCCATCACTTCGATCTGGTGAACTGGTGGCTGGGCGCCGAGCCGCGAATCGTCTATGCACAAGGGCAATTGGCATTCTACGGACCTGATCAGCCGCACGGCTACACGCGCTCGTACGCGCGGGTGCATGGATCCACGGAGGCGCTCGACGATCCGTTCGCCCTGCACCTGGCCGACAACGCGACGTTGACCGAGCTGTACCTGGAGGCAGAGGCCGAGGACGGCTACTACCGGGATCGCAACGTCTTCGCGCCAGGAGTGTCGATCGAGGACGACATGGCCGTACTGGTGTCCTACAACACCGGGGCGACGATGACGTACCACCTGACCGCGTACTCACCGTCCGAGGGCTACCGGGTGATGTTCAACGGATCGCGCGGCCGACTGGAGTTGAATGTCGAAGAGTCGACATTTACCGCACCGAATCAACGGGTCGAATCGTCCAAAGGCTGGGTCCACGGAGACCTCGCCGCGCCGACCGCGGGACGTACGACGATCACGCTACGCCCGTTGTGGGAACCGCCGGTCGACCACACCGTCGCCCACGATCACGCCGGCCACGGTGGAGCCGATGCCCGGGTACTCGCCGCTCTGCTCGACGATGAACCAACCGAGGGAGCCGACATCGCCGACGCCCGCCAAGCAGCCCTGGCACTGGTCACCGGCCTTGCAGCCAACCAGTCCTTCAAGACAGGGCTGCCCGTCCGGACGGCCGACGTATTGCCGCTGTGATGTACAGAAAACTGATCATGCCGAGCGGGAGCGTGATCAGTTTTCTGTACTAGCTGAGTGCTGCGCGGAGGACTGCGTGGGCGCCGTTGACGATTGCTTCGCGGTTCGCCTCGTAGGTCGGGTCGGTGATTGCGGTCTTGTTGGCCGGGTCGAACGAGAGCACGGGGACGTGCAGGTGGCCAGCGGGCATCGAGGGGTCGAGGAGGTCGCGTTGGAGGGTGTTGCGGTAGGCGACTTCGTTGGAGAGGTAGCCGCCGCCGGTGCCCTCCGAGGCGATGGAGCCGGGCGTAGGTCCGTCGGGTCGGCGTACGGGTGCGGTCTCGCCGGCCGGGATCTCCAGGACCGACGTGTTCACCCGGGTCCGGAACGGTGCGACGTTCGCCTGCGACATCCGCGCCAGTGGCAGGCTCGAGGTCAAGAACTCAGGACCCGGCGGCATGCTGGGGGAGACGACCGGTGCGTCCACCGTGCCGCCGCCCCAGAGGTTGTTGTTGTCGCCGATCGAGCTGACCGAGCGACGCCGGCCGTTGAACACCTCGAGGTCGAAGATGCCGACGCGGCCCTGGCTCGCGGTCATGACGAGATCCGCGTGCTGCGGCCCCGGCCGGTAGTGCGGTGCGAGAGCGTTCTCGACCATGTTCTCGTCGAAGTCGGTGTAGCGGACCGGGAAGACCACGGTCTGGATCTCGTACGTCTTGCCGTTCACCGTCCAGCGCCGACCATCGAGGGTCAGCGCGTTCGCGCCGGACGGGTTGCCGATCCGGATGTCCGCGTCGAGCGTGAACGGGTCGAAGCCGGTGACGAGGATCTTGCGCACACCCGGCGCGAAGCGGGTGCTCGTGATGCCGCGAGAGGCGTATTCGAACGACTGGATCAGGCCGGCGCGTTCCGTCGTACCGAGACCGAAGCGTGGTTGCCATTGGCGTAAGGCGAACGCCATCGAGATCCGCGCCCAGTACAGGCCACGGTCGTCGGTGGCCGGCAGTGCATCGGCGCCATGCACGGGATGCTGAGCCCGGTACGTCGCCGTACGCCAGAGGGTCTCGCCCTGGGTGCGGACGAGTGCTGCTGCGGCCTGACGGTTCGGCACCCGGCACAGGAGCTGAGTGAACTGCTCAACCTGTCGATCGAAGCCGGACCGGCGGAGGATCTCGGCAGGCACCGACGACCCACCGGCCACGCCGGTGTCGAGCCGCTGCTCCTCGACCGTGCCGGCGACCGACTGATCCAGGCAGCCGCTTGCCGGCGCGGAGTAGGCCACAGGCGCGCCGGACAGGACAGCAGTCAATGCCAGCGCACCGACAAGCAGAGAACGATGGAATGAGCTGGGGCGGAGTCTCATACCGGATGTCTATCAGATCTTCCGCCGCCGGCAGAGAGATTCGAAGAACCTGAGAGTACTGCAGACTGTATGCAATCTGCTACCTTCGAGCTGACGGCACCCGCCCCGCCGTCCTTGCGCGAGGAGCACGCCGTTGACCAAGCCGCCCGCCGTTCAGATACCGGGACCTTCGCGCCGTCGCCTCCTCGCCGTCGCACTGGCCGCAGCACTGGTTGGCTGCACCGATGGCCCTGGAGCGACAGGCGGCACGCAGCGTCCGAGCATGCCAGGGCCGGCCGACTCGCCTGTGGTTGCTGACGGCAACCAAGCTCTGGAGCGGTTGATGGCGGGGAATGCGCGGTTCGTCGCGGCTCAGGAGGAGGATCTGGATGAAGGGATCGCGCGGCGAGTGGCGGTGAGCAAAGGGCAGCATCCGTTCGCGACGATCCTCGGCTGCGTCGATTCCCGCGTGCCGATCGAGCTCGTCTTCGACCAAGGACTCGGCGATCTGGTCGTCGTACGCAGCGCCGGCGGTGCGCTCGACCAGTCGGTGACCGGCAGCATCGAGTTCGGGATCGCCGAACTCCACACCCCACTCCTGCTGGTCCTGGGCCACCAGCGCTGCGGCGCACTGGACGCCATCATCAAGGCCCTGGACACCGGCCAACGCACCTCACACACCGACGGCCTCACTTATCTGGTGGACGCCCTCGCACCCGCAGTCCGCCAGGTAGCAGGCAAACCCGGCGACCGCCTGACCAACGCCGTACAAGCGAATGTCACCCTGACCCTCACCAGACTCCGCCAATCACCAGTCATCGGCCCACTGGCGAAGTCAGGCAAACTCACGATCGCCGCCGCCTACTACCAACTCGACACCGGCAAGGTCGTCCTTCAGTGACCCAGCTCAGTCGATCTGGGTCAGGTGGCCGTTGTCGACGTCGTACATGAAGCCGCCGACGAGGATGTCGTCGCCGATCAGGGGGTGTTCGCGGACGGCGGCCACGTCGCGGCGGAGGGCCTCGAGCTGGTCGGGGATGACCGAGATCGGGAGGTAGCCGGCGGGTTTGCCGGCGGCCTGTTCGACCTTGGCGCGCAGGTCGTCCTCGGACATCGCGGCCATCGCGCAGCGGGTGTGCGGGATGATCATGATCCGTCTTACGCCGAGCAGCTGGACGCCGAGCACCAGGCCGGTCAGCGTGATCTCGGTGACCCGCCCGCCGGCGGAGCGCAGTACCTTCGCGTCACCCGGCTTGAGGCCGAGCATCTCCAGCGGCGGGATCCGCGAGTCCATGCAGGTGACCACGCCGACGCCGGCGTGGGCGATCCCGTCGAAGCCGCCGTAGTGGAAATCGGCGGCGTAGTCCGCGTTGGCGGCGAGCAGGTCATCGAATCCGCCGCTCATCCGACCGCTCCTGACACTGGGGTTCCGGTTTGCAGGATCGACATCGCGAACGGTTCCTTTCCACACGAGTCCGGACGAGGAGGATCAGCGACTGCGCTGGAGACCGGCACGATCCACGAGCGGCCGTCGAGGTGCTGGACGCTGACAGTCTCGAGGTCTTCGGCCACCACCCGCAACGCATCCAGGGCAAGCTCGCCGGTGAGCTCGCGTACGGCGATCTCGGCGGCCTGACCGCGCTTGGTCCAGGTGGACCGGCCGCGCAGCCCGGTCAGTACCGTCTCGCCCCGATCGGCCGCGTGCAGCACCTCGGCCGCCGTCTCGACGGTGAGGTGCCCGTGCATCGTGCCGGCCGGCAGGTACGTCGCGGTCGGCGCGAAGCGGTGTCCGCCCAGATGATTGGCTTCCCACACGCGGCCCGGTGCCCGCGCTGCGAGTCCTGACACCAGAGGCCGGCCGAGGACCGCGCAGCATCCGTCGCGCTTGCCGTTCGTACACACGAGCACGACCGGCTCGTCGACCGGCGAGAGCCCGGGGAGCGACGCGATCACCGCGGCGCGGTCACCATGCGCGACCGCTTCGAGGTCAAGCTCGCCCAGCTCGGACGGATCCACGACCTGGCCGCCGAGCAGCCAGGTCCGGCCCGGCGTCGTCGACGCCACGAACACCTGGTGCGACCGCTCGACCGTGTCCGCGTGCCGGCCAGGGGACCGGATCAGCCCGAACCGTACGTCGACCTTCTTGCACTGGTCGTCGAACGGCCCACCGAACTCCGCGTCGAGATGACTCTGCGTCGGTGCCTTCGCACCCCACGGCCCCGGCTGTTCGACGACGACCCACCCGCGGGCCACGACCGCGGTGCCGGCCAGCGGCTCACGCAGTACCCGGCAGTACGTCGAGCACAGGCCGGGACGGCCGGTGGCATCAGGCGCAGGGGTCACACCCTCACGGTACGCGAGGTGAGACGGCTGTCCCTCATGATGATCATCATGTGTGCTTCAGGCCACGTCGTCCGAGCAGAAGGATGGCCAGGGCAGCGGCCAGGAACGCGCAGACGGCGGCACCGGCGAAGATCGCGTGAACTTGTGAAATGGCGGCGTCGCGGAGCGCGTCGATGAACGGTCGGCAGTTGCCGGGGGAGGACGGGCACAGCTCGTTCGGCGATTTGATGCCGTCGGCAAGGGCGTAGTACCGCCGGAGCCCGATCGCGGTCAGGGCGGAGACGCCGACGAGCATGCCGACCATGCGTGCGACGACCACCAGTGCGCTGACCAGGCCGTGGGTGTCTGCGGGCGTGGCGGCGAGCATGGCGGTGTTGAGAGGGGACAACGCCAGTCCGAAGCCGAAGCCGCACACCAGCAGTACTACGGTCGCCGGCCAGTGGTCGAGCGCCGTACGGCTCCAGAACGCCATCACCACGAACATCGCGCCGGACAATCCCAGCCCGCCGCCCGCGATCAGGCCGAGCCCGTAGCGTCGCGTCAGCCAGCCGCCGACAACCGCACCGACCGGCAGCGCGATCAGGAACCGCACCAGCACCAGGGCGGCGGCAAGCTGCCCACCGCCCTGGGTCGTGCGCGCAAAGACCGGTACGTCGACCAGCGCGGCGATCAGTGCGCACCCGATCAGGAAGCTGACCAGTAGCGAACCCCACGCGGGCGCCGCGCCCAGCAGACCACGAGGCACGATCGCTGCCGCGGTACGACGCTGCCACAGCGCGAACGCCACCGCGAAGACCGCAGCCGCCACGAGCAGCCACGGACCGGCCGGTGACATCAGTTCGCGTTCAGGGTCGGCGGTTGCAAAGGCCAGCACCACACCGGCGAGCGCACCGGCCAGCAGCGCCGCGCCGACCAGATCGACCCGCGCGAGGACACCGCCGAGGTGATCACGAGCCCGCCACCAGACCAATCCCAGCCACACCAACGCCAGGACCAGCGTGGCGACCCCGATCGGTGTCAGCAGCCGGGAGGTCCCAGCGAACGGCACGAATGGCAGCCCGAGCGTCACACCGGACGCGAGCCGCTCTGGCGCGGTCAGTGTGAGGCCAAGGGCGACGCAGGCGAGTACGCCGACCACGCCGGAGATCGGCGGCCATCGACGACCGCGAAGGAGGAGCGCGAGAACGACAGCAACCGTCAGATTGAGCCAGAAGATGTACCGCCAGTCGGCGACCGCGAGTACGGCGGCGCCGAGCAACGGACCGAGGACCGAGCCGAGCTCCTGCACCGCACCGACGACACCGAGCGGCAGTCCACGGCGCTCAGCCGGCCAGAGATCGGCAACGAGCGCCAGCGTGGCTGGAACGAGCCCACCACCGCCGACACCCTGAAGAAACCGACCGGTTACCACCATGGGCAGGTCGTACGCACCGGCCGTGATCAGCGACCCGACCGCGAACAGCAGCAGCGCACCGACCAGCACCGGCGTCCGCCCGGCGACATCGGCGATCCGCCCGATCAGCGGCAGTACGGCGATGTACCCGAGCAGGAACCCGGAGATGATCGGCGCCGCCCGCTGCAACTCGTCGGCGGACAACCCGACTCCGGCCATCATGTCGGGCAGCGCGAGCACCACGACGTACGTGTCCGCCGCCGCGAACGCGACCGCGATGGAGGCCAGGGTGAGGCGAGTCCTCGCCGCGTGACGCCCAGCCTGAGCCTGGCCCGCAGCCTCGGTCACGGCTTGGTGATCTCGACCTTCTCGCCGTACTTGTCCAGGGTGACGTCGTAGCTGCTCGTCGCGCCGGAGTAGAACGGCCCGGTGATGGTCGCGGAGACGAGTTGCTTGGCGTCCTTGTCGATCTTGAAGGTGCTCGGGAAGTCCTTGTCCGCGGGCGCCTTCGGGAAGATGCCTTGCAACGCCTTGCCCTCGACCGAACCGGTGACCTCGGTCAGCACCTTGGCGCCCTGCCGGGTGTCGCCGGTGATCTTCGGATCCTTCAGTGTCGGCAGGACCGCGGTCAGCCCCTTCGCCGGATCGAGCAGGACCGCCGGGTCAGGAGCGCCGAGCGAGACCAGCTGGGACGGCGGGAGCTCGATGTAGGTGGGTGCGAACGACAGCTTGGCGTACACCTTGCTGCCGACCGAGACCACCTCGGCGTCGATCGGCGCACCGCCGGACCGCACCGTCAGCTTGCCCTTGAACGCTGGCGCGTGCGTGGCGACACCGTCGCCACTGGCCAGCGTCTGCGCGTTGTCCGGCAGATCGCGACCGGTCAGCACGATGTGCACGCTGGCCGCGTCGTCGATCGTCTTCTTGACGTCGGTCAGCAGCGCGACCGCGTCGCCGCCGCCGGACTGCCCGCCCCCGCCGGTGTCCTTCTTGTCGCTGCATCCGGCCAGCGCAAGTACTACGACCGCGCCGAGCGCGAGCAGTCTCTTCACGGGCTCAGCCTGCCAGATCAGCAGCGCACGCAGCGATCGGCTGCGCGACCGGTACGCCGGAACCGTCCCGGCGCGGGTCGACCGGCGGCAGATCCACCGGTGCGCCGCTGCTCGCGCTGGCCTTCACCGGCGTCGCGCCGATGAAGCCGAGCAGCAGCCCGTCCTCGCCCTTGAGCAGCCGCTGGCACCGCACGCCACCGGTCCCACGGCCCTTGCCCGGGTACTCGCTGAACGGCGTCACCTTGACCGCGCCGACCTCGGTCCCCGGCAGCGCCGACGATGAGCCCGCGATGGTGACGACCTGTGCATCCCGATCGGCGACGACGGCTCCGAAGTACACCACCTTCGCCTTCGCGCCGAGCCGGACGCCCGCCATACCGCCGGCGGTCCGTCCCTGCGGCCGCACCGCCGAAGCCGGGAAGTGCAGTAGCTGGGCGTCCGAGGTGATGAAGCACAGCTCCTCGTCGCCTGTGGTCAGCTCGACCGCGCCGACGACCTGGTCGCCGTCCTTGAGCCCGACGATCTCCCACGAGTCACGGTTGCTCAGGTGATCGGGCACGACCCGCTTCACCACGCCACCTGACGTGCCGAGCGCTACCCCGACCGAGTCAGGATCCATCGTGGTCAGTGCCAGCGCCCGCTCGCCCGAGTCCAGCGACACGAACTCCGCGATCGGCGCGCCGCCCTGCAGGTTCGGCGCCGCGGCGGTCGTCGGTACGGCGGGCAGGTCGAGCGACTCGAGCCGGATCAGCCGGCCGGCGCTGGTGATCAGGCCGTACTGCCCACGCGCCGTGCTCTTCACCGCGGACACGATCGCGTCGTGCTTCGCGCGCGACTCGCCGCTGCCGAACGGCTCGACACCGTTCGTCCGGGCGAGCAGCCCGGTCGAGCTCATCAGGATCCAGCACGGGTCGTCGCTGACCTCGAGCGGTACCGCGGCCGTCTTGGTCGCGCCGGACGACTCCAGCAGCACGGTCCGGCGCGGCGTGCCGTACGTCTTCGCGATCTCGGCGAGCTCGTCGGACACCGTTTTCTGCAGCAGCTTCGGGTCGTCGATGATCGCGGACAGCGCCTCGATCTCGCGCTCCAGCTCGCCCTTCTCGGTCTCCAGCTCGAGCTTGGAGTACTTCGTCAGGCGGCGCAGCGGCATGTCCAGGATGTAGTTCGCCTGGATCTCGGACAGGTCGTAGATCTCGATCAGCCGGGCCCGCGCCTCGGCCGAGTCGTCGCTGCCGCGGATGATCTGGATGACCTCGTCGATGTCGAGGATCGCGATCAGCATGCCCTCGACGATGTGCAGCCGGTCCTGCGCCTTCTTCCGGCGGAACTCGCTGCGCCGGCGGACCACGGTGTAGCGATGGTCGAGGTAGACCTCGAGGAGTTCCTTCAGGCCGAGGGTGCGCGGCTGGCCCTCGACCAGGCACACGTTGTTGACGTGGAACGCGTCCTCGAGCGGGGTCAGCTTGTACAGCTGCTCCAGCAACGCCTCGGGGACGAACCCGTTCTTGACCTCGATCACCAGCTGGGTGCCGTGGGTCCGGTCGGTCAGGTCCTTGACGTCGGCGATGCCCTGCAGCTTCTTGGCCTGGACCAGCGTCTTGATCTTCTCGATCACCTTCTCCGGGCCGACGGCGTACGGGAGCTCGGTGACCACGATGCCCTTGCGGCGCGGGGTGACGTTCTCGATCCGGGCGGTGGCGCGCATCTTGAAGCTGCCGCGGCCGGTCGCGTACGCGTCCTTGATGCCTTCCAGGCCGACGATCTTGCCGCCGGTCGGCAGGTCCGGCCCGGGGACGAACCGCATCAGGTCGTCGATGTCGGCGGTCGGGGTCTTGATCAGGTGCCGCAGCGCCTGGATCACCTCGACCAGGTTGTGCGGGGCCATGTTGGTGGCCATCCCGACCGCGATCCCGGTGGCGCCGTTGACCAGCAGGTTCGGGAAGGCGGCCGGCAGCACGGCCGGCTCGTTCTCCTGGCCGTCGTAGTTCGGCTTGAAGTCGACGACGTTCTCGTCCAGGCCGGCCGTCATCGCCATCGCCGGCGGCGCCATCCGGCATTCGGTGTACCGCATCGCGGCCGGGCCGTCGTCGAGCGAGCCGAAGTTGCCGTGCGGGTCGATCAGCGGCACCCGCATCGACCAGGACTGCCCGGTCCGGACCAGGGCGTCGTAGATCGCGCCGTCGCCGTGCGGGTGGTACTTACCCATGACCTCACCGACGACGCGGGCGCACTTCACGTGCGAGCGGTCGGGGCGGATGTTGTTCTCCGCCATCGAGAACAGGATCCGCCGCTGCACCGGTTTCAGCCCGTCCCGGGCATCAGGCAGCGCCCGGGCGTAGATCACCGAGTAGGCGTACTCCAGGTAGCTGGTACGCATCTCGTCGGAGACGTCGATGTCGAGGATGCGCTCCTCGAAGTCTTCGGGTTCGGCGGTGCTGGTACGGCGTGCCATGCGGGTCTACGAGCTCCTCGATCAAACCGGTACGACGCCGCGACGGTCCGGCGCCGTACCCATTGTCCCTGGTCAACGGCTGTTTGCCCGGCCACGACCCGCCCGTGCGCCGATCAGCTCCCGCATAATGGTCTATTCCATTACTGCGGAGGGCTGTGACCGGCGCAGGATGTACGTGGTCGGGGCCAGAGCGGACCCTACCGCCAGCGTCAGACAAAGTCCGCCGATGCCCAGCAGGATGGCCCAGGGAACGGTGAACGGTACGTCGGTCAGGCCCGAGTTCATCGCGTGCCGGATCAGGATCCCGACCGTCACCGTGATCGCGGTCCCGAGACTGAGCGCGACCGCTCCGACCAGCGACGACTCCCACAGCACCATCCGCCGGATCTGGGCCGGCGTCGCACCGAGCAGCCGTGAGGTGACGAACTCGTGCCGCCGCTGCAGGCTGCCCATCAGCAGCGTGTTGGCGATCGCGATCGCGCTGTAGAGCCCGGCCGGCCCCAGCAGCAGGATCAGCCCGAGCTGGTTCCCCTTCCGTACGCCGTCCGCCTGGTCGGCCTCCCAGTCAGCAGCCAGCTGCGCATCCGGCAGCTGCTTCACGAGGCTCTCCGGATCGACGCCATCGGCGGGCAGGACGAACTGCCGCTCGGGCTGGGCTGCCGACGCGTGCTTGTGGGCCAGGTCGAGCGGGATGAGCAGCGACGGATTCACGCCGAACGCGTCCTTCACGATCGCAACCACCCGCAGCTTCACCGGCGTCCGGTCGACGAACACGCCCGGGATCTCGTCGCCGACCTTGTACCCCTCGAGCCCGGCCATTTCCTTGCTGATAGCAACGGTGTTGCCGGTCAGCCGGCTGAGATCACCGGCCAGGGGAGTGAGGTCCCGGGTTCGCGTGGCAACCGCGGGATCGATGCCCTCGACGTCCTCCAGTTGCGCGTCGTCGCGGTCGATCCGCACCAGCTGCGTCGGCACCCCGGCGTCGACCGCAGCGACCAGCCCGGCCCCGGATGCCGGGATCGGAGCGCCGCCGGTGACGACGATCGGTGCGCGAACAGCGTCCCGGATGGTCGCGGCAGCGCTGTCCGCGGCAAAGCTCAAACTCAGGACCATCGAACCCGCGACGGCCGAGATCGCGAGGATCGGTGCCGCCAGCGACGCGCTCCGTCGTGGCGCTGCCAGCACATTGCTGCGGGCGAGCCGCCCCGACACCTGCGTCCAGGCGACCAGCGGAAGCGCCCACAGTCGCCCGACCACCGGTACCACGAGCGGTGCGAGCAGCGTCAGTGCGATGACCATCACCATGGGCGTGAACATCGCGAGCGGTACGGCGCCCTCGCCGCTCGACGGCCGGATCAGGGTCAGCATCGTGATCGCCCCGGCCATGAACAACAAGCCGAAGATGACCCGCACCGGCCCGATTCGCGGCGGCTCCAGCGCGGCCTCCCGCAGTGCGTCGATGGCCCCGACCCGCCCCGCCCGTCGTGCCGCCGACCGCGCTCCGAGCATCGCGACCACGAGTCCGGCCGCGACAGCGATCGCCAGCGGTATCCACGGCGACGCCGGCTCGAGCTTCACCGGCGCAAGCTCGGTGTACGACGCCTTGGCCAGCAGCAGGGGAGTCGCAAGCTGAGCCGCGAGCGCACCGGTCAGTGAAGCGGCCAGCGCGACGACCAGCGCCTCGCCCAGCACCATCCGGCGGATCTGGCGCGGTGTTGCGCCGATCAGCCGCAGCAGCCCGATCTCCCGACGGCGGGACGCGACCGCGAAGGCGAACGTACTGGCGATGACGAAGATCGTGATGAACCCGCTGATCGTCCCGACCATGCTGAGCACGACCTGCAGTCCCGAGACGTCGGCGTCCGAGAACGGCACCCGGACCTGCCGAGGCGCCGCGCCGTCGCCGCCCAGCGTGGTCACGGTGATGCTGGTTGCGGCGGTCCCGTGGTACGCGATGGTGGCTGCCGTCGCGGTCGCCGCCAGTCCCAGCAGGAACACCCCGACCGCGAGGGCGACGAACGAGCCGGCGTACAGCGACCGGTGGCGGCTGACGGTCTGTCGGCTGAGGTGGAACATCACTGCTCCAGGTCGCTCATGGCAGCGGCGATCTGGGTCGGCGTGGCGCGATCGAGGTGCCCGGCGAGCAGGCCGTCGGACAGGAACAGCACACGCTCGGCGTACGCGGCCGCGACCGGGTCGTGGGTCACCATGACGACGGTCTGCCCGGCGCGGTCGGTAGCTTCTCGCAATAGTCCGAGAATCTGCCGGCTGGTGCCGCTGTCCAGCGCACCGGTCGGTTCGTCGGCGAAGAACACCGACGGCTGGGTGATCAGCGCCCGCGCGATGGCGACCCGCTGCTGCTGGCCGCCGGACAGTTCCGCAGGACGCCGCTTGGCCTTGCCATCCAGTCCGACCTGCTCCAGCACCCGGTGTACGTCGTTGCGCGACGGCCGGCGTCCGGTCAACCGGAGCGGCAGTGCGACGTTGTCGTACACGGTCAGCGAGGGCAGCAGGTTGTACGCCTGGAACACGAAGCCCATCTCCGCCCGGCGCAGTTTGGTGAGCTCGACCTCACTCAGCCCGCCCAGCGTGGCTCCGTTGAGTACGACGGTGCCTGTCGTCGGATGGTCGAGGCCGGCGGCGCACTGCAGCAGTGTCGACTTGCCCGAGCCGGACGGCCCCATCACTGCGGTGAACGAGCCGCGCGCGAAGTGATACGTCACCCCGCGCAGTGCGTCGACCGCTCCGGCCTTGGAGCGGTACGTCTTGGTGATGCCGTCCAGCAGCAGCGCAGGCGGCTGTGCGGGTGCGACACCCGGATACGAAGGCGCGGTAGCGGTCATGGTTCCAGCGAACCGTCGAACGGCGCGAACTGCCCTGGCCCAGGGTGGAGACCTGGAGTAGCGCGCACGCTACCGCCCCGAGAGCAGGCCCACCTCTAGGGTTGAGAGAGTGGAGAGACCCAGGACAGTGTGGGCAGCGTTGGCGTCGCCGCGCTACCTGATCTCGTCGTGGCCGTGGCGTAGCTACGCGTACCTCTTCACGTCGGTGCCGATGGGTGCGATGTCGATCACGGTCCTGATCGGGCTGGCCGCGCTCGGTGCACTCCTCAGCCCGATTCTCATCGGCATCCTGCTGCTGACCGCGTTTCCGCTGATCGGTGCGGCGATCGGCCGGATCGAGCGCCGGCGGGCCCGGCTGATGCTGGTGGACGGCATCGGCACCCCGCACGCGGAGCTGCCGACCGGGCTCTCACTGCGGCAACGGCTGACCTACCGCCGGCGCGAGCGGGCGTCGATGCGGGCGCTCGGGTACGGCTTTCTCCTCGGAACCCTGCTGTGGTTGCTGAGCGCGATGTTCGCGGGCATCAGCGCCTCCACCCTGCTGATCACGCTCGCGGCGCCGATCGTCGCCGCCAACGACGAGATGGGGATGGGACCGTGGACGCTGGACTCGGCCTGGGAGGGGTTCCTCTTCCTGATCCTGTTCGGCCCGGTGTTCTACGCGGCGAGCTCGTACCTGCTCGGTGTCATCGCCGGTGCCCAGGCTTCACTGGCGAAGGCGATGCTCGGACCACGGCAGGAGGAGCTCCAGCGCAACCTCGCGGAGCTCCGTCGATCCCGGCTCGATCTGGTCGACGCTTTCGAGACCGAGCGCGCGCGGATCGAGCGGCACCTCCACGACGGCGTACAGCAGCGGCTGGTCGGACTGACGATGACGCTCGGGCTGGCTGAACTGGACCTGCCCGACGGCGAGGGCCGGCGGCTTGTCGTCAAGGCGCGCTCCGAGGCGGAGGCCGCCTTGGCCGACCTGCGGGCCGCAGTACGCGGGATCCATCCGCGGGTGCTGGTCGATCACGGGCTGGAGGCTGCCGTACGGGAGGTGGCGGACCGGATGCCGCTCCCAGTGACGGTGCAGCTGTCCACGACGCGACTGCCTCGGCCGATCGAGGCAGCGGCGTACTTCGTCGTGAGCGAGGCGCTGGCGAACGTCGCGAAGCACGCCCAGGCCACGAGGTGCGAGGTGGCCGGCTGGGTGGATCGCGACCGGCTGGTGATCACGATCCAGGACGACGGCGTCGGAGGTGCACGCCTCGGCGCGGGGACCGGACTCACCGGGCTGGTGACGCGACTGGACGCCCTGGGCGGCAGACTCGACGTCGACAGCCCATCCAGTGGGCCGACCCGACTGAGGATGGAGTGCCCGTGCCGACTCGGCGACTGAGCCCTCGACTGAGCATTGTGTTGGCTGAGGACTCGCTGCTGTTGCGGGAGGGCCTGGCCAGCATTCTGGATCGCGCCGGGCACGACGTACGGGACACCGTCGGCGACGCGGACACGCTGCTGGCCGTCGTACGCAAGGAGCCGCCGGACGTGGTGATCACCGACGTGCGGATGCCGCCCGGGCACAGCGACGAGGGCCTGCGGGCGGCCGCGGCGATCCGGGCCGAGCTGCCGGCGATCGGGATCCTGGTGCTCTCGCAGTACGTCGCGGATGCGTACCTCTCGTCGTTGCTGGAGACAACGACCGGCGGGATCGGGTACCTGTTGAAGGACCGGGTCGGGCACGTCGCGGAGTTCCTCGAGTCGCTGGACCGGGTCGCGGACGGCGGGACCGTGGTCGACCCGGAGGTGGTGCGGCAACTGCTCGCACGCCGGCGCAATGACGGGCCGCTCGCCGCGCTCACGCCGCGCGAGCTGGAGGTGCTCGCGTTGATGGCGGAGGGCCGGGTGAACGCGTCGATCGCGGAGCAGCTGGTGGTGAGCGAGGCGGCCGTCCGCAAGCATGTGGGAAACATTTTCGCCAAACTGCGGTTGGAAGAGGGGTTGGACCGGCGCGTGTCCGCGGTCCTGACCTATCTGAGAGGTTGAGCATGGACGAGGCGATCCGCAAGATCCTGGCCGACTGCGACACCTGGGCCGTGGTCGGGCTGTCGAACAACACGAGCCGGGCGGCGTACGGCGTGGCGCGGTTCCTGCAGAATCACGGCAAGCGCATCGTGCCCGTGCATCCGTCCGCGGAGACGGTGCACGGCGAGCAGGGGTACGCGACGCTGGCAGAGATCCCGTTCCCGGTCGACTGCGTGGACGTGTTCGTGAACTCCGACCTGGCCGGTGACATCGCGGACCAGGCGGTGGGAATCAACGCCCGGGCGGTGTGGTTCCAACTCGACGTAGTTGATCAGGACGCCTACGCGCGGACGACCGCGGCGGGTCTCACCATGGTGATGAACCACTGCCCGGCGATCGAGTGGGGACGTCTCGGACCAGCGCTCTGAAAGGTTGCGATGTTCACGATTGACACGTCCACCGGTTTCGGCAAGCGGATCGCGCGGCAGCTCGACGACGAACGAGTGGTCTGGCTGACCACGGTCGCCACGTCCGGTACGCCGGCTCCGACGCCGGTGTGGTTCCTCTGGCTGAACGACGAGATCCTGATCAGCAGCGAGCCGGACAAGGCCAAACTGCGCAACATCGCCGCCCACCCCCAGGTCGCGGTCCACTTCAACGCGACGCACACCGGCGGAGACGTCGGCGTCATCTCCGGTACGGCGGTCATCGAGACCGAGCCGATCGGCGGCGACGCGCTCACCGCGTACAACACGAAGTACGCCGACGACATCGCAGGCCTGGGGATGACTCCGGATCAGTTCCACGCGTCGTACTCGGTCCTGATCCGGATCACCCCCGGGAAACTGAGGGGTTTCTAGTTCAGGTAGCCCTCGACGGTGTCGGCCGAGCGGGCCTGCGCGTCGTCCGGGTTCTCGCCGAACTCACGCCGCGCACGCCGCTGCCGCAGCAGGTCCCAGCACTGGTCCAGCTCGACCTCGACGGCCTTCAGCCGGGCGTGCTCGTCATCGTCGCTGATCTGCCCGGCCGCGTGCTTGGCCCGAAGCTCCTTCTCCTCCGCGACCAGGTCGTCGATGCGGCCGATGATGCTCTTGTCGTCACTCATGAGAGAACCGTACGCCCGTCCGGCAGGTGGGATCGGGACAGGAGCTCGGTGATGACGAGGATGGCGAGGGCCTCCGCGGCGACCAGGCCGAGGAGGACGACAAGCTGGAGGGCCGCGGCCTGGGTGGGGGAGGCGCCACCGAGGACCATGCCGACGAATGCGCCGGGGAGGGTGACGAGGCCGACCGTGCGGGTCTGGTCGAGGGCCGGGAGGAGCGCGTCACCGGCGACCGGGCCGACGACGAGCTTGAACGCATCCGGCTGCAGCAGGCCGATCGACAGCCCGGCCTCGAACTCGCCGTACCGGGTGCCGTACTCGCTCAGCACCCGGCGTCCGGCCAGCGTGGTCGCGGTCATCGTGCCGCCGACGATGATGCCGCCCATCGGCAGGATGCTCGCCGGGTTGCGCGGTACGACGCCGGGCAGGATGAGCAGGAGCAGTACGGCGAACGCGCCGCAGCCGATCGCGGCCGCGCAGTACGCCCACTGCCTCGGGACGACGGCGGTCTGACGGAGCCGTCGCGTGCTGGTCACCGTGGCGACGACGAACATCAGCAGGACGAACGCGATCGCGCCCACCGTGTGCTGAAGCGCGAACCCGACCACCACGCCAACCGCGGCGAGTTGCACGACCGCGCGGAGCGCCGCGGTGACGATTCCTTTGTCGTGGCGCAGGCCGGCGTACCGCGACGCCCCGACGCCGATCGCGATCAGCAGCGGCAGGACGACGAGCGCCGACCAGCCGAGGCCGGTCTGTAACGACATCTACCTGAAGTCGGCCTCGTCGTAGGTGTTCCCGGCGCCGCTCTCCACCTTGGCTGCCTCGTCCGCCCGCAGCTCGACCCGCCGGATCTTGCCGGAGATCGTCTTCGGCAGGTCGGCGAACTCGAGCCGCCGGATCCGCTTGTACGGCGCCAGGTGCTCGCGGCAGAACGCCAGGATCTCCCCGGCCAGCTCCCGGGACGGGTCGTGACCCGCCGCGAGTACGACGTACGCCTTGGGCACCGCGAGCCGGACCGGATCCGGTGATGGTACGACGGCCGCCTCGGCGACCGCCGGATGCTCGATCAGCACCGACTCGAGCTCGAACGGCGAGATCCGGTAGTCGCTGGCCTTGAACACGTCGTCGGAGCGGCCGACGTAGGTGATGTACCCGTCCGCGTCCCGGCTCGCGACGTCGCCGGTGTGGTAGTAGCCCTTGCGCATCACCTCGGCGGTCAGCTCCGCCGCGTCGCGGTAACCACGCATCAGCGGGACCGGGGGAGGCGCCAGCTCGATGCAGATCTCGCCGTCGTCGCCGATCACATCGGTGGCCGGGTCGATCAGCGCGATGCTGTACCCGGGCAGCGGGCGCCCCATCGAGCCGAGCTTGACCGGCTGACCGGGGGTGTTGCCGATCTGCGCGGTCGTCTCGGTCTGGCCGTACCCGTCCCGGATGGTGATGTCCCAGGCGGCGCGGACCTGCTCGATCACCTCGGGGTTCAGCGGCTCACCGGCCGAGATGCATTCGCGGATCCGGACGTCGACCGCGGACAGGTCGGCCTGGATCAGCATCCGCCACACCGTCGGCGGCGCGCAGAACGTGGTCACGCCGTACGACTGCAGCACCTGCAGCATCTGCTCGGCGTTGAAGCGCGTGTAGTTGTAGAGGAAGACGGTCGCACCGGCGTTCCACGGCGCGAACACGTTGCTCCAGGAGTGCTTGGCCCACCCGGGGGACGACACGTTGAGGTGTACGTCGCCGGGCTGCAGACCGATCCAGTACATGGTCGACAGGTGGCCCAGCGGATAGCTGACCTGGGTGTGCTCGACCAGCTTCGGCTGGCTCGTCGTACCGGAGGTGAAGTACAGCAGCAGCGAGTCGTCGGCCGCGGTGTCGACCACAGGCACCGGACCGTCGTAGCTCTCGGTGTCGGCGTACCGCAGCCAGCCGCCAGCGTCCGATCCGACGGCTACCCGGATGCAGTGGTCCGCGATCCCGGCGTACCGGCCCGCGTCGGTGCCGCTGGTGACGACGGCGCGGACGTTGCCGCGGGAGATGCGGTCGGCGAGGTCGGCGTCGGTGAGCAGGGTGGTCGCGGGGATCATCACCGCGCCGGCCCGGATACAGCCGAGCATGGTCTCCCAGAGCTCGACCTGGTTGCCCAGCACGATCAGCACCCGGTCACCCGGCTTCAGGCCCGCCTCGGTGAGCCAGCCGGCGACCTGGCGGGACCGCTCGGCCATCTCGGCGTACGTCCGCGAGGTGACCTGGCCGTCCTCCTCGACGATCGTCAGCGCACCTACCTCAGGCTGCTCGACCGCGAGCGCGTCGAACCAGTCGTGCGCCCAGTTGAACCGGTCGAACGCCGGCCAGCTGAAGTCCCGGTACGCCGTCTCGTAGTCGTCCCGATGCGCCACCAAGAAGTCCCGCGCCGCCCGGAACTCGCGCGTGACGTCCGCCGTACTCTGCTCGGTGCTGTCTGCTGAGCTCATAACCGCATCTTTGCCCAGCCACTACCGATCGGTAAACCGCGCTGCCCCTCACAGACGGTAAACAGATCGCATGACGCCCCGATCGCGCCTCGCATTGATCGTTGTCCTCAGTGTTGTGGCCTGTGGAGTGCTGGCGGTTGGTGGAGTTGTGGGCTACGTGGTCTGGGCCCAGCGCAAGATCTCCCGCGACGTCAGCTACCAGGTCACCGGCACTGCTCGACCTCTGCAGATCTCCTACGTCCCCGAAAATGACCCGTACCAGCGCAAGGCGGTGGAGGACGGCAGACTGCCGTGGTCCATGAGCTTCCACACCGAGACCATGACAGCCAAGGCCGGTGTGGCCGTCACGCTGGCGCAGGAGGAGACCGGAACGGCGACCTGCACGCTGCGCGTCGACGGCAAGGTTGTGGCCACCGAAACGTCCAACCCCAACAGCCGGATGGTCCTCTGCTTCGAGCCGGACTAGCCGAGGGCGAGCACGGCGCCGGTCACCACCAACGGTGTGAGGATGAGGCCGCGCCACAGGAAGGACCACCAGGAGATGTCTACTCGGGCGGCGTCGCAGCGGGCTCGCCAGAGGAGGGTGGCCAGGGAGCCCCAGAGGGTGAGCAGGCAACCGCAGTTGACGCCGATGAGTAGGGCCATCATCCGGTGTGGACTGTTCGAGGCGACCGGCTCCATGGCGAGGTACGCCGGGAGGTTGTCGACCAGGTTCGCGCCGACCGCCGCCGTGGCGCTGAGGCGCAGTTCGGACGTGGTTCCGGCGATCTTGCGGAGCACACCCTCCAAGCCGTGGTCGCTGAGGAAGGCGACCACGGTGAACAGCACCACGACGGTGATGACCAGCTTGTAGGGGATCAGCGACCAGCGCAGCACACTGCGCCGCCGGATCGCGAACAGTACGACCAGCACGATCGCCCCGATGCTCGCCGGCCACGCGACCTCCACGCCCGACACGAATGCCGGTCCCATCAGCACACACACGCCCGCCGAGCCCCAGAACAGGACCTTGTCCTCCACCGGCGGCGTCGGCGGTACGGCGTACTTCCGGGTCAGGTCGCGGTGGAAGAGGACCGCGAGCACGAGGACCGTGATCAGGATCGACGCGATCGCCGGCCGCCAGCTCACCGCGATGAACGAGGCGTCCAATTGGCGGAACTGGTGCAGTGCGAGCAGATTCGTGAGATTGGACACCGGCAGCAGTAACGACGCCGTACCGGCCAGCCACACCGTGGTGAACGCGAACAGCTTCGGCGGGATGTCCAACTGGCGGGCCATCGACAGCACGACCGGCGTCAGCAGCACCGCACAGGTATCCAGTGACAGCACGATTGTGAGCCCGGTAGCGAGCGCGACGACCAGCAGCCAGAGCCGCCAGACCCGGCCGCGCGCAAGGTGAGCCGCCTCCCGCGCTGCGACGTCGAACACCTTGGCCTGGTCGGCCAGCTCGGCGATGACGGTCACTGCAATCAGGAAGACCAGCACCGGCGCGATGCGCTCTACCAAGATATTCACGACCTCCGAGGTGACTGTTTGAGTACGCTTGCCAGGTGCCGGACCAGTATGACCACGAGCTGCCGGACGGCTATCCGGCGGAGTACGAGGCCGATGTCGTCCTGCGGGACGGCGCGACCGCGCACCTCCGCCCGATCACGCCCGGCGATGCCGACCTGCTGGTCGCGTTCTACTCGCGGGTGTCCGAGCAGTCGAAGTACTACCGCTTCTTCGCCCCGTACCCACAGCTGTCCGATCGCGATGTGGCCAGGTTCACCCAGGTCGACTACCACGACCGCCTGGCGCTGATCGTCACCGTCGGTGACGAGATGATCGGCGTCGGCCGGTACGAGCGGACCGGACGGCACACGGCGGAGGTCGCGTTCCTGATCGAGGACGCGCACCAGGGCCGCGGGCTCGGGCAACTGTTCCTCGAGCACCTGGCCCAGGCGGCGCGCGAGAACGGCATCCACCGGTTCGTCGCCGAGGTGCTGCCGGACAACCGCAAGATGATCACGGTCTTCGCCGAGGCCGGGTACAAGGTCGCCCGGGAGTTCGAGGACGGCGTGATCGTGGTCGAGTTCGACATCGCGCCGACGGACACCTCGTTCGGCGTGATGCAGGCCCGCGAGCAGCGGTCCGAAGCGCTGTCGATCGCGCGCTTGCTGACCCCGTCCTCGGTGGCGGTGATCGGGGCGAGCCGGCGCGAGGGCACGATCGGCAACGCGCTCCTCCGCAATCTCCGCGACGGCGGCTTCCCGGGCCGGTTGTACGCCGTGAACACGGACACGAAAGCCGCTGAGATCGAGGGTGTCCCCGCCTACCCGACGATCCGTGAGGTCGATGACACCGTCGACCTGGCCGTGGTCGCGGTCAAGGCCGAGATGGTCGCGGACGTCGTGCTCGACTGCGCGGCGAAGGGCGTGCGCGGGCTCGTCGTGGTGTCGAGCGGGTTCGCCGAGATCGGGGACGAGGGGCGGAAACGCCAGCGGTACCTGGTCGGCCTGGCGCGCTCGTACGGCATGCGGGTGATCGGGCCGAACGCGCTCGGCCTGATCAACACCGCGGCGGGGGTCTCGTTGAACGCGACGCTGTCGCCGTTGATGCCGAGCAAGGGCCGGGTGGCGTTCTTCTGCCAGTCCGGCGCGCTCGGGGTGCCGATCCTGGCCGACATGGTCGGTCGTGGCCTCGGCCTGTCGAGCTTCGTCTCGGCCGGCAACCGGGCCGATGTGTCGGGCAACGACCTGATGCAGTTCTGGTACTCCGACGAGGCCACCGAGGTCGTCCTGCTGTACCTCGAGTCGCTCGGCAACCCGCGCAAGTTCAGCCGGGTCTCGCGGCGGCTGGCCGGGCGCAAGCCGGTGATCGCGCTGAAGTCGGGCCGGGCCACGCAGGGCGTCCCGGTCGGTCAGATGATCCGGCGCAGCAAGTTGCCGCCGGCAACCGTCGAGTCGTTGTTCCGGCAGAGCGGCCTGATCGGGGTGGACACCACCGGCGAGCTGTTCGACGTCGCCCAGCTGCTCGCGCACCAGCCGCTGCCGAAGGGCCGCCGGGTCGCGATCGTGTCGAACTCCGACGCACTGACGCTGCTCGCACTGGACATGATGGCGGGCTGCGGCCTGGACGTCGCCGGCGAGCCGCGGAACCTGAGTGCGGATGCGACTGCCTCCGACTTCGGCGAAGCCCTGTCCGAAGTGTTCGCCGACGACAAGGTGCACTCCGTCGTGGTGATCTACACGCCGCCGGTGCAGTCGAACGGCGCGGAGGTTGCGCAGGTGCTGGCTGCAGCGGCGGCGGGCTCGGACAAGCCCGTCGTGTCAACCTTCCTGGCTTCGCGCAGCGTGCCGGCCGAGCTACAGGTGCCGGACGAGGACGGCGGCGCCGCACGCGGATCGATCCCGTCGTTCCTCAACCCGCAGTACGCCGTCGGCGCGCTGGCCAAGGCGACGCAGTACGCCGAGTGGCGCCGGCGCTCGGACAGCCGGATCCCCGAGCTGCCGGACGTGGACACCGCCGGGGCAGAGGACTTCGTCGCGGAGTTCCTGCAGCGTCATCCGGCCGGCGCCGATCTCGACGACGCCGATCGGCAACGGCTGCTGAGCTTCTACGGGATCACGGTGCTGCCGGCGTTCCCGGTGCTGAGCGCGGACGAGGCGGTCGACCGGGCGGCGGACCTCGGCTTCGAGGTGATCCTGAAGGCGACCGCGGAGCAGTGGCGGATGCGGCCCGACCTGGCCGACATCTGGCGGCACATCCACGACGAGGAAGACATGCGGGCGGCCTGGGCGGAGATGACCCAGACGTTCGGGGTCGCGTCGGATCCGGGGCGGGCGCAGTTCGTCGTACAGAAGATGGCGCCGCCCGGGGTCCCGGTGGTGATCTCGACGATCGAGGACGTGTCGTTCGGCCCGGTGGTCACGTTCGGTCTGTCCGGGGTGGCGACCGATCTGCTGGGCGACCGGTCGTACCGGATGCCGCCGCTGACCACGCGGGACGCGGCCGAGATGGTCCGCGAGGTGAAGGCCTCGCCGCTGCTGTACGGATACCGCGGCTCCGACCCGGTCGACATCTCCGCGATCGAGGACCTGCTGCACCGGGTGTCCCGGCTGACGCTCGACCTCGAGGAGGTCGTCCGCCTCGACCTCCGCTCGGTCCTGGTCTCCGCCCAGGGCGCCTGCGTCCTGGACACCACCGTGCGCATCGCCCCCAACGAGAAGCCCCGCCAGGACACCCCAGCCCGCCGCCTCACCTAACCCCACCCCCCGCCATCCCGCCGCCCGGCCGCCGGGGCTGGCTTGGCGCCCGCGGGATGGGTTAACCCACCTGGTTGTGGGTTCCCCACCCGGAGAGCGGTGGGGGAACCCACAACGTGATGGGTTAACCCATCAAACGGCGGGCGGGCGGTCGGGAGGGGAGGGGGCGGCGGGTGTAGATGCTGTTCTCGCGGTCGAGGAGGCGGGCGTCGACCAGCTGGCGGCGCAGGGCCGCGTGATCCGGGTGCCAGCGGTTGAGGATCTCGTTGACCTCGGTCTCCGGGTAGCTGCGGCCGACCTCGAAGCTCTGCGCCAGGTGCTCGAGCACGATCCGGAGCTTGTCCGGGTACGTCGGGAAGTGGGTGAGCCGCCCGCCGCGGATGAACGACTTCAGCACGTTGTCGCGGGCCGGATCCGGATCGAGGGGCTCGCGCTCCGGACGGCTCTCGCGGACCGCGTCCTTGAACGCCGCTTCGTCCGCGGTGAATCCGTCCCGACTGGCTTCGATCAGTCCGCCCTTGGTCAGCCGTTGCAGTGCCTTCGCCACGACCGGTGCGGCGAGTCCGGTGCTCCCGGCAACCTGATCGGGAGTGGTGGCGCCGAGGACGATCGCGGAGTACGTCCGCAACCTCGACGGCTCGGCCAGCAGACCACAGAGCTGATCGGCGTTCATACATTTCACGCTATCGATTGCCGCAACCGGATTATGATCCGCAGCATGCAACCTGGCCCGCACAATGCGATCACCGATGTCCCCGGAGTGCTTGTCGGTCAGGTGGAGCGCGTCGACGCGCCGTACCTGACCGGTACGACGGTCATCCACGTGCCGACGACCGCTGTCGCCGGCGTCGATGTCCGTGGCGGCGCGCCGGGTACCCGCGAAACGGATCTGCTCTCGCCGGTGAACTCGAACGGCGGCGTCAACGCGATCGTGCTGACCGGCGGAAGCGCGTTCGGTCTCGACACGGCCGGCAGCGTGATGCAGTGGCTGGAGGAGCGCGGCGAGGGCGTCCGCGTCGGCCAGGGCGAGTACGACGTGGTGCCGATCGTGCCCGCGGCGGTGATCTTCGACCTCGCCCGCGGCGGCGACTTCAAGGCCCGGCCGGAGCCGTCCTGGGGCGCGGACGCGATCGCGGCCGCCACCGACGGACCGATTGCCTTGGGCAACCATGGAGCGGGTGCCGGTGCGCGGGCGCGCTCACTGAAGGGCGGCGTCGGCTCGGCCAGCGTGCGGCTCGACGACGGTACGACGGTTGGCGCACTGGTGATCGTGAACGCGGCCGGTTCGACCGTCGACGCCGACGGCAACCTGTACGGCGCTCGCTTCGGGATCGGTGACGAGTTCAGTCACCTGCGGACCCCGGTCGAGCCACCGCCACCGGCCGCGCCCGGCCGCAACCTGATCCCGGGTCCGTCGATGAACACCGTCATCGCGGTGGTCGCGACCGACGTACCGCTCGACAAGGCGGCGACGAAGCGGATGGCGATGATCGCCCACGACGGCCTGGCGCGGGCGATCGATCCGATCCACACGCTCGTCGACGGCGACAGCATCTTCGCGGTGTCGACGCGGGTGGCCGACGACGACCGGCCGCGGCTGAGCGTCACCGATCCGATGGCGCTCGGCCAGCTCGAGACCGTCTACACCGCCGGCGCGCGGACGCTGTCGCGGGCGATCGTGCACGCCATGCTGAACGCCGAGTCGGTGGAGACGCCAGGCGGCACGATCCCCAGCTACCGGGACGCGTATCCGTCAGCGTTCGGCACCAACTGAGAGACCGACTGACGTACGACCTCAGTAGTACGCCGGACCGCCGAAAGGCGTCGGAAGACGACAGCAAGACCGGTCCGCGGGCCGACGCTTGCAGCCGGCGTACGCGAAAGGCTCTGGGTATGAACTTCCAGAGTCCCCAGTCGCAGGTCGTCCTCTCCGGTCATGGCCTGGTCAAGCACTACGGCAGCGTGGTCGGTCTGGCCGGCGTGGACGTCGCTGTCCGGTCCGGTGAGGCGCTCGCAGTCATGGGTCCGAGCGGCAACGGCAAGACCACGCTGCTTCATGTGCTCGCCGGGATCCTCACACCGGACCAGGGGGAGGTGTGGCTGGGAGGTGAACGCGTGGACCAGCTGAACGACGCCGCCCGGACGGTACTACGTCGCCGTCGGCTCGGCTTCGTCTTCCAGGACAACCAGCTGCTCGCTGAACTGCCCGCGGACGAGAACGTGGCGCTCCCGTTGATGGTGGACGGTCTGAGCCGCCGCGACGCGATCGGCCGGGCGCTGAACATGCTTGCCCAAGTCGGCCTGGCCGCCGAGGCGGGCCGGCGTCCCGGCGAGCTGTCCGGCGGCCAGGCGCAGAGAGTCGCCATCGCCCGCGCTCTGGTCGGCGAACCACAGGTCGTCTTCGCTGACGAACCAACCGGCGCACTGGACGCGGCGACCGGCTCCCAGGTCATCGACCTGCTCGTCGGCGCCGCCACCTACCGGGGCGCGGCAGTAGTAGTCGTCACCCACGACAACGCGGTCGCCGCCCGCTGCCACCGTGCCCTCCACATCGTCGACGGCCGCGTGGGCGACGCACCGGGCGTCGGCCCGCTCCCCGCTGGCCCGCTCGGAAGCGGAGTTGTGCGATGAATCCGATGACTGATCTCGGGCTGCGGTTCGTCCGTCGGCCGGGTCCCGGCGGCCGGGCCGCCAATCTCGCCGCGCTCGGTGCGACGGCTGTGGTCGCGCTTCTGGTGACCTTCCTGATCGCGGGCTCACTCGGTCTGTCGCACCGGTCGGAGCGCATCGGCTGGCGGAGTGCGGACAAGGCCGACCCGGCGACCGCGATAGGTGCGCTCAACGTCGACGACGACCAGCGCGTCGACGGGCACCGGATGACGGTCCTCGACCTCGCGACGCTCCGGCCCAATGAACTGCCGCCCCCGCCCGGCCTCGACCACACCCCGAAACCCGGCGAGGTCTTCGTGTCGCCCGAGGTCGCCAAGCACTGGTCCAGCCTCAGCAAGCAGTACGGCGTCGCGCAGCCGACCGGCGTGATCAGCGCCACGGGCCTGTCCTCCCCGGAGGAGCTCATCCTGATCCGCGGCGTCAAAACGATCCCGGCCGACGAACACCCGCAGTACGTGAGCAGTTGGCACGAGAAGGTCTGGGACAGCCGCATGCTCGGCCTGCTGATCGCCGTGGCCTTCGGCATCACGCTGGTGCTGTTCCCGATCCTGAGCCTCGTCGGCCAGGCAGCCGGCGTCGCAGCCAAGCGCCGCGAACACAGACTGGCCGCCCTGCGTCTCGCGGGCGCCACTCGGACGCAGGTCCTCTGGCTGAGCGCCGTAGAGCAGGCCGTCCTCGCTTTGGCCGGTGCAGTGGTCGGACTGGTCGGCTATACCGTCCTGAGTCCGCTCATCGCGCGCATCCCGCTCGGCGGTGGACGCTGGTACGTCGGTGACATCACCGTCAACTGGTGGACAGTCCTCGTCGTGCTGGTCGCCGTACCCGTCCTGTCCGTCGTGAGCGCACTGATCGGCTTGGGCCGAGTGAGCATTACCCCGCTCGGCGTTGTCCGCGGCCAGACCCGCAAGGGCGTCAGCGTGCTCCGCATCGGTCTGCTCGTGATCGGTCCGCTCATCCTGGCGTACTACGGGATGCAGGCAGCGCTGCTGCCCTTGCTGATCGGAGTTGGGTTCGCTGCGCTCGCCGTACGGATCATCGGACCGTGGGCTGTCCAGGTGGTCGGGAAGACGATGGCCAACCTGGCAAACGGACCCGTGACCTTGCTGGCAGGTCGCAGGCTTGTCGATGACCCGAAGGGCGCTTTCCGACCCGTGGCAGCGCTGGTGCTGTCGGGCTTCGTCACCGGGTTCATCTCGGTGTTCATGCCGCCGGGGGACGACGACCCGAGCTTCCACGACATGCGGATCGGTGTGGCGCTACTGCTCTCCCTGGTTTTCCTGACTGTTGCCGCCTCGACCGCGGCCGGTGCAGTGGGTACTGCGCTGGACCAGGCCGCTCCAGCCAGAGCCCTGCGACGCTCCGGCGTACCACTGCGCGTGATCGAGCGTTCGGCGCGGGTGGCGGCGGTCGTACCGGTAATCGGGGTGGGGCTGCCGGTCGTGGGCTTCGGCGCGCTGTGCGGACTGGCACTGAGCGGCGGCAAGGTCATCACGCAGGGAAGCTCCGGCGTACTGCTGCTGATCGGGCAGGTCGTGGCCGGGCTGGTCCTCGTCGCGGTCGCGGGCGCCGCCGGTGCGCCGGTACTGCGGAAGGCGAGCGCGAACTGAGCGCAGTTGTCCACAAGGGTCGAACGTCCGGGGACGCGATCGTGCAAGGATGAGGGCATGCGTGACCTGAATACGCCCGAGCTCGCGGACGCCTCAGCGGACCTGCGCGAGGCGATCGATCGGTGCGGCTACTACCCCGACGTGGTGACGGATTCGCTCGAAGTGGCGATCGCCGGCGAGCCGATCCGGGCCTACGTGCTGCAGCACGAGCCGACCTTCGACCGGGACGAGGTCCGGCGCCACATCACGATCCTGGCGCTGACCCCGAGCCGGCTGATCGTCGGCCACACCGACGAGCACGCCGCCGACGAGCTCATCCGCGCGCCGTACGCGTCGACCTCCACCGAGGCGATCCCGCTCGACCGGGTGAACGCCGTGGTCGTGAACCGCGTCGTCCCGAACCCGGCGGGCTACGCCTCCGGCAAGGCGGACCCGGCCGTGGCCGGCGCCGGTGAAGTGGTGCTGACGATCGGCTGGGGGATGGTCAACCGGATCGACCTCGAGCCGGCCGTCTGCGCCGACCCGAACTGCGAGGCCGACCACGGGTACACGGGGTCGGTCGCGGCCGACGACATCTCGCTGCGGATCAGTGCCGCGGCCGACGGCCCGGCCGGCATCCAGCAGGTGCTCGAGTTCGCCAAGGCATTGTCCTTCGCGACCAGCAGGTAGCGCCGTGATCGTCCCGGTTTCCCCGCAGTACGGCGGCGGATCGCTCGCCGACGTACTGCCATCGGTGGCCGGCGCCCTGTCGGTGCCGGGGGAGACGAACGTCCTCGGCCTGCCGCCCGCGTCCCGGTACGCCGTCCTGCTCCTGGACGGACTGGGCTGGAGGCTGCTCCAGCGGTACGCCGAGGCCGCGCCGTACCTGTCGTCGCTGATCCCGGCCGGCCGGAGCCTGACTGCCGGGGTGCCGTCGACGACCGCGGTCAGTCTGACGAGCCTCGGCACCGGGTTGCCGCCTGGTGCGCACGGCATCGTCGGCTACACGTCGATCGTCCCGGAGACCGGAGATCTGCTGAACGCGCTGGCCTGGGACGCGCCGGTGGATCCGCGGCGCTGGCAGCCGCACGGCACGGTGTTCGACCGCGCGGCCGCGGCCGGTGTCGCGACGCGCAACGTGAGCAAGGCGCGGTTCGACTCGTCCGGTCTGACGGCCGCCGCATTCCGGGGGAGTGCGCACCGGGGCGCGGACACGGTCGAGGACCGGCTGGACGCGACCCGGTTCGCGAGTCGTGAAGGCCGATCGTCGCTGGTGTACGTGTACGACTCCCAGCTCGACTACATCGGCCACCAGCAGGGTTGCGACTCGTTGCAATGGCAGAAGGAGTTGGCCGCGGCCGACGACTTCGCTCAACAAGTCCGCGCCGCCTTGCCACGCGACGCCGTACTCGTCGTTGTCGCCGACCACGGCATGATCGACATTGCGCCGGAGCATCGCGTCGACGTGGACGCCGAGCCCGCGCTGACCGACGGCGTCCGAGTCGTCGGCGGTGAATCCCGTTTCCGCCACCTGTACTGCGTTCCCGGCGCCGATGCCGACGTCATCGCCACCTACCGGGAGCGGCTGGGCGCCAAGGCCCTGGTCCTGTCCCGGTCCGAAGCGATCGCCCGCGGCTGGTTCGGCCCGGTCGAGGATCGGGTAGCGCCTCGCCTAGGTGACGTCATCGTCGCGTCGCTGGGACCGGTAGCGCTGGTCGCTTCCCGCCGGCACGCCCAAGAGGCAAACCTGATCGGCCTGCACGGCTCCCTGACCGCTGACGAGATGGAGATCCCGCTCCTCGTCGACGCAGGGATCTAGAAGCTCCAGACGTCCCAGTAGAAGGTGGTCTGGGCGGTCTTGGCTTCGCCGTCGCGGGCGATGACGGTGACCTTGTAGCGGCCCGAGCCGGGAGTGAGGACGCCGGTGATCCAGCCACGTCCGGTGTCGATCGTGAGGCCGGGCGGGAGGCCGGTGGCGGAGTAGCTGATGTCGCCCGAGCCGCCGGTGCCCTTCATCAGCAGCGGGATCGCGGGGATGCCGCCGACGCCGAGCTGCTCCGAGGGCTCGGTGATCGCGATCGCGCCCTGCGGTTGCGCGGCCGCGGCGCCGACCGCCTCCGCGGCGTCGACGAGCCCTTCGCCGTAGAACGAGTTGTTGGCGGTCGGACCGACGCATTCGCCGGTCGCGCCGGCCGGGCAGGCGAGGTCGTTGGCCTGCTGGGCGAGTCGAGCGCGCACCTGGGCGACGGACAGTTTGGGATCGATGCTTCGCAACAGTGCCGCGACACCGGCGACGTGCGGCGACGCCATCGACGTACCCTCGAGGACCTTGTAGCCGCCGCCCGGCACCGTCGAGTACACGTCCTCGCCCGGGGCGGCCAGGTTGATCTTGTTCACCCCGAAGTTCGAGAACTGCGACTTCAGGCCGGTCGGATCGACCGCGGCGACCACGATCACGCCCGGCAGCTCGGTCGGCAGGCTGAGGCAGTCGTTCGTCACGGTCCGGGGCGCGGGGGTCGAGTCGTCCGGGCTGGAGTCGTCGCCGCTCTTGTTCGCCAGGTCGGTGTCCTCGTTGCCGGCCGCGGCCACGTTCACCACGCCCTTGCTGTCCGAGTACGCGACGGCCCGCCGGACCGCCTCGGCGATGGCGTCCTGGTCCTTGTCGGCCGGGCACAGGTACAGCCACGGGTCGACGTAGTAGCTGTTGTTCGTCACCGACACGCCCTTGTCGGCGGCGAACATGAATGCGCACACCGTGTCCTCCGGGAAGAACAGCTGCTTGCCGGCCTCGGCGATCCGGATCGACGACACCTTCACCCCGGGCGCGACCCCGATCATGCCGATGCCGTTCTTCGCGCCGGCGATCGTGCCGGCGACGTGCGTGCCGTGCTCGCCGACCGGCCGCCACGCGCCGGGCCTGGTGTCGACCTTCCCGTAGGCGCAGGACGCCGACTTGGACGCGTCGAAGTTCGCCTTCAGATCCGGGTGCTGGTCGTCGACCCCGGTGTCCAGTACGCCGACGGTCACGCTCTTGGAGCCCTGGTTCTTCTCCCAGGCTTGATCCGCGCCGATCTGCGCCATGTCGGCGCGGTCCGTCTCCGGAGCGGTCGTCGTGGTCTCCGGGACAGCCGGCGGGATCGCCGGGTTTTCCACATCCGCCGGAAGGTCTGTCGTACGGGTCGCTCCGGCCTTCTGGACGCCGTCGACGCCGCGCATCTTGGTGACGAAGTCGGGCGCGGTCGAGTGCGCAACGATCACGCCGATGGCGTCGTACGTCGCGTAGACGCTGCCGCCGTTCTGGGTGATGGCCCCGGTGACCTTGGCGGTCTGTTGCGGTTCGGTGATCACGAAGTACGCACGGAGCCCTGCTTCGGCCCGGACCGGCGTCGCGACGGCCGGCAGGGTGGCGGTGGCGACCGTCAGACAGGCCGCGAGGATGAGGAGCAGAGCTTTGCGCACGATCCATTCAAACCGTACCGGGGCCCAGAACCCAAGCCGCCCCCGGCAACACACCCCGGGGTGCGGTGTGGACCACTGACTTGGCAGGATGTGCGCCCGTGGCTGAGCTCCTTTATTTCACCGGGACCATGGACTGCGGCAAGTCGACCCTGGCCCTCCAGATGGACCACAACCACAAGGCGCGAGGCCGGCTCGGCCGGATCTTCACCAGCCACGACCGCGCCGGCGATTCGGTGCTCTCGTCCCGGCTCGGGCTGTCCGCGGACGCGGTCGAGGTCCGGCCCGACTTCGACTTCTGGGACTACGTGGTGAACGAGCTCACCCGGGGCGGACGGATCGACTACGCCGTGTGTGACGAGGCGCAGTTCTACAGCTCGCTGCAGATCGAGCAGTTGGCGCGGCTGGTCGACGAGCTGCAGATCGACGTCTTCTGCTTCGGCATCCTGACCGACTTCCGGGCGACCTTGTTCCCCGGGTCGGCCCGGCTGGTCGAGCTCGCCGACCGGATGGAGCTGCTCCAGGTCGAGGCGTTGTGCTGGTGCGGTGAACGGGCCACTCACAACGCCCGTACGATCGGTGGGGAAATGGTGACCGAGGGCGAGCAACTGGTGGTGGGAGACATGGTGTCGCGGGACCACGAGGTCGCGTACGAGGTCCTCTGCCGCCGGCACCACCGCCGCCGCCTCACCCAGGCCCGCGCCCGAGCCACCCTGTCACCCGAGGTCCTGCCCTTCGGAGGAGCTGCTTCATGAGCCCGTTGATGACCGTTGACGAACTGCGCGCGCTGGGTGCTGAACCTGTGCTCGTGGATGCGACCTGGAACCTGGCCGGTCCGCCCGGCAAGGAGGCGTACGACGCCGGTCACCTGCCGGGCGCGTACTTCGTCGACCTCGACACCGAGCTCGCCGGCCCGCCCGGCCCCGGCCGCCACCCGTTGCCCGAAGCAACTACCGTCACCGGGACGTTCAGCCGCCTCGGCATCACCGCTGCCGACACCCCGGTGGTGGTGTACGACGCCGCCAACTCGATGTCGGCCGCGCGCGCCTGGTGGATCTTCCGGTACTTCGGGCTGACCGACGTACGCGTCCTCGACGGCGGGCTGGCCGCGTGGAAGGCCGCCGGGGGAGAGGTGACCGTGGATGCGCCTGATGACGGCGCCGGTGACTTCACCGCGACGCCAGGCCATCTGCCCGTGCTGGACGCGGACGGTGCTGCTGCTGTTGCGGCTGCCGGCGTACTCCTCGACGCGCGTGCCCCTGAGCGCTTCGCCGGCGAGGTAGAACCGATGGACCCGGTCGCCGGCCACATCCCCGGCGCGACCAACGCCCCCACGACCGCCAACGTCGACGAGACCGGCCACTTCCTCCCGGCCGCCAGTCTCCGCACCCGCTTCGAGAGCCTCGGTGTCACCCCCTCCACCGAAACCGCGGTGTACTGCGGCTCGGGTGTAACCGCGGCCCATGAAGCGCTAGCTCTGGAGACCGCGGGCATCCCGGCCACCGTCTACGTCGGCAGCTGGTCCGAATGGATCACCGACCCCACTCGCCCAGTAGCCACGGGCAAGGACTGACCACTCACCAACCCACAGGGCCGAGACGGTCTTCGAAAGTACCCGTAGGGCCGTCCGGTCCGAGCGTCGCCATCCGGATGATCGAGTCGGTGCCTTCGGTGACGGTCAGCTGACCCTTGTGGTGGTTCATGTCGGTGGCGGCGAACGTGTGGTTCGCCGTCTCACCCGGGGTGATGGCGTTGAACTTGATGGCCGGGAGCGCCTGGGCGTACCTGACCGTGAGCATGTTCAGCGCCGCCTTGGACGAGCTGTACGCGAGTTCGTGCATCTTGGAGATCGGCTGCTCCGGATCGAGCACCACGCTGAAGGCGCCGCCGGCGCTCGAGACCATCACCACCCGCGGGTTGCTCGCCGCTTGCAGCAACGGCAGGAACGCATGGGTGACGCGCACCGGTCCGTATACGTTGGCGTCGTACACGCCATGGAGTTCGTCGGCTGTCGACTCGGCCGGGTGGACGGCGTGCCCTGGCGCACCGGCGTTGTTGATCAGTACGTCGAGCCGCTCGGTCTGACCGGAAACAACCTGCAGGGCTGCGGCCACCGACTCGTCGGACGTGACGTCCAGCGGGACCAGGACCGCATCCACACCGTCGGCCGCCAGCTTCTCGACGGCCGCCCGGCCGCGCGTCTCGTCACGTGAACCGAGGAAGACCTTCCAGCCCAGCTCCCCGAGCCGGCGGGCTGCTTCGAAGCCGAGGCCCTTGTTCGCCCCGGTGATCAGCACCGTGGTCTGCTCTGTGTTCGTCATCGTGTGCCTCCTGTGGGAACGACTGTTCAACCAGGAGATGCCGCGGTGGGCTCGCGCGTGACGTGAGGTGAGTCACGAGTCAAGGAACCAGCACCACTCGCACGCCGGGGTCCAGCGGCTTGCTCCACGCCTGCTCGAGCTCGGCGAGCGGGATCGGGAGCGGGTTGATCGACAGGTGGCCGGAGGTGATCAGGGTGGCCAAGGAGGGGAGCTCGGCGAGGATGTCGCGGGCGGGGACCGAGCCCTGCCCGCTGCCGATGATGGTCAGGGCGGCGGCCCGGAGCAGGTACGACGGCAGCGTCAGTTCGCGGGCGGCCATCGAGCCGATCTGGATCCAGGTGAGTGGCCGGGCTCGCTCGGTGCGGGCGTGGAGGAGGGCAGGCATCGCGTGCTCCGTCGGCTCGCCCCACAGATAGTCGAGGACCACGTCGACGTCGGCCGCCGTCTTCGCCACGTCGTCGAGGTTGACCGCTTCATCGGCGCCCAGAGCGGTGAGCAGCTCCAGCCGTTCAGGATTCCGGCCGGCGCCGATCACCTTCGACGCGCCGAGCTGCTTGGCGATCTGTACTGCGAGCTGGCCGGCGTTCCCGGTCGCGCCGAGGACGAGAACCGAGCCGCCGGGCTGGAAGTTCGCGCGCCGCCGGAGTGCGATCCACGACGACATCGCCGGATTCATCCCGGCCGCGACCGCCACCGGATCGGTGCCCGCAGGCAGTACGACGGCCCGCCGCCGATCGACCACCGCCCGCTCCGCCATCGTGCCGACAGCGTTGTCCGCGGCAACGAAGTACAGCAACTCGCCATCCGCGGTCCGGCCGACCCCGTCGATGCCCGGGACCATCGGCAGCCCGCCCTCGGACGTGTAGTGCGACCCGTCGGCTGCCGACCGCACGCGCGGATGGAGGCCGGCGGCAACGATGTCGACCAGGATCTCGCCGGCGTCGGCCACGGCCGGTTCGTCGAACACGTCGTACCTCGGTGGTTCGTCGAAGGACCGCACCACGGCTGCGTACATCAAGCACCTCACACAGTAGTTTGTCTCGCGTACTATTCCGAAGATAGTTTGTGTCACGTACCAGGTCAACTAGACTTCCGGGCATGAACACCGTGGACGCCCTCGTGCAGCTGTCCTTCCAGGTCCAGCGCATCCTCGCCGCGGTCGGCGCCGAGCACGACCTGTCGATCGTCCAGATCCGGTTGCTCGGGATCCTCCGCGACCGGCAGCCCGGCATGCTCGAGCTCGGCCAGCATCTCGGCCTCGACAAGTCCTCCATCACCGGACTGGTCTCCCGTGCGGAGAAGCGCGGGCTCGTCCAGCGCACACCATCACCGCACGACGGCCGCGGCGTGCTCGTCGCGCTGACCCCGGCCGGCCGACGTCTGGCCGCGCAGGGCGAAATGCAGATCAATCGCCGGATCACCGAGCTGACGAAGGCGCTGAACGCGACCCAGCGCAAGCAGTTCACCCAGTTGGCGTCCGTACTGGTCAACCCTTGACATAACCGCCTCGCTGCAGGACAGTCAGAAATCGATTTCCCGTCATCTCAACCGCCCCTGGGAGACAGTCGATGATGAAGCGATCCACGTTCCTTCGCGCCGCGGTCGGCGCCGGCGTGCTTGCCGCCGTACCGTCGAGAGTTTTCGCGAGCAGTCAGGCCGTGCTGACGAACAAGGTGGCCGACCTGACCGGGCCGGGGCTGACCGACCGGTTCCGGATGGCCGCGACCGACCTGGGCATTCCTGCGCGTACGCCGGACGGGCGGCTGCTGTTCATGTTCGGGGACACGTTCGAGCAGCCGACCGTCGGCGGCGGCTGGTGGCGATCGCCGGTCGCGCTGTGGTCCACCACGACGGACCTCAGCAGCGGCGTGAAGTGGTCGGGCGCGGTCGGGGGAGACGCGGCGCAGCAGCTGTGGGACTACCCGCACGACAACCCGACGTTCTCGACCGTGCTGCCGTCGGACGTGATCACGATCGGCGGGTCGATGTACCTGCACGCGATGGTGAACAAGGGCCTGGGCAACGTGGTGTGGACCGAGATCTGGCGGTCGGACAACTCGGGTGCCAGCTGGTACCACACCGGCGCGAAGTTCGACGCGAACATCGACGGCGGGCTCTTCCAGCTGCTGACCTGGGGGCTCGGGAACGACGGGTATGTGTACGTCTACTCGACCGGTTTCCAGCGTGACAAGCCGATCATCCTCAAGCGCGTCCGCAGCGAGCAGATCGCGAATCCGGCGGCGTACGAACCGTGGGGGTACCGCGACGGGGTCTGGGCGTGGGGCAACCCGGCGACGCCGATCCTGACCGGGAGCTTCGGTGAGATGAGCCTGCGCCCACTCGGCGGGAAATGGGTCCTGACCTGGTTCAATGCCGGCGACTACCGCATCGACGGCATCATCATGGACACGCCGACGTCCAACCTGTACACGGCGTACCGGCAGACCTTGATCTACGGCGGCGCCTGGGGTTCCGAGGACGACAACCATGTCGCCCAGCTGTACGGCGGGTATGTCATTCCAGGCTCTACGCTCTCCGACCTGCATCTGTCGGTCAGCCAGTGGAACACCGCGAACGGCTGGCCCTACCGGGTCATGCAGTTCCGCGTCCGCGGCTTCGGCTAGAGGTCTTGGAGAGGTTTCAGAGGTCGCGGACCATGGTGTCCGAGGTGCCGACCACGCCGACCTTCACGAACCCGAGCGACTCGTAGAGCCTCCGGGCCGGGTTGTCCGGATCCACACTCAACGACAGCCGCGGGTACGACGCCAAGCGCGCCTGCGCGATCAACTCGGACAGCGCGGCCCGCGCGACACCCTGGCGCCGGTGCGCGGGGGAGACCCCGAGGGTGATCTCGGGTACGTCGTCCGCGACGTACCCGTACCCGTGGCGCTCCCCGGTCAGCAGCCGGGCCCAGGTCGCGCCGGCCGGGACGCCGTCAACCTCGGCGATCACGCCGAAGTCGGTGGCCCGGGGCCAGTCGGCGAGGTAAAGCCAGGCGCGATCATCGGCGCGGACCTGCGCCTCGTCGTACCAAGGCGTCCCGTCCCAGTTGCATGCCTCCAGCAACATCTCGAGCAGGAACGGAAAATCAGCAGCAGTCACCGGTCGCAGATGCATGCCCCCATCCTCACCGCCGGCGACCACCGCCTCCAGTGGTTCAGGCAGGCCCCGCGAGTCCGATCACGTTGCCCTCGGGATCGGTGAACTGCCCGACGACCAACTTCCCCGGTACGCCGTCCGGCCCGAACACCCGCCGCCCGCCCAACGCCTCGGCCTGCTCCAGCGCGACCCCGACGTCGTCCACGCCCACGTAGAACAAGACCTTCGCCTGCAGCGTGGCGCCACCACCCACGCCTCCGTTGAGCCCGGCAACCGACGCCTCGACGAACCCGTACGCCCCAGGCTCGGACACCGCCGCGGACACGGTGTCCCCGATCTCGAAGGTCCATCCGAAGAGCTCCCCGTAGTACTCCCGCAGACGCTCCGGCGAGGTCCCGACGATCTCGAAATGCACAACTTGGTTCGGCATGGTCTCTCCTTGGTGATTGCCTTTACCGGGAACGTCGGAGCGGGCCTGGCTCGTTCGACGGTTGTGGATATCGATGCCCGGGGCGTGCGGACCTATTACGACGAGCTTGGTGCGGGCGAGCCGGTCGTGCTGCTGCACGGCGGGGGAGTGACGGCGGACAGTTGGCTGGCCCAGGCGCCGGCGCTCGCCGCGCAGTACCGGGTCTTGATTCCGGAGCGGCGCGGGCACGGGCGGACTCCGGACGTCGACGGGCCGGTGTCGATGGAGATCTTCGCCGCGGACACAGCTGCGTTCATCGAGGCGCTGGAGCTCGGACCGGTGCACGTGATCGGGTGGAGTGACGGCGGCAAGGTGGGGATGAGCCTCGCGGTGTCCCGTCCGGAGCTCGTCCGCAAGCTCGTGCTCATCGGCACCGAACTGACCCACGCCGGCGGGACCGCCGCCAACCAGGCCCTGCTCGAGCCCGAGGGCCTGGAGTTCCTCGCCGGCGCCTTCCGGCCGCAGTACGAGCCGCTCTCGCCCGATGGTCCAGGACATTTCGACGTCGTCTTCGCCAAGTGGGTGCAGATGTGGAAGACCGTCCCGGACGTCGAGCTCGCCGCCCTGAAGAGCCTGCCGCTGCCGGTGCTGCTGATGCAGGGCGACGACGACTGTGTCCGGATCGAGCACACGGCGGAGATGGCCCGCGCGATCCCGGACGCTCAGGTGGCCGTCGTACCCGGTTCGTCGCACGGGCTGCCGCTGGAGAAGCCCGAGGTGGTGAACCGGCTGCTGGTCGGCTTCCTGGCCGATCCGCAGGCGCCGAAGTTCATGCCGCTGGGTGATCTGAACAGCTGAGCGAAACCGTTACCGCACAGATCTTGGTCAAGGTCTTGAGTTAGTAACACGCTTGGTTTAACTTACTCGGGACCTGGCCGGTGTGTGGCTCAGAGCACATCGGCGGCATCCGGAAACCTGAGGAGTTCCGATGACGAGAGTGAGCAGGTGGGGCGCCGCCCTGGGGGTTGCCGGGCTGGTGCTTGCCGCCGGTTGTGCGAAGGGCACCACACCGGGAGCGTCCGGCGACGCGGGTGGCGATATCGACCAGAACGCCCCGGTCACGATCACGATCGGGGACCGCCCGACCCCCGACAAGCCGAACGACCTGAAGGCGTTCAACCAGAAGATCGCCGACTTCACCGCGAAGAACCCGAACATCACCGTGAAGTCGACCGAGACCAGCTGGCAGGCGCAGACCTTCCAGGCCCAGGTGGCCGGCGGGACGCTGCCGACGGTGATGAACATCAGCTTCACCGAGCCGGCCAACATGATCCCGAACAAGCAGCTCCCGGACATCACCGACGAGCTGAAGATGGTCGACCTGACCAAGGACCTGAACCCGAACGTCCTGAAGATCGTCCAGGACGCCAACGGCCGGATCTACGGCGTTCCGATCGATGTCTTCTCGGTCGGCATCGCCTACAACCGCAAGCTGTTCAGCGAGGCCGGCCTGGACCCGGACAAGCCGCCGACGACCTGGGACGAGGTCCGTCAGTACGCCAAGCAGATCCACGACAAGACCGGCAAGGCGGGGTACTCGCAGCTGACCACCAACAACACCGGTGGCTGGATGCTGACCACGATGACCTACAGCATGGGCGGCACGGTCGAGAGCGCGGACGGCAAGAAGAGCACGTTCAACGACGCGCCGACCAAGAAGGCGCTGCAGCTGCTCAAGGACATGCGCTGGACCGACAACTCGATGGGCAGCCGGTTCCTGTACAACCAGGAGGAGGTCCGCCAGGACTTCGCGGCCGGCAAGATCGGCATGGTCCTGCAGGCGCCGGACGCCTACGACATGAGCGTGAAGCAGTTCGGCATGAAGCCCGCCGACTTCGGTGAGGGCGCCTTGCCGCAGGACGGCGGCCCGTACGGCACGCTGACCGGCGGCTCGCTGAAGATGATCAGCCCGAAGGCGACCAAGAACGAGATCGTCGCGGCGCTGAAGTGGATCAAGTTCGACCAGTTCGACAAGTACACGACCGAGTCGGTCGCGGTGCAGGACGCGAAGACCACGATCGCCGACAAGGGCTTCGTCGGCCGCCCCGGCATCAGCCCGCTGAGCCAGTCGACGTACGACCAGTTCAACAAGTGGCGTGAGCCGTACGTGAACGTCCCGGTCAAGCAGTTCCAGGGCTACATCGACTCGACGACGTCGCTGAAGCTGCTGCCCGAGCCGTCGAACAAGGGTCAGGAGGTCTACTCACTGCTCGACCCGGTGGTGCAGCAGGTGCTGACGAAGAAGGATGCGGACATCGACAAGCTACTGAGCGACACCGCCTCGAAGATCGACGCTCGCCTCGCGCGGTAGCCCATGTTCCAGCAAAGAACCCAGAAGTCCGGCCGGAGCGTTGCCACCTGGTACCGCTCCGGCGGGCTCAGCAGCATCTTCTTCGCCCTGCCCCTGGTGCTGATCTTCCTGTACTTCTCCTGGGGCCCGATCGTTCGTGGACTGGTGCTCAGCTTCCAGAAGAACAACCTGGTGCTACCCGCCGAGTGGGTCGGGTGGTCGAACTTCAGCTACGTGCTGACCGACCCGCAACTCCCGCAGGCCGCGCTCAACACGCTGTACTTCGCCTTCCTGGCACTGATCTTCGGTTTCCCGGTGCCGTTGTTCCTGGCCGTGTTCATCAGCGAGCTGCGCAAGACCGGCTGGCTGTACAACGTGCTCTCGTACCTGCCGGCCGTCGTACCGCCGGTGGCCGCGATCCTGTTGTGGACGTTCTTCTACGACCCGAGCGGTGCGGGCGTCTTCAACTCGATCCTCGGCTGGTTCGGGATCGGTCCGTTCGCCTGGCTGAACTCGCAGACCCTGGCGATGCCGGCCATCGTCCTCGAGGCGACCTGGGCCGGCGCGGGCGCCACCTCGATCATCTACCTGGCGGCGCTGACCGGCGTACGCACGGAGTTGTACGAGGCGGCCGAGCTCGACGGGGCGGGGATCTGGAGCCGGGTCTGGCACGTCACCCTCCCGCAGATCCGCGGAATCATCCTGATCATGATGCTGCTGCAGCTGATCGGGACGTTCCAGGTGTTCACCGAACCGTTCCTGTTCACGGGCGGCGGACCGAACAACGCCACCATGACGGTCCTGCTGCTGATCTACCGGTACGCGTTCGTCAACGGAGACTTCGGCGCCGCGACCGCGCTCAGCGTGCTGCTCGCCGTGGTCCTGTGCGCACTGTCGGTCGTCTATCACTTCGTCACTCGCCGCTGGAGTACGACATGAGCATGTCCGAGCGCGGAATCATCTCGACAGCCGACCGGCAGCGCGGCCTGGTCCGCTACGGCCTGCCGGCGATCCAGGTGGTGATCTTCGTCGCCGTCGCGGTCGCCGGCGTCGGTCCACTGCTCTGGCTGCTCAAGTCCGGCGTCTCCACCAGCCAGGACATCCTCAGCGGCCCGATGCAGATGTGGCCGTCGGGCATCCAGCTGAAGAACATCCCCGACGCCTGGAACCGCGTCCAGATCGGCGCGTACCTCGGCAACACCGCGTTCATCGCGATCGGCTCGATGATCTCGACGCTGTTCGTGTGTACGACGGGCGCGTTCGTGCTCAGCATCCTGCGACCCAAATGGGGTCCGATCGTCACCGGCGCCGTACTCGCGACGCTGTTCCTGCCCGGCGTCATCTCCTTGGTCCCGCTCTACATGACGGTACTGAAGATGCCGTTGCTCGGGATCAGCCTGCAGAACACGTTCTGGGCGGTCTGGTTGCCGTCGGCGGCCGGCGCGTTCAACGTTTTGGTGATGAAGCGGTACTTCGACTCGATCCCGCGCGAGCTGATCGAGGCCGCCCGGATCGACGGGGCGAGCAACGTGCGGCTGTTCACGGCGCTGATCCTGCCGCTGTCCAAGCCGATCGTCGGCGTCGTCGCACTGCTGACGGTCATCGGGTCCTGGAAGGATTACCTCTGGCCGCTGCTCGTGCTGCCGGACCCGCGGCTGCAACCGATCTCGGTCGCGCTGCCGCGGGTGCAGAAGACCACCGAGATCTCGCTGCAGATGAGCGCCCTGTTCCTCGCGGTTCTGATACCTGTGGTGTTGTTCTTGGTGTTCCAGAAACAGTTCCTGCGCGGCGTGGGGATGGCGGGAGGAATCAAAGAGTGAGGCCAGAGTGAGTGAACTGAACGGCCGGCGCGTGCTGGTCACGGGGGCCGCCGGCCGGATCGGGCTGGTCACGGTCGAGCACCTGAACGGACTGGGTGCCAAGGTGACCGCCCTGTCGAACGTCGAGCACCCGGACCTGAAGGCGGACCGGGTGCTGATCGGCGACACCCGGTCCGAGACCGACGTGGCGCGGGCGCTGGAGGGTGCGGAGTACGTCGTCCACCTGGCGGCGCTGCCGCACCCCTCGGCCGGCACACCTTACGACGTCTACTCGGTCAACGTGGTGTCGACGTTCAACGTGCTCGCGCAGGCCGGTGCTCTCGGCATCGACCGGGCGGTGATCGCGAGCAGCATCAACGCGACCGGCGTCCCGTTCAACCCGCACGAGATCCGCCAGCCGTACTTCCCGTGGGACGAGAAGGCGCCGACCGACGTCGCCGACTGGTACTCGCTGTCCAAGCAGAACGACGAGAACACCGCGCGAATGGCGTGGAGGCGCTGGGGGATCGACGTGGTCTCCTTCCGGTTCCCACATGTGAATTCACCGGACGTGCTGGAGCGGATGGCCGACAATGTCCGGGTGAAGCCGGCCAGCGGTCTACGGGAGGCCTGGAGCTATCTGGACACCCGGGACTCGGCGTACGCCGTCGAGCTCGGGCTGACCGCGTCGCTGTCCGGGGCGCACGCCTTCTTCGTTGCCGCCGACACCACCACCGCGCCGTACGCGACCGAGGACCTGCTCGACGCGTTCGCGCCGGAGGTACCGCGCTCGCGGCGGTTCGTCGGCCGCGAGGTGCCGATCGACCTGACCGCGGTCCGGACCGTGCTCGGCTTCCGGGCCCAGCACGAACTCGACCTACCCACCCTTCCTCTGGAGCTCTGAATGCCCTCGAACTTCGACCAACCGTGGCCCGTCCGCGACGACATCCGGATCCGCGAGGTGAAGGCGATCGTCACGGCGCCGCAAGGCATCCCGCTGGTGGTCGTGAAGATCGACACCACCGAACCCGGCCTGTACGGGCTGGGTTGCGCCACGTTCACCCAGCGCTGGAAGGCGGTGCAGACCTTCGTCGACGAGCACCTGTCCCGGCTCCTCGTCGGCCGCTACCCGGGTGACATCGGCGACCTGACCCGCCTGGCCGGGTACTCCGGCTACTGGCGCGGCGGCCCGGTCACGAACAACGCGATCTCCGGTATCGACCAGGCGCTGTGGGACATCGCCGGCAAGCGCGCCGGCATGCCGGTGTACGAGCTGCTCGGCGGCAAGGTCCGTGCCGCCGCCGACACCTACATCCACGCCAGCGGCAAGACGATCGAGGACACGATCGACCACGCCCAGAAGCTGATCGCGCAGGGCTGGCGCCACATCCGGCTGCAGATGTCCACGCCGGGCGGCGGCGGGTACGGCGCTCCGCGGGTGCCGACGCTGTACCCGGACGCGCCGTACCACAACGGCTGGTCGGCGCGGGACTACCTGCGGACGACGCCGGAGCTGTTCGCCGAGGCCCGGCACGCGCTGCCGGACAACATCGAGCTGCTGCACGACGTCCACTCCCGGCTGACGCCGAAGGAAGCGGTGCTGCTGGCGCGTTCGCTGGAGCCGCACCGGTTGTTCTTCCTCGAGGACGTGCTGGCGCCGGAGCTGTGGGACCGGCTGCCCGAGGTGCGTGCCGCCTCGCCGGTTCCGCTGGCCGTCGGCGAGCTGACGACGTCGTTCGGTGACGCGGTCCGGCTGATCCGGGACGGCGGTGTCGACTTCATCCGATCGCATGTCTCGGACATCGGCGGTCTGACCCCGGCCCGCAAGCTGGCCGATCTGGCCGAGATCTCCGGCGTACGGACGGCCTGGCACGGGCCTGGCGACACCTCGCCGATCGGGGCCGCGGCGAATGTCGCGCTCGACGTCAGTTCTGTTGCCTTCGGCATCCAAGAGGGCCATATCTACGACGAGGCCGTGCACGAGGTGTTCCCCGGGACGCTGCGGATCGAGGACGGCTGGCTGCGGCCGAACGAGGCGCCCGGCTGGGGTATCGACGTCGATCTGGAGGCGGCGGCTCGTTATCCCGCGCGACTGTCCGGACACGACGAGTGGGCAGCCGGAGTCCGACGAATCGACGGAGCGCTCGAAGCACCGTAAACACGCACAGTGGGCAGTACGATCGCGGCTACTCGAGGTGAGACGGGGAGGTGGAGATGAACGATTCGGTTGACAACCTGACGGACCTGCGGCGCGCGGGTGCGAACCAGTACGACCTGGGCTCGTTCAACGAGGCCGTGATCATCGAGACGATCCGGCTGGCCGGCATCATCAGCCGGACCGAGATCTCCCGCCGGACCGGTCTCACGCAGCAGTCGGTGTCGCGGATCCTGCGCATCCTCCTCCAGCAAGGCCTGCTGGTGGAGGAGGCGCAGGAGCGCGCGGAGCGGCTCGGCAAGCCGCGGACCCCGGTGCGGATGCGGTCGAACGCCGCCCACGCGGTCGGCATCCACATCGACCCGGAGCTGCTCACGGTCGCGGTCGTCGACCTGGACGGGACGATCGTCCGCCGCGAGACCGTCGACCTCGCCGACGGCCTGGAGGCGGGCAAGCTCATCGACCTGACCGCGGCGACCGTGTCCGCGGCGTTGAGCATCAGCCAGGTCGATCCCGCCTCGATGCTCGGCGTCGGCGTCGCCGTACCAGGGCCGATCGACACCGACGGGTCGCTGCTCGCGTTGCCGCTGCAGCCGGCCTGGCGCGGGCTGAAGATCCGCAAGTTGCTGCAGGAGCGGCTCAACCATCCCGTGCTGGTGGAGAAGGACGGTACGGCGGCCGCGATCGGCGAGCGCTGGATCGGGCGGTCGGCCCGGGCCCGCGACTTCGCCTACCTCTATCTCGGTACGGGCGTCGGCAGCGGCCTGATCCTGAACGGGTCGATCTATCGCGGCGGTTCGGCGAACGCGGGCGAGTTCGGGCAGATCGCGGCCTTGCGGATGGGGGAGTGGGACCCGGAGGATGGGCCGCGGATGGTGCCCGAGTGCAATCCGACGGCGTCGTTGCCGGTGATCGCGGCCGAGTTCGGGTACGTCGAGACCGACCCGGGCGCGACCGACGAGGCCAAGCGGTACAAGGCGGTGTGCAAGGCGGCCGCCGATGGCGATGCGGCTGCCGTGAAGGCGGTCACGCAGGTGGCGCGGGTGGTCGGGCAGGGCGCGGTCGGGTTGGTGGACCTGCTCGACATCGACCTCGTGGTGCTCGGCGGACCGGCGTACATGAAGGAGGTCTCGGAGATCTTCCTGACCGAGATCGGGCGCGCGGTGAACGCGCATCCGGTGGCCCGGGAGACGCGGCCGGTCGCGGTCGAGGAGTCGATGTTGCAGACCGACGCGGCCGCGGTCGGGGCGGCGTCCACGATCTTCCACGATGCGTTCACCCCTCGCGTGTCGGGCTCCAGTCAGGCACGTAGGCTGCCGAAGTGATCGCAGCCCGCTCGCTGACTCCCGACGTGGAACTCCGGATCGGCACCCTGGACGACGCCCCTGCCCTTGCCGATGCGCAGGTCCGTAGCCGGGAGCATCTGCGGCCGTGGGAGCCGGTCCGGACCGAGAAGTGGTTCACGACCGCCGGTCAGGTGGAGCGGATGACCGGCCAGCTCGAGCGCTTCAAGAACGGGCACGTTGTGCCGTGGGTGCTCGCCGAAGGCGACCGGGTGGTCGGGCAGATCACGTTGAGCGATCTGGTGCCGGGCCCGTTCCGCAGCGCGAGCCTCGGGTACTGGCTCGCCGTCGACGCGCTCGGGCGCGGGCTGATGGGCCGCGCGGTGGAGGCGGTCGCCGAGATCGCGGACACCGAACTGAAGCTGCACCGCATCGAGGCAAGCACGCTGACGGGCAACGCGGCCTCCCAGCGGGTCCTCGACCGGGCAGGCTTCCACCAGATCGGGATGGCACCGACGTACCTACACATCGACGGCCACTGGCAAGACTGCAACCTCTACCAACGCATCCTCAACACCCGCGAACCCGGCGCCTGACAACGCCGGGTTCGCAGGTTTCAGTTGGGTGGTAGGCCGATGCCTCGGGATACCTCGACGTCGTCGTACTTGCCTTCGAGGACGTCTTCGAACTTGACCGGGCGTTGGAGAGTGGACGCAATGTAGACGGCCCGGACCGTGGCCAGCGCCTCGATGGCGTCCTGGACGGTGATGGCCGGCTGTTTGCCGCCGGCAATCGCGGTCAGGATGTCGTCGTACTGCGCCTTGTGGCCGCCGGGATCGCCTACGTCCGTGGACGCCTCGTCCTTGACCCCGTCGACGTTCAACCGGCTCAGGACGTCGTCCTCCACCTCAGCACCGCCTTCGGTGCCGTGGACCGACACCCGCGTGCGCCCACCAGGGAACGCCGCGGTCGTCGCGTGCAAGGTGCCGACCGCGCCGCTCTCGAAGGTGATGGTCGCGACCACCGTGTCCTCGACCTCGATCGCATGATGCGCCGCCCGCAACGCCTGCGCCTGGATGCTGACCGGGCGGCCCATGAACCACAGCATCAGGTCGACGGTGTGCACGCCCTGGTTCATCAGTGCGCCACCGCCGTCCTGCGCCCACGTCCCGCGCCATCCGGCCTGGGCGTAGTACTCGTCGCTGCGCCACCAGGCGACCGTTGCCGTGCACGACGTCAGCTGACCGAACCGGCCGGCGTCGATCGCCTGCTTGATCACCGCGCTGCCGGCGTCGAACCGGTGCTGGCTGATCACCGACGACATCACACCGTTGTTCGCGGCCCGGGTGGCCGCCGCACCCAGGCGGCGGGCCCGGGCCACATTGACGTCGACCGGCTTCTCGACGACGACGTGCTTCTTCTCGGCCAGCGCCTGCTCGGCCAGCTCGGCATGTGAACCGCTCGGCGTGCAGATCGCGACCAGCGATACGTCCGACCCACTCAGCGCCGCGGCCAGGTCGTCGTACACCTTCGGCTCCGGCTGTCCGGCCTCGGTCAGCTGCGCCCGTACCGCCTCCCGGGCGGCGGGGTCCGGGTCGACGAGTGCGGTGACGATCGCATCCGGCCGTTCCGCGATGGTCTTGGCATGGGTCCGGCCGATGATGCCGCAACCCACGATCGCGACCTGCTGTTGTGTGTCAGCCATCTCGCTCCTACTGGAAGTTCGCGGTCAGAACCTGGTCCGCGCTGACGGCAAAGGTGTACGACGGCGCTGTCGACACCACGGTCCCATCAACGGTCCAACTCTGGAAAACGCTATCCGATGATGGCGTCGCCGTCACGGTCACCTGCGCGCCGATCTCGTACTTCCCCGGCTCGGACTCGTTCCCGGCGATCTTCACCGTGCCCTTCCCGTTGGCCTGAACGGTGACGCTGCGCTGCACGACGTTGATCACCATCACGTTGTGCAACGTCGCCGGACCGCTGAGCGTGGCGCCGTTGTAGCGGGCGAGGTTCGTGACCTCGACGTCCCCGCCGACCACCTGCACGGTGTGCCCGTCGGTCCCGAGGTTGTCGGTGCCGAGGTTGAACGCGTCGACCTGCCCGGAGTTGACCACCAGCCCGTCGTGGAAGCCGTAGGCGAACACGTCCAGCAGCGTCAGCCCGCGAGCGCCGTCGACCGTGACGATCTTGGCCGTCTTGCGCATGTACTTGTCGATGACGAGGGTGAAGATGTCGCCCTCGTTCATCCAGTACGGCTCCTGGTACCCGACCCGGGTGACCGCGTTCCCGTTCGAGAGCACGCCTTCGACCCGGCCGCCGTGGCCCGCTCCGATCGAGATCGCGTGGTCGAAGAACGCGCCGGCGATCTTGCGGACGACGACGTTGTCGCCGCTGAGGTCGATCCCGTCCCAGGCGTTCGGGAAGCCGGCGTTGATCACGTAGTTCCCGCCGGCGTGACCACGGATCGCGTACGGGTAGGGCACGACGCCGTCGGTCTTGCCGGGGTTGTTCTCCGGGTAGAACACCCGCAGCCCGCGGACGCCGGCGTTCTTCCCGGAGAGCGTCAAGAGAGCGGTTGCTCCCGCTCCGGCGCCGCGTCCTTCGAAGGCCTGCAGGACGGTCCCGCCGCTCGCACCGCCTTGATCCCGGTTCGGTACGGCGGACGCGCCGCGCAGCTCGACCTTCGCCGGGACGCTCAGGTGCGTCGAGATCCGGTACCAGCCGGCGGGCAGGTAGACGATGCCGCCACCCTCGTGGCCGGCGCGGTCGAGGACCTTCTGCACGGATCGGGTCGCGTCCGCCGCCGGGAGGTACCCGACTCCGTGCGGAGCGTCGACGACGTACAGCTTCTGGACCGGCTTGGGGAGCGCTCTCTGGGTGTAGCTCGGCGCCGTGCCGGACATCTGGTGCACGATCCCGGAGACCGCACCGGTGACCTCGGTCCCGGTGATCTTCACGTAGCCCTGCGAGTTGTTGGTGATCCCTCCGTCGACGTGCCCGCCGGCCAGCGTCAGGCCCCACCGGTCGTCCATCACGTCGACGAGCAGGCCGGTGCCCGTCCGGCGTACGTCGGGCTCGAGGAAGCTGCCGGTGAACTGCGCCCGCTGACCTGCGACGACATGAATACCGACGGCGTAGTCGGAGAGCGCGATCCGGTAGAACTGATCCCACTCGAGGTCGCCGAGGACGAGACCGGTGCCGTGTGCGCGGGTCCAGGTGTCCAGGGCCAGCCGCGACGGCGGCTTGAAGGCCTTGGGTGCCGACGACCAGTAAGAGTTGCTGAAGGCAACGTTCTCCCAGGTGCCGACGTCGGCGCCGTTGTAGGCCCGGGCGCCCTCGAACAGCGCCGTACCGGTCACGTTGCGGATCGTGGTGGACTCGTGCACCTGGCCGGAGCTCGGCGCGTTGCCGTGGTCGTTCGGCATCGTGCTGACGCCGATACCGCGGTACGAGTTCAGCATCGTGACGTCGGAGACCGTCGACATCATGTAGTTCTCGTTGCCGATCCAGGCACCGCCGGGGATCTCGAACGTGTAGTTGTACGGGACCGGATCAGTCGCGTTCTGGTTCGGATAGTACGTCGTGACGCCGAGAACGCCGGCGCTCCCGCCGATCCGGAACAGACTCGGCCCGTCGTCCCCGGACGGCAGATCGGCGATGATCACCGTTCCCGTTCCCAGCTTCTGGCCGTGATCGCCGCGGAGACTGCAGAACGCGTGCACCTCGATCGTGTCGGTGACCTTGTACTGACCGGCCGGCAGCCAGACCGTGCCGCCGCCCGCGTCCTGGCAGGCGTAGATCGCTTGCTGGATCGCCTTGGTGGAGTCCCGCCGACCGGTGCGGTCAGCGCCGTACTGCGTCGCGTCGAAATCGGCGACGACGCCGTCGTCGGTCGGACTGCTGGTCTGCACGAGCTTCGGCTTCGGCGTGACGACAGGCGTGAGCCGGAGCTGGAGCTCCTTGACGATGAACGAGTCGGCGCCGGTCATCGCGACGCGCACGTAGCGGACACTCGTGGTCGCGAACCGGGTCCGGCTGATCTGATTGCCGCCCGGCGATCCGGTGCGGCCGACGGCGGTGAACTTCTTGCCGTCGTTCGAGACTTGCACGGTGTAGTCGGGGGAGTAGGCCTCGGCCCATTCGACGCGTACGTCGTTGACCGGTCGCGGCTTGCCCAGATCGATTTGCAGCCACGAGTCGGCGCCGCCGCTCCAGGCAGTGTTGTCATCGCGGTCGTTGACGTTGGTTGCGTCGGCTCCGTTGCTGGCTGTCGCTGTGCCGGCCGGCCCGAAGTTGGTGTCCACGACCGACGCGGTGAACGCGTCGAGCTTCGCCTGCAGCGTCGTGAGCGCAGCCTTGACCTGTACGTCGGTGACGCCCGGAGTGGATGCGATCGCCTGAGCGTCGTCGATCGCGTCCTGCAAGGTGGCCCGGCTGCCGACCGGGTACTGGCCGTCGCGGGTACCTTCGCGCGCCGCCTTCTCGGTGCGGGCAGCCTGGCCGATGAGGTCCACGAGCCCTTCGGTGACGTCGAGGGTGGTCGCGACCTTGGCGACGCGGACCGCAGCCACCTTCAGGTCGACGGACCCGTCGCCGTTGTGGATGCGGAAGTCGCCGCCGTTCGAGCGGTTCGTCATCACCGCGTCGGGCAGCGCGAACGTGTACGTCTTCCAGGTCTTGGTGTCGCCGTACCGGATGACCTCGGAGTTCTTGAACTTCTCCGGGATCGTGTCGCCGGGGGAGTCGTAGTGGAGACCGAACTGCCCGTTGCCCTGGTCGAAGTAGTCGATGCTGACCAGCACCAGGCTGTGGTTGTCGTACAGGTAGGTGTCGGCGACGTTCATGTAGAAGAAGCTCGTCCCCGGCGACGGCGCGGTGCGGTCGGTCTGCCAGTACGGGCGGCCGTCCTGTACACCGGTGATCAGGTGCGACGCGTCGTCGCCGGCGCGCGGGCTGATGCCGTTCTGCACCGGCGTCGCGCCGAGCAGGACCGAGGCGCCCGCAGTACTGATCCGCAGGCTCGCGATCGTGATGTCGGCGGTCCCGAACACCCGTACGTCGGCATCGCCCAGCCGGTTCGTGAACGCGATGCCGGACAGCGAGAAGACCCCGGTCTTCCACACGCCGGTGTTGGTCAGCTGGATGTCGGTCGCGTCCTGCTGCGGCTCGGCCTTGGCGTCGTACTGCAGGTCGAGCGTGCCGGAGCCGCTGTCGAGATAGGTCACCGTCACCAGGACGTCGTCGGTGCCGATCTCGTCAACGTAGTCGTGGTCGACGTCGAACTCGAGGTAGCCGGTCCCGGCCGCCTGGTTCGTCTGCCAGTACGCACGGCCTTGCTCGGTGCCGGTGCGCAGCCCGGCCGGATCGTCGCCGGCGGCGGGCTGCACGCCGAGAGTGGTCGGGGTCGGCCCCAGATCGGCACCGACCCCGCTGGGATACATGGTCGCGGCGTGCGCCGCGGGTACGGCGAGCACTCCGGTGAGAAGCACGGCGGGAAGCAACCGCGCGAGCAAGCGTCTGGACATGCTGGAACCCCCAGATGGCGGACTGGAAGGACAGGCGAGAGCAGCTGCGCGGATAAGTTAAACCAAGCGTGTTACTTATTCAAGAGCCGACGCCCGACGGAGTGACCGCCCCTGGATCCGTGGAATGCTGCGGCGTCTCGGAGCCCTCGTCGGACTTCGTCAGCCAGAGACCGGTGAACACGGCGGTGACCAAGGTGATGGCGCCGGCAGCGAGGAAGGCACTGTTGAGGCCGGTCCCGAAGGATGCGCCGCCGGATTGGCGGGTGCGGACGATGGCCCCGAGTAGTGCCACGCCGAGTACCGCGCCGATCTGCCGGGTGGTGCTGCTGATGCCTGATGCCAGACCGCCTTCCTGCGGGCTGACCGACTGGATGGCGGCTCCCGTCAGCGGGGACATGGTCAGCGCGAAGCCGATGCCGATGACTGCCAGCCGCCACCACACATTCGCGTAGCCGGTGCCGGCGTGCACCATGCCGAGCGCCAGCAGTCCCAGGCCGGCCAGGGTGAGGCCGGTGGTCACCACGATCCGGAAGCCGTACCGGGCGGCGAGCCGGCCCGCGTACGGGCTGACGATCACCATGGCGAGCGAGGTCGGCAGGGTCTGCAGGCCGGCGCGCAGGATCGAGCTGCCCTGGACGTAGACGAAGAACTGGGAGAAGAAGAACGACGAACCCATGAGCGCGAACCCCACCACGACCATTGCCGTGTTGGACACGGTGAACAGCCGCTGCCGGAACAGCCGCAGCGGCAGCATCGGAGCCGAACGCCGCGCTTCGACGGCGACGAAGGCGGCGAGCAGGATCACCGCGACGGTGAAGCTGCCGAGGATCACCGGCGACGTCCAGCCGCGGGCACCGCCCTCGATGAGCCCGTAGGTCAACGTCCCCACCCCAAGAACGGACAACGCCGTCCCCGGGACGTCGATGGCGGGGGCACTCGGGTTGCGGGCCTCTTGAAGACTGCGCAGACCGATCAGCAGAAGGACCACGCCGATGGGCAGATTGACCAGGAAGATGGCAGGCCACCCGAAGGCATCTGTCAGTACGCCGCCGGCCACCGGGCCCGCGGCCAGACCGATCCCGCTGAATCCGGCCCACAGTCCGATCGCCTTGATCCGCTCTTGCGGCACGGGATACGCGGCGGCGAGCAGGGCCAGCGAGGCAGGGCTCAGCGCCGCGGCCCCGACGCCTTGCAGCACCCGGCCGGTGACCAGCCAGCCGAGCGAGGGCGCAAGGCTGCACATGACCGACGCGGCGGTGAACACCGCAACGCCGGTCAGATACACCCGTTTGCGGCCGAACCGGTCGGCGAAGACACCGCCGGACAGCAGCAGCATGGCGACCAGCAGTACGTACGCATCGACGATCCATTGCAGACCGGTCAGCTGGGTGTTCAGTCGCTGCTGCATGTCGGGTAGCGCTGCTCCGACAATCGTGTTGTCGAGCAGGACCATGAATTGGCCCAGGCAGGTCACCGTGAGCAGCACGGCCCGGTTCGCTCGGCTGCCTACCGATGCATCCACGGGGGATTCCTCTCGATCGTTCGTTGCTTTAACGCAGCCAGGAACTGCGTTAAAGCAACGGTAGAGAGGTCTGCGCGCAAACGCAAGTCGTGACTGCGTTAAGCTGGAGGCATGGATGAGCGACAGCGAGCCCGGCGGCCCGGCGGGCGCAGCGCCCGCGTCGGCGCGGAGGTGCACCAGGCCGTCACCGACCTGATCAGCGAGCGCGGCTACGGCAACTTCACCGTCGGCGACATCGCAGCTCGGGCGGGGGTAGCCGACAGCAGCATCTACCGCCGGTGGGGCAGCCTGGAAACCCTGCTCGCCGACGTGGCGCTCACCCGTCTCGACGCACAGTCGCCGATGCCCGACACCGGGAGCCTGGCCGGCGACCTGCACACCTACGCGGCCAACGTGGCCCGCGAGATCACCGGACCCGACGGTCTGGCGTTGCTACGCCTGGCCGTCGCCCTGTCCAGCACCGGTCCCCAAGGCCTGCAGGCGCGTGACGACCTCATCGCCGAACGCGGCCGGCAGTTGCAGTCGATGCTCGATCGCGCCGTCGAGCGCGGCGAGCAGGCGCCCGACGCGCTCGACGTCCTGGACCACGTCATGTCCCCGATGTACATCCGCGTCTTGTTCGGTCTGGGCCCGCTCACCCCGGACTACATAGACGGACTGGTCGACCGATTGCTGTGACCTCACCCCGTAGCCCGTTGGGAGGCGTCGCCGGATCGCGCTCCTAGGAACAGTGCAGGGATGGCGGCGATCACGGTGAACCCGATGGCCCAGGCGAGGCTGTGGGCGTACGCCGTCGACACAGTCCCGCTCTTGAGTTGACTCTGCAGAACGACCGCCAGGGTCGCCGCCCCGAAGGCACCGCCGAGTTGCTGCATGATCCGCGTCGTACTGCTCGCATGCGGGATCTGCACCGGCTCCAGATCGCGGAACGCGCCAACCATCACCGCGAGGTTCACCGAGCTCAGCCCGGCGCCGCGGATGACCAGGGCGACCCCGAGCACCCAGTACGACGTACCGGCGAAGGCGAACGGGATGGTGCCGATCGTTGTCAGCACGATGCCGGCGAGGACGACCAGGCGCGGGCCGATCCGGTCAGTCAGGCCGCCGGCCGTTCTGGCGATGAGGCTGCCGATGCCTTGCGGGACGAGCAGCAGACCGACCGCGGTGACGGTCTCGCCGCGAGCCTGTTGGTAGAAGAGCGGGAGGAGCAGCATCGCGCCGTACAGTCCGAAGCCGGTGAGGAACATGAGCGCGGTCGACGCGGTGAAGGACTTCGTACGGAAGAGGCCGAGGTCGATGAGCGGTTCGTTGGTACGCCGGAGCACGAAGGCGACGAGCAGGATCGCGCCGAGGATCAGCGGCAGCAGGACGCTGATGTGGGCGAAGCCGCCGCGGTCGCCGACCTGGCTGAGGCCGTAGATGATGCCGGCGAGGGCGGGGGAGACGAGCAGCAGGCCAGGTACGTCGAGCGTCGCCGCGGTGGGCTCGGGGTCCGGCTTCAGGGTGCGTGCCGCGAAGGCGATCGCGGCGATGCAGATCGGGGCGTTGACGTAGAAGATCCAGCGCCAGTCGAGGTGACCGACGAGGACGCCGCCGATCACCGGGCCGAGGATCGGGCCGATCACCACGGGCAGGGTCACGACGGCCATCAGCCGGCCGATCCGCTCCCGGCCGGCGGCGCGCAGCAGGATGGTCTGCAGGATCGGCAGCATCAGACCGCCGCCGATGCCCTGGATCACGCGGAACGCGATCAGCGAGCCGATGTTCCAGGCGACGCCGCAGAGCATCGAGCCGATCAGGAACAGCGCGAGCGCGATGATCCACATGCGCTTGGCGCCGAAGCGGTTCGCCGACCAGCCGGTGATCGGGACCGCCATCGCGAGCGCCAGCAGGTACGCCGTACTGACCCACTGGACCGTGGACACCGAGGTGTGCAGCTCGACGCCGAGGGTGTGGATCGCGACGGTGACGATCGTGCTGTCGAGCAGCGGCGCGAGCGCGCCGAGGACAAGGACCGCGGCGAGCTTGAGCAACCCGCGGTCGAGAGTTGTAGTGGTGGTTGTAGTCATCCGGGAGGTCTCCTTAGAGACGTTGCGTCTCTTACCGGAAACAGAGTAGGCTCGGATCGTTAAGAGACGCAAGGTCTCTTTTTGAGGAGCTGGTTGCGTGGAGCGTCGGAGGGGTGCGGAGCTCGAGGCCGTCCTGCTGGACGCGGCCTGGGACGAGCTGATGGAGACCGGGTACGCACGGCTGACGATGGAGGCCGTCGCTGCCCGAGCGCACACCGGCAAGCAGGTGCTGTACCGGCGGTGGCGCAATCGGGCCGAGCTGGTGGTCGCGGCGATGCGGCACCGGACCGGTTCGATCGTGGGGAATGTGCCGCACACCGGGAGCCTGCGCGACGACGTACTCGCGGTGCTGCAGCGGATGGCGGATCGGTTCGCGACGCTCGGGCCCGACGTCGTCCACGGCTTGCTGGCCGAGGCGCCGGATCTGGATCCGGAGGTCCACACGCGGATGACGGCCGTGATGTCGACGATCATGAAGCAGGCGGCGGAGCGCGGTGAGATCCCGACGGCGGACGTGCCCGATCGGGTGCTCACCGCTCCCACCAACCTGCTGCGTCACGAGATGCTGTTCGCCCGCGAGCCGCTGCCGGCTTCAGCGCTCACGTCCCTCGTCGACGACGTGTTCCTGCCATTGGTCAGCGGAAGGCCTGAAGGTTCCGCGTGACCCAGTCGGCGAAGGTGCGTGGCGCCCGCCCGAGGACGGCCTGGATGTCGGGGCTGACCTGTTGCTCGTCGGCCGTCGGTGCGCCGAGCACGTCGAGGGTCGCTTCGACCACGGGTTCCGGCATGAACCTGATCATGCCGGTGCGAGCCTCGTCTCGGCTGAGTTCGGCGAACTGCACCGGTTGACCCAGGGCGTTGCCGATCACCTGCGCCTGCTCGCGGGGCGAGATCGCGACCGGGCCGGTGAGCGTGTAGATCGCCCCGGTGTGGCTCACGCCCGCCTGGCCCGAGTCGGTGAGTGCGGCGGCCGCGACCTCGGCGATGTCAGCGGGGTCAACGGCCGGCAGCGGGACGTCCGCGAACGGCGCGGCCATGATGCGCTGCGTTCGAATCGAATCGGCCCACTGGAATGCGTTGCTGGCGAAGTTGCCGGGGCGGAGGATCGTCCAGTCGAGACCAGACCCGGTCACGGCGTCCTCATGGACCGACGGGTGACGCTTCGAGCCGACTCCTTGCGACGACAGCAGTACGACGCGCGGGACGCCGGCTTCTCGCAGTACCTCGACGACGGGCTCGAGGTTGCCGCCGGCGAGGAAGTCGGCGGACGTGAGCAGGAAGACGGCCTTCGCGCCGTCGAGTGCGGGCTTGAGGGTCTCGGGTTTGGTCAGGTCGGCTTGATGCCCGTCGCCGCGACGGGAGACGGGTACGACGTCTTCGCCGGCGGCGATCAGGGTCTGGACGAGTGGGCGGCCTACGTTGCCGGTTGCACCGGTGATCACGATCATGGTGAGGACGCTACTTGTCGTGGGATAGTAGGTACCTAGAGGAAAGTATTGGGCGAGAGGTGACTTTGTGAGCGAGACCACAGCAGCTGTTGATCCCGTGCAGGCCTGTCCGATCGCGCCCGTGGTGGACCTGGTCTTCAGCCGCTGGACGACCCCGATCCTGTGGGCGTTGAACGAGTACGGCCGCCAGCGCTTCGTCGAGCTCGAACGCCGCATCGGCGTCATCACCCCGAAGGTCCTCACCCAACGCCTCCGCCAGCTGGAACGCGACGGCCTGGTCATCCGCGAGTACCACGCCGAAGTCCCACCCCGCGTCGAGTACGAAATCAGCCCCCTCGGCCGCAGCCTCGCCCCCCTCTTCCACGCCCTCGCCGAATGGTCCCCCAACCTCACCGAGGTCGAAGCCGCGCGCCACCACTACGACTCCACCGAACCACCCCACCGCCGCCCCTAACCGCCCATCCCACCCACCCACCCCACCCCGCGCCAGCCCAGCCCGCGCCGCCCCAGCCCAGCCCGCCCCAGCCCGCGCCTCCCCAGCCCAGCCCGCGCCCCACTCAGTCCCACGAGGTGGGTTCACCCACCGGGTGGTGGGTTACCACCCCTGCGCACCGCTGGGAAACCCACCACGAGGTGGGTGAACCCATCGCGTGGGGCGGGAGCGAGGGTGCGAGCGAGGGTGGGGCGGGAGCGAGGGCGGGAGCGAGCGAGGGTGGGGAGGGGTCAGGCGACGGCGACGAGTTCGCGGGTGTGGAGGTGGTTGAGGAGGGTGAAGAAGTGGGGGAGGGCGTCGGGGAGGCGGAGGTGGCCGGCGGCGTGGTGGTGCCAGCCGAACTCGAGTTCGCCGTCGATGGTGTGCTCTTCCAGCGGTACGGCGTACCGGCTGAGGGTGACGCGGGTGGGGCCGGTTTGGGGGTGGTGGTCGCCGCAGCCGCACTCGGTGGGGATGGTGATCGTGGTCAGCGCGTCGGGGGCGTAGCTGCGCAGGCGGAGCGTCGTACCGCGGGCAGTGAACCGGGCGATCGTTGCATCAGGCAACTGTACGAGCAGCTCGACCGGTACGGCGTATGAGCCGGGGAGGAGCCGGAGACCACGAGACGCGAGCAGGTCGGCGAGAGCCGGGAGATTCATGCGAAGTTCCTGTGAGTGCTGTGTCGGCGGGCGGGCCACGGAAAGGGGCAGGGCCTCGTGCGCCGGACTCGGCGCGCGTCAGCGACGACAGCAACAACACAGCATCTGCATGCGGAAGATCATGGCAGCACCACAGGTCCACCGGCAAACACCGTCCGCAATCTGGGACGACGGTCCGTGATGTGTCAGTCGGCCTTCTTGCCGAACATGATCTCGTCCCAGCTGGGGACGCTGGCGCGCTTGCCCCGGCGGGCTGCCTTCTTCTTCGGCTCCGCCGGAGTCTCTTCCGTGGACGCCTCCGCTGCCGCAGGCTGCGGCGCCTCGGTGACCGGGTCGGGCTCGATGTGCGGCGCCGGCCCGGGTGTGGAGCTGGGGGCGGGCTCCGGGCGGCGGGCTTCAGCCGACCGCGACGGCTCGGCGGTCGGCTCGGCACGGCGAGGCTCCGCCGCGCGAGGCTCCGCGGTGCGGGCCTCGGCGGTGCGCTCTTCTGCAGGGCGCGCCTGACGGGACTCCGCAGGTGTCTCGTCCGGAGCTGCAGGGGAGGCGAAGGCGGGCGGGTCAGCAGGACGCTCGACGGCGCGGACCGCAGGGCGAGGCGCCGGCGGCTGATCGACAGGTACGTCGATCAGGGTCGGCTCTTCATCCGGGTTCGGCACCGAGTGCACGCGACGCGGACCGCGCTCCGGTTCACGGGCACCGCCGCGCCCGGGCTCGCGCGGGAGATCCCGTGCAACCTCACGCGGGTAGTCACGCGCATCCCGGCTTGGCTCCCGCGTCTCACGCACATCGCGGCTGAGCTCGCGTGACTCACGCACGAAGTCGCGGGTTTGATGTCCCGTGTCCTCGCGGGCGGCTGGGTGGTTCCGGCGGCGCAGGCCGACGGTGTCCTCGAAGCCGGCCTCGTAGCTGTCGGCTCCGTGGTCCGGCGCGAGCAGCGGGTCGATGTCGGCAACGGCAGCCAGCCGCCGCTCACCAGGCTGCGGCTGCGCCGGCGTCGCCAGCACCTGCGCCTGCTCGCCGACCAGCCAGCGCGCTTCGTCGTCGTCCGGTACGGCGTACCGCCCGGGGGCGTCGTACGCGAACATGGCGATCTTCTCGTCCTTCTTCTCCGCCTCGTCCTCGGACTCGACGAAGTACGAGACGCGAACCGCCCAGCGGCCGTCCTCGCGCCGCCACGCGTCCCACTCGGCCGATGCCGGGTCGACGTGGCGGGTGCGCAGCCGGTCGGTCACCCAGGCGCCGAGGTTGCGGGTCGGGGCGTCGCCGCCGCCACGACGGCGGACGGATGCGCGCTGCGCGAGGCTGGCGATGTGGTCCCGCTCGGCCAGAACTGGGCCGGCGAACGCCATTACGCGCTCCATCGGCATCTGGGCGATGGCGGCGACCGCCTCGGGACTTTCGCCGGCGCGGATACGAGCCTGGATGTCTCGTGGGCGCAGCGCGCTCTCCATTTGAATCTCCAGCTGGCCGAGTCGGGCACGGTCTCCGCGGAGGGCCGCACGCAACCGGTCGTCGACCGGTACGGCGAACTCCTCACCCGTCTCTGCCAGCGCCAGGATGAGTTGTGTTCCATCCTGGCTCAGACCGACGAGCCTCGCCTCGCGCATTGACCTTGTTCTCCTGTGCGGTTCTAGACAGTCTCTCCCGGACGCTGGGCCTGACCAAGACCGGCGCGCCGTGCCGCCCGGTCATTGTGGAGGTTACGTCACGAAATCACATCTTGCCTGGTCACCAGGGTCCTCCTGATCACACCAGTCACAGTAGTCACAACACGGTGTGACTGCTAACCAAACGGCTCGCTCAGAAGGCCGAACGCACCGCAAGCGCACGCTTCAGGTCGTCGGCGCTGTCGGCCACGGACCGCCGGATTCCGGCCGCGATGGACTCGTCGGCGATCAGGTCCGCGGCCCGGTCGACGACCCGCTGCTCGATCGCGTACCGCGGGAACGCGAGCTTCGCGCTGGTCGCGACGACCCAGCCGGAGCGCAGCTTCTCGGTTCCCGCGATCTCCGCGAAGTACCGGTCGACGTACGACGCGGTGAGCTCGGCCTGCGTCGGGTGCCAGAACCCTTCGGATGCGGCGTACAGCTCGTAGTTCGGCAGGTCGGCGTCGGTCATGATCTGCGCCCAGGCACGCTCCTTCGCGGCCGCCGTCGGCAGCGCGGCCCGGCAGCGGGTCGCGTGGACGACGCCCTCGGACGACGAGTCGCGCTCGAGCTCGGCGTCGATCTCCGCCTCGCCGATCGCGCCGAGCCGGGCGAGCTGCAGCATGACGATCCAGCGCAGGTCGGCGTCCATCGTCACGCCGTCCGGCACGCCCTCACCAGCGAGCCAGCCCTTCAACCGGTCCGTGTCGTCGGTGAATCGCGCGAACCCGCGGGCCACCGACAGCTGCACGCTGCTTCCGGCTTCGACTGTCTCCAGCCGCGCCCGCAGTACCTCGGCCAGCTGTCCGCGATACGGCTCGTACGGCAGGTAGGCGCCGAGCACCAACAGGTTCGCCCAGTTGAGCATCGTCGCGACCGCGATGTCGCTGTCCTCGGTCGGCAGCAGTCCGAGGACGACGTCGAACCCGACCTTCGGGTCGAGCTCGGCATCGGCGATCGCGTCCCGCAGGCTGTTGAGTACGACGGCCCGCGTCACGCCGCTCTCGATCTTCGGCAGCACCGTCGCCAGGTTCGCGAGGCTGTCGGCGTCGAGCCGGATCTTCGCCCAGCTGTCGTCGCCCGCGTCGGGGATGACCACGGCGATCGTCGGGTCGAGATCGACCTCCACCTCGTGGCCGTCGATCAGTACGTCGACCGTCGTACCGCGGCCGTCCGCGTCGTACCCGCCGACGGTCAGCTTGTGCGGTCGTGAAGCCGGGTACGCCGCGGGCGCCGCGCGGTGCAGCTTGATCCCGGTCTCGGTCCGCGACGCGCTGATCGTGTCGACACCCGGGGTACGGAGCCAGGCCTGCGCCCAGTCGTCCAGTCCGACCGCGCCGGCCTCGGTCCATTTCGCGACCAGGTCGGCGAACGTGGCGTTGCCGAACTCGTTCGCCGCGATGTGCGCGTTCACGCCGGCGAGGAAGACGTCGTCACCGAGGTACGCCGCCAGCTGCTTGAGGACCGCGGCGCCCTTCGCGTACGAGATGCCGTCGAAGTCGTCGAGCGAGGCGAGCGCGTCCTTGACCGCGTCGGCCGCGACCGGGTGGGTCGAGGACCGCTGGTCGGCCTGCAGACCCCACCACTTGCGGATGTAGGCGAAGTCGATCCAGTTGTCGGTGTACCGGGTCGCCTCGGTCGACACCCGGTGCGCCATGTACTCCGCGAACGACTCGTTCAGCCAGAGGTCGTTCCACCACTTCATCGTCACGGTGTCGCCGAACCACTGGTGCGCCATCTCGTGCACGATCGTCCGGGCCCGCTGGCTGCGCTCGCCGTCGGTGACCGCCGAGCGGAACACCATCTGGTCCCGGAACGTCACGCAGCCCGGGTTCTCCATCGCGCCGGCATTGAACTCCGGCACGAACGCCTGGTGGTACTCGCCGAACGGGTACCGGTACCCGAACATCCGGTGGTACGCGTCGAAGGACTGCTTGGTGACCTCGAAGATGTCCGCGGCCTCGCGGTCCAGCGCCTCCTTCAGCGACTGCCGCGAGACCACGCTGAGCGCGATGCCGTCGTGCGCGTCGGTGATCTGGTGGTACGGCCCGGCCACGACGGTCACGAAGTACGTCGAGAGCGGCTTGGTCTCGGTCAGCTCCCAGCGACCGGGGGACACCTGGGTCGCCGCGCCGTTCCCGAGCACGAGCCACTCCTCGGGGGCCGTGACCTTGAGACGGTACGGCGCCTTGAGGTCGGGCTGGTCGAAGCACGCGAAGATCCGCGGAGCCGCGTCGAGGAACGACATCGCGTACGTGTAGGGGAGACCGTCGGCGGCGTCGACCGCGCGGTGCAGCCCCTCGCCGTCGTGTGAGTACAGCATCGAGGCGACCACGACCAGCTCGTTCTCCGGCTGCAGTCCGGTCAGCTCGAGCCGTCCGTCGTTCAGGCCGGCCACGTCGACGGCCGAACCGTTGAGCGTGACCGAGATCAGCTCGTCGGGTTTCACGTCGATCCAACTCGAAGGCGAGGAGGCGGTGAACCTGATCGTGGTGGTGGACCCGAACGTCCGATCGCCCTGGGTGAGGTCGAGATCGACGTCGTACGACTGGACGGAAAGCGCGGCGGCCCGAGTGCGGGCGCCGTCGACGGTGAGACTCGGCATGAGGGCCACTGTATGCCGAGATTAGGCTGAGCACATGAGCGATATGGAGTACCGGCAGCTGGGCGACTCTGGTCTTACCGTGAGCGTTGTTGGACTGGGGTGCAACAACTTCGGACGGCGACTCGATGCGGAGCGGACGGACGCCGTCGTGAACGCCGCGGTGGACGCGGGGATCACGCTGTTCGACACCGCGGACATCTACCGCGGCGAGCACGGGTTCAGCGAGGAACTGCTCGGCAAGGCGCTCGGTTCCCGCCGCGACGAGGTCGTGATCGCGACCAAGTTCGGTGGTGACCTGGGCGGCGTGAACGGCCCGGACTGGGGTGTCCGCGGCTCCCGCCGGTACATCCGCAAGGCGGTCGAGTCGAGTCTGCAGCGGCTCGGCACGGACTGGATCGATCTCTACCAGCTGCACTTCCCGGACCCGGTGACGCCGATCGAGGAGACCCTGGCGGCGCTGTCCGAACTGGTTGCTGAGGGCAAGGTCCGCTACATCGGCAGCTCGCAGTTCGCCGGCTGGCAGGTGGTCGACGCCGACTGGACCGCCCGGTCCAACGGGCTGGAGCACTTCATCAGCGCCCAGAACCAGTACTCCCTGCTCGAGCGCGACGTCGAGGACGAGCTGGTGCCGGCCTGCGAGCACCTCGGTGTCGGCATCCTGCCGTTCTTCCCGCTGGCCTCCGGTCTGCTCACCGGCAAGTACAAGCGCGATGCGACGGCACCGGACGGCAGCCGCCTCGCGACGCAGCCGGAGCGGTTGGCGCGGGCCGACTTCGACAAGATCGAGGCGCTGGAGACGTTCGCGGCCGAGCGCGACCTGACCATGATCGACGTCGCGATCGGCGGCCTGGCCGCGCAGCCCGCGGTCGCCTCGGTGATCGCCGGCGCCACCAAGCCCGAGCAGATCACCCAGAACGTCGCCGCCGGCTTGTGGGACCCGACCCCCACCGACCTCGCCGCCCTGGACGACCTCACGTGACTGTGTTGAATGCCGCGCTGCCGCGCGGCAGGTCATGGGGCTGTGACTCCCGGCCTTCCCTCGTCGCTCCAGTCGCTTCGCTCCTTCCGCTCCTCAGTCCAGGCCGGGAGGCCCCATGACCTTGATCCTCCTGCCGCCGTCCGAAGGTAAGACCGGGCGGTCTCGGGGGCGTGCCGTCGACTTCTCGACGCTGTCGTTCCCGGAGCTGAACCCGGTCCGCGAGCAGGTGCTCGAGACGCTCGCGAAGGTCTCCGCCTCGGCCGACGCGTTCGACGTACTGGATGTCGGCGCATCGCTGCAGCACGAGGTCGACCGCAACACCCGCTGGCGCACCGAGCCGTCGGTGCCCGTGTCCGAGCTGTACTCCGGCGTCCTGTACGACGCCCTCGGCTACTCGACCCTGTCCGCGGGCAGCAAGCGCCGCGCGGCCAATCGCCTGCTGGTGATCTCGGCCGCCTGGGGCGCACTGCGGCCGGCCGACCGCGTCCCGCCGTACCGGCTCTCGATGGGTACGACGCTGCCGGGCCACGGACCGCTGGCCTCGGTGTGGCGCGATGCTCTGACGGCTGCGCTGGCCGACGTGGACGGCGTCATGGTGGACTGCCGCTCGTCGACGTACGTCGCGGCGTGGCGGCCGACCGGCGACCAGGCGGACAAGTGGGTGTCGGTGAACGTCGTCCGCGAACGCGACGGCGTCCGAACGGTCGTCTCCCACATGGCCAAGCACACGCGCGGTCTGGTCGCCCGGCACCTGCTCGAGTCCGGCAAGGACCCGGGTACGCCGAAGTCGCTGCACAAGCTGATCGCCGAACGCTGGAACGCCGAACTGGACCGCGCATCGTCGGGCTGGACGCTGACCGTGGTCGAACACGACTGACGTTCACTGGACTGTAACTGGTGAGTGGTTTCCTGCAGCGCGTGATCGGGGAAGGCTGAAGGGCAGCAACGTCAGGGGGGATCCGCCCTAACCCTCGGAGGCCTGACCGATGCGACGTTCGATCACTGCTGCCGTCACCGCACTAGCCGCGGCGGCAGCCTGGAGTCTCAGTGCCGGACCGGCGCTGGCGTACCCACCGACCCCGCCGTCGGCCAGCACGGCGGCCACCCAGCTGGCGAGTCTGACCGTGAAGACGGAAGGCTCGACGAGCGGGTACAGCCGGGATCTCTTCCCGCACTGGATCACCCAGTCCGGCAGCTGTGACACCCGTGAGGAAGTACTGAAGCGCGACGGGACCGGAGTCACCGTCGACAGCAGCTGCAAGCCGACAGCCGGCCGCTGGTACAGCGTGTACGACGCCACCTACGTGGAAACGTCGTCCGGTGTGGACATCGACCACATCGTGCCGCTTGCCGAGGCGTGGAAGTCCGGAGCGAACACCTGGACGACCGCACGCCGTCAGGAGTTCGCCAACAACCTCACCATTGCGCAGCTGATCGCCGTGTCGGCGTCGAGCAACCGGTCGAAGGGTGACCAGGATCCGTCCGAGTGGCAGCCGCCGAACGCGTCGGTGCACTGCATCTACGCGCGCGAGTGGATCTGGGTGAAGTACACCTACGGCCTCTCGCTGCAGTCGGCCGAGAAGACCGCCCTGCAGCAGATGCTCGCGACCTGCTAATCCTCCAGCAGATGGCGGCGCTGGGCGTGAATCCCGGCCTGGAACCGGGTCCGCGCGCCCAGCGTCTCCATCAGCTCGGCCACGCGCCGGCCCACGGTCCGGCTGCTCAACGCGAGTTGCCGCGCGATCGCGTCGTCCTTGAACCCCGCGGCCAGCAGCGTCATCAGACGCGCGTCGGTCGGGTCGGCCTTGGCCGACGGGACCACCGGCACCGCCTGGTCCCACAGCAGCCAGAACATCTCGATCAACGCGTCGAGCAGCGCACACGGATGTACGACGAGCGCGCTGTCGACCAACTGGTCTACCGCCAGCGGGAGCAGAGCGATCTTCCCGTCGAACACGGCCAGCTTCATCGGCACCTGCGGATGCACCCGGGAGGTCTCGCCGGCATCGGCCGCGCTGTACGCCTCGTCGACGCCGCCCGGAATGTCCAGGGAGTCGGGGGAGTAGATGCCGTGGACAACTACTCCGTCACCGAGGAGCCCGCGCACCTTGGGGTCGGAGTCGCCGGGCCGCGATGCGTACGGCGGCCGGTCCAGCACGAGCAGCTGGGTCCGCGTGCCGTTGAGCAGCTGGGAGAAGCGGGCGGCGATCGCTTCCTGACCGACGATCACCTCGACCAGGTTCTCTGGCCGGTGCTGCTCCTGGGCGCGGAGCTCGGTCAGCATGACCCTCGCCTCGGCGCGGACGCGGTCGAGCTCGGCCCGGCGTACGGCGACCAACGCGTCGACCGCGACATCGGGCCGGGTCGGCAGCAGCCGCACCGGATCGTCGGCGGTGGTGCTCAGCAGACCGAGCTTCTCGAGCCGGCCGACCGTCGCGGTGAGGTCCTGCTCGTCGCGGCCGAGCTCCGCGGCCAGCGCGCGGACGTCGCAACCGGGGGTCGACAACAGCGCCCGGTACGCCTCCTCATCAGGCGGCTCCACCCCTACCGACTCCAGCATCCGATCAGGCTATCTCGTCCAATGGACCGTCTCGACCGGTTTGGCGACTTCGCGACATGTCCGGGATCCGTCAGCCCCTGGTCAGGTGCGGAAACCCCCGCGGTGGGGTATGCCTGACGTGCTGGGCGCGCGCGGATCGGACAGGGGACGTCCGGTCAAGCCTCAACGCGCGCGCCCGCCCTCCTCTTGACCCGCAGATAGCTGCGCCAGATCAGCCGCTGCAGCATCAGCGTCACCACACCGGCAACGGTCATCCCGGCGAGGTTGATGCCGAGCTGGGCTGCGGACCCGCCGATCTGATGCGGAGCCCAGAGCGCGATCGACAACGCCAGGTCGCCCGCGGCCGGGACCGTCGTGACCGAGATGAACACGCCGACCAGCGCATTGCCGCGCCCTGCCGTCTGCGACAGCACCCCGGCGCACCCCGCGAGTACGGCGACCACCGCCGACCACCGATCCGGCCGCCAGATGAAGCCGGTCAGCGGCCGCGCCGCCGTCACGTCACCGGCGTCGACCCAGCCGACGGCCCGGGCGAGCAGCGCAGCGACCACGGTCAGCGCGATCGCCAGCACGAAGCCCTTCACCAGCAAGGACGCCGACCGCCGGGTCAACCCGCCCTTGCGGAGGAACAGGCCCACTGCGAGCGCGGCGACCACGCCGAACTCCGGGCCGACCACCATGGCACCGACCACCAGGATCGCCGAGTCGGTGACCACGGCAACCGAGGCGATCATCGTCGCGAGGGTCAGGAACGCGTAGTACACCCACGAGCCGCCGGCCTCGTTGTAGGCCTGGTCGACGACGGCGTCCCAGATGACCGCGTCGTCGGGTGCGCCCGGCGCGGCCTTCTCCGCCGCGTGGGCATTGCGCGACGGCGCCGAGTCGACCGAGGTCAGCGCGACCGCGCCGTCGTCGTACAGGCCCTCGGTTTTCAGAAACGCCAGGATGTCCGAGGTGGCCTCGCGGGTCACGTCGCACTCGATCACATCGCCCTCGGGCCGATGGGCGGCGCCGGGCAGCCGCACGATGCTGGTCACCCGCGGATCGGCGACGAGCGTGTCCAGAATCTGCTCGCTGCGGTCCGGGGGAACGATCAGACGAAGGTGCATCACGGCCCACATGCTCTCAGGCCGCCGGCTGATCGCTGACTCAACGCGCGCCCGCCCTTCTCAGTTGCCTCTCAGCTGCGATCATGGTGTGACGCACTGATGTGAGGGAGGCACGATGAGTGAGAATTCTGCCGCCGCCGCACCGAGCACAGGGGAGCGCCCGGAACTGAAGCGGGTGATGGGACCCGGACTTCTGCTCCTGTTCGTCGTCGGCGACATCCTCGGCACCGGCGTGTACGCGCTGACCGGCAAGGTGGCCGGAGAGGTCGGCGGAGCGGTCTGGCTGCCGTTCCTGTGCGCGTTCGTCGTCGCGATGCTGACCGCGACCAGTTACCTCGAGCTCGTCACGAAGTACCCGAAGGCCGGCGGCGCCGCGGTCTACACGCACAAGGCGTTCGGGATCCACTTCCTCACCTTCCTGCTCACGTTCGCGGTGATGTGCTCCGGCCTGACGTCGGCATCGAGCGCGTCGAAGGCGTTCGCGGCGAACTTCTTCTCCGCCGCGCACATCGACCCCGACCGCGGCTCGGTGCTGATGATCACCGCGCTCGTCTTCATGACGCTGATCGCGCTGGTGAACCTGCGGGGTGTCGGCGAGAGCGTGAAGGCGAACGTCGTGCTCACCTGCGTCGAGCTGAGTGGTCTGCTGATCGTCATCGGGATCGGTGCGTGGGCGCTGATCGGCGGCGACGGCGATCCTTCCCGGCTGACCGACTTCCACGTACCCGACGGTGAGTCGCCGTTCAGCGCCGTGACGGCGGCGACCGCGCTGGCGTTCTTCGCGATGGTCGGGTTCGAGGACTCGGTGAACATGGCCGAGGAGACCAAGGACCCGGTCAAGATCTTCCCGAAGATCATGTTGATCGGCCTGAGCATCACTGGCGTCATCTACGTGCTGGTCGCGATCTCCGCGGTCACGCTGGTCTCTCCCGATGACCTCAACAAGGGCGCGACGCCGTTGCTCAAGGTCGTCCAGGCCGGTGCGCCGGGCTTCCCGCTCGAGCTGTTCGCCTGGATCACGATGTTCGCGGTCGCGAACTCCGCACTGATCAACATGCTGATGGCCAGCCGTCTGCTGTACGGGATGTCGCACGAGCAGGTCCTGCCGGGTCCGCTCGGCCGGGTGCTCCGCAAGCGGCGTACGCCGTATATCGCGATCCTGTTCACCACGCTGCTCGCGTTCGTCCTGATCGGGTACGCCGACCTGGCGGCGCTCGGCGGTACGACGGCGTTCCTGCTGCTGTGTGTGTTCGCGATCGTGAACGTGGCGGTGCTGGTGCTGCGGCGGGACAAGGTCGAGCACAAGCACTTCAACGCGCCGACCGCGCTGCCGGTGCTCGGCGTCGTCCTGTGCGTGTACCTGGCCAGCCCGCTGTCCGGGCGGGCGTCGGCCGACTACAAGATCGCCGGCTGGCTGATGCTGGTCGGCGTCGGGTTGTGGGCGCTCACCTGGCTGCTGAACAAGTACGTGTTCAAGCGGCACGCCGACTTCGATCCGTCGCATCTCGATCCGCAAGGTCCGGTGAACTGACCGGGACGAGCGCGGCGAACAGTACGGTCGCGAGGGCCGCGGCGCCGGTGGCGACGGCGATCCAGCCGAGTGCGGGGTAGCCCGCACCGGCGTCGATCGCCAGGCCGCCGAGCCACGGTCCGAGCGTGATGCCGACGTTGAACGCGGAGAAGTTCGTCGCGGTCGCGAGCCTCGGTGCATCGCCGGCCAGGCTGAACACGCGGGCGTTCAGAGCAGGGTTCGCGGCGAAACCGAAGCCGCCGAGCAACGCGACCACGCCGATCGCCACCGCCGGGACGGACGCGGTGACCGCCAGTGCGCCGGACAGGACGATCAGCCCGGTGATGCTGATGAACAAGGTGTGGAACGGGAGCGCGTCGGCGAACCGGCCGCCGAGGGTGATCCCGATGAACGAGCCAAGACCGTAGAGGGCGAGTACGCCGGGAAGGGCTCCGGATGGCAGGCCTGTGGTCTGGATCAGGAGCGGGGCAAGATAGCTGAAGACGACGAGGATCGTGGCGGTCACCAGGACCGTCGTGCCGAACGCGAGCCAGAGCCGCGCGTTGCGGAGCACCCGGAGCTCGTCGGCGAGCCGCGGCGCGCTCGCTGGGTCGGGCCGGTCGGCCGGCAGGGTGGCGAAGACGCCCGCCATCGCGAGCACGCACATCCCGGCCACGGTCCAGAACGCCGACTGCCAGCCGAAGTGCTGGCCCAGGACCGTTCCGAGCGGGAGGCCGACGATGGTCGCGATCGTGAGGCCGCCGGTGACGATGCTCATCGCCCGCGCGCGACTGTTCGCCGGTACAAGGGCGACCACGGTCACGGCGGCGATCGACCAGAACCCGGAGTAGACGAAGGCGCCGACGATCCGGGTGGCGAGCAGCACGGCGTAGCTCGACGTCAATGCGCCTACGACATGGGTGAGCGCGAAGATCGCCAGGAAGACGAGACCCGCCGTACGCCGGGACCACGTGAGAGTGACGACGGCGAGAACCGGTGCGCCGACGAGCATGCCGAGCGCGAAGGCGGAGATCAGCAGTCCGGCCTGGGGGATCGAGACGTGCAGATCCGTGGAGAGCTCCGGCAGCAGGCCGGCCAGCATGAGCTCGGACGTGCCCTGCGCGAAGATGCTCAGTCCCAGGACATAGACAGCTATCGGCATCGTTCCCCCTCACTCGACGAGTGCCACTCGGAGTATCTCAGAGATCACTGTGCGCTGTCGCCGCGCCTGTCACGGGCTGAGATTTGAGCGAATGCGGCATGGTTGAGACATGAGCTCGCAGACTCCGGCGAAGCGCTCCGGACGGAGTGTGGACACCGCCAGGATCGGCAGTGGGTTGAAGCTGCTCGCCGTCCTGGTCGGGCTGATGTGGCTGAGCGAGGTCATCGACGCGGCGACCAACGGATCGCTCGACCAGTACGGGATCATCTCCCGTGAGCCGCGCGGCCTGATCGGCATCCTGACCGCGCCGTTCCTGCACCTCGGGTTCGGCCATCTGATCTCGAACACGCTGCCGCTGGTGACGCTCGGCGCGATCATCGCGATCAGCGGCGCGGCCCGGTTGTTCGCGGTGACCGCGATCGTGGTGGTGATCGGCGGCTTCGGGACCTGGCTGATCTCACCGCCGAACACGATCACGATCGGAGCGAGCGGTCTGGTCTTCGGCTACGCGTCGTACCTGATCGTGCGAGGGCTGTTCAACCGGCGGCTCGGTCAGGTGCTGGTCGGGATCGTGGTGATCATGGTGTGGGGCAGCGCCCTGCTCGGTGGCCTGCTGCCGCAGGACGGGATCTCCTGGCAGGGGCATCTGTTCGGCGGCATCGCCGGCGTGCTCGCGGCCTGGGTCCTGGCCGACGACAAGCCAGGCGCCAAGCAAGGCGCCAGGCAACGCGCTAAATGAGTGTGCCCGGATCCGTGTTCGATCCACAGACGACCACGACGACCCGCTCGCCGGCCGCCGGCTTGTAAGCCCCCGAGAGCAGGGCCGCGTACGCCGTTGCGCCGCCGTGCTCGGTCGCCAGGTGATGGTCGTGCCACAGCTTCTTGCGAGCGGCAACGATCGAATCGTCTTCGACCAGGACGGACTGCACGTGATGGGCCTGGACCGCGGCGAAGGCAAGGTCGCCGAGCCGGCGCGCTCCGAGCGAGTCCGCCGCGATACCGGCGACGGTTCCATCGGTTGGGGTGCCCGCCTCGAGGGCGCGGTGCATGGTGGACGCCAGAACCGGCTCCACACCGACGACCTGCGCGTTGTCGCCGAGCGCGGTCGCGATGCCGGCGATCAGGCCGCCGCCACCGACGGCGACCAGGACCGTGTCGAACCTGCCGGCCTGCTCCAGGATCTCCAGGCCGACCGTGCCCTGCCCGGCGACGACCTCCGGCTGGTCGTAGGCGTGGACCAGCAGTGCGCCCGACTTGTCCTGCGCCGCGAGCGCCGCCTGGTACGCCTCGGCGTACTCGCTCCCGACCTGTACGACGTCCGCGTCGAGCGTCCGCAGCTTGCCGAGCTTCGCGGCCGGTGTCGTCTCCGGGACGTAGATGCGCGCCGGTACGCCGAGCTCGCGAGCCACGTACGCCGCCGCGAGCCCGTGGTTCCCGCCTGACGCGGCGACGATGCCCTGACCGGTCAGTTCGCCGCTGTCCTTGGCCCCGAGCAGCCGGTTGAATACGCCGCGCGGCTTGAACGAGCCGGTGTGCTGGAGCAGTTCGAGCTTGAACGTGAGGCCGGGCCCGGCCTCGATCACCGGAGTACGACGTACCCGTCCCTGGATCCGCTCTGCTGCTTGCCGCACGTCCTCGAGGCTTACCGTCATGATCCAACCCTGCCACGATGGAGACAGCCGACGGACGGGAGGCCCGGAATGGGCGCGTACGACGAGAGCTACCGGCGGAGCCTGGACGACCCGCACGGGTTCTGGCTGGAGGCGGCCGAGGCGATCTCCTGGACGAGTCCACCGACCCGGGCGCTCGACGCCACCGAGGCGCCGATCTACCGCTGGTACCCCGACGGCGTGCTGAACACGTCGTACAACGCCCTGGACCGGCACGTCGAGGCAGGTGACGGCGATCGGACCGCCCTGATCTACGACTCGCCGGTCACCGGGCAGGGCCGGACCTACACCTACGCCCAGCTGCGGGACTTGGTGGCGACCTTCGCGGGCGCGCTGGCCTCGCTCGGCGTCGGCAAGGGCGATCGCGTCATCGTCTATATGCCGATGGTCCCGGAGGCCGTCGTGGCAATGCTGGCGTGCGCCCGGCTCGGCGCGATCCATTCGGTCGTCTTCGGCGGCTTCGCGCCGCGTGAGCTCGCCGCCCGGATCGACGACGCGACACCGAAGGTGGTCGTGGCCGCGTCGTGCGGGATCGAGCCGACGCGGGTGGTCGAGTACAAGCCGATCATCGACGAGGCGCTGACGATCGCCCAGCACCAGCCCGAGCACACCATCGTCCTTCAGCGTGAGCAGGCGGAGGCCCACCTGGGCTCAACCGATCTCGACTGGACCGAGCTGACGGCGAAGGCCGAGCCGGCCGATCCGGTGCAGGTCGCCGCGACCGACCCGCTCTACATCCTCTACACCTCCGGTACGACGGGAAAGCCGAAGGGCGTCGTCCGCGACAACGGGGGTCATGCCGTCGCGCTCGCGTGGACGATGCGCAACGTCTACGACATCGGACCCGGCGACGTGTGGTGGACCGCATCCGATGTCGGCTGGGTGGTCGGCCACTCGTACATCGTCTACGCGCCGCTCCTGGTCGGCGCGACCACGGTGCTGTACGAGGGCAAGCCGGTCGGGACGCCGGATGCGGGCGCGTTCTGGCGGGTGATCTCCGAGCACGGCGTGAAGGCGCTGTTCACGGCGCCGACCGCGATCCGCGCGATCAAGAAGGTCGACCCGGAGGCGGCCGAGCTGGCGAAGTACCCGATGGACACGTTCGGGACGTTGTTCCTGGCGGGGGAGCGGCTCGATCCGGAGACGTACCACTGGGCGCACGAGCATCTGGGCGTACCGGTGGTGGACCACTGGTGGCAGACCGAGACGGGCTGGTCGATCGCGGCCAACCCGCGCGGGCTCGAGCCACTGCCGACCAAGCCAGGCTCGGCGACCGTGCCGATGCCGGGATGGAACGTGCAGATCCTCGATGCGTACGGCAAGGAACTGCTGCCGCACGAGGAAGGCGCGATCGCGATCAAGCTGCCGCTGCCGCCAGGCGCGTTGCCAACCCTGTGGGGTGACGATCAGCGCTACATCGACAGCTACCTCAAGCAGTACGACGGCTACTACCTGACCGGCGACGGCGGGTTCATCGACGACGACGGGTACATCTTCGTGATGGGCCGTACCGACGACGTGATCAATGTGGCCGGGCACCGGTTGTCGACCGGCTCGATCGAGGCGGTCGTCGCGGCCAACGCGGCCGTCGCGGAGTGCGCGGTGATCGGGGTGCACGATCCGTTGAAGGGTCAGCTGCCGCGGGCGCTCGTCGTACTGAAGGCCGGCGCGTCGGTGACCGAGGAGACGCTGCGGGACGAGCTGGTGGCCGCGGTGCGGCGGGAGATCGGGCCGGTGGCGGCGTTCCGGGACGTCTCGATCGTGGACGCGCTGCCGAAGACCCGGTCGGGCAAGATCCTGCGCCGGACGATGCGCGGGATCGCGGACGGGCGGGACGAGCCGGTGCCGTCGACGATCGAGGATCCCGCCGTACTGGACGCCCTACGCCCGGTGCTGCGCGCTCAGGAAGGCTAGGACCGCCGGGCTCGCGACCGACCGGAACTCGTGGAAGTAGGCGTGCCGAGCGCCCGCGATCAGCTCGGCACGCGCCCCGGGAATGCGGCCGGCGAGCAGTTCCGCGTTGGCGGCCGGACTGAAGATGTCGTCGGAGCCGTGCAGGACGAGTGTCGGCGCGCTGATACTCGGCAGGCCGTCCCACGCGTCGTGCCTGTTGCTGGCAACCAGATGCCGGCCTTTGGCGTACGACGGCATGCTCGCGTCACCGAGCACGTAGTACGGGCCGGGATTCAGAGCGAGCCACTCCGGCGTGTACATCAGCTCGAGCAGCACGCGGTCGGTCCGCGCCGGATCCGCCAGCGCCTTGCGGATCTCCTGGCTGCGCTCGTACCCGTGCGCCGCGCCGGGTGAGGTACAGCCCAGGACGAGCGCGTCGACACGCTCGGGATGATTGATCGCCAGCCACTGCGCGACCCGCCCGCCCATCGACGTCCCGTAGACGTGCGCGCTGTCCAGCCCGAGGTCGTCCAGCACTGCGACCACGTCGTCCGCGAACCCGGCCGTGCTGTACACCTCGTCCGGCTTGTCGCTGTCGCCCGTACCGCGCCAGTCCAGGGTGATCGTCCGGTACTGCGCTTCGAAATCCGCCCGGATCGGATCCCACCACGTGTGGTTGTTGGACTGACCGGCAAGGAGAACAAGTGGTTGCCCGACGCCCCGAACCTGGTAGGCGATCCGCGTCCCGTCAATGGCTGCTGCGTATGGCACAGAGATAGTCTGCGGGTATGCGAGTCGTGATTGCGGGTGGACACGGACAGATCGCGTTGCGGCTGACCAGGCTGCTGAGCGCTGACGGTCACGAGGTGGTCGGGCTGGTGCGCAACCCGGACCACGAGGCCGACATCGCGGCGGCCGGCGGGCAGGCCGCCGTACTCGACCTCGAGGAGGCCGATGCGAGCGCGGTCGCCGAGGTCCTGGCCGGTGCGGACGTCGCGATCTTCGCGGCCGGCGCCGGGCCGGGCAGTGGGAACGCGCGCAAGGACACCGTCGACCGCGGCGCGGCCGCCCTGTTCGCGGACGCCGCGGAGCAGGCCGGCGTGCGGCGTCACCTCCAGGTCGGCTCGATGGGCGCGGACCGGGCCGAGTCGCTGACCGATGACGCGACCTTCACCATCTACCTCAAGGCCAAGTGGGCGGCCGAGGAGGACCTGCGGGCCCGGGACCTGGACTGGACGGTCCTGCGGCCGGGCGGGCTGACCGACGACCCCGGCACCGGCAAGGTGTATCTGGCCGACAAGACCGGCAACGGCCGGATCACCCGCGACGACGTCGCGCTGGTGCTGGCCGGCCTCTGCGACACCCCGGCCTCGATCGGCCGGACCCTGGAGCTCATCGCCGGCGACACCCCGGTGGACGAGGCACTCAACTCCCTCTGACGTTGCCACAAGCAACAGAATGTGACGGATATGGCAGACACACTCCGCCAGGTGACTTTCGAGCGCGTGGCGAACAGCAGCTACGAGGTACGCAACGCGCGCGGGGGCAGCATCCGGGTGGGTTCGGGCGGCGCGGACACCGACTTCACCCCGGTCGAGCTGCTGCTGGCCGCGATCGGCACCTGCTCGGCGATCGACGTCGACATCGTCGTGAGCCGCCGCGCCGAGCCGACCGAGTTCAGCGCGGTCGTCCGCGGGGACAAGGTCCGCGACGCCGAAGAGGGCAACAAGATGGAGAACCTCGCGGTCGAGTTCATCGTGCACTTCCCCGAGGGTGAGGACGGCGACAAGGCGCGTGAGGCGCTGCCGCGGGCGGTGAAGATGTCGCACGACCGGCTCTGCACAGTCAGCCGGACCGTTGAGCTCGGTACCCCGGTCACCACGACCGTCAACGACTGAGGACCTCGCGGAGGCGCTCCGCGTACGCCTTCGGGTGGCTCAGGTTGCCGTTGTGACCGCCCGGGAACAGCTCTAGCTTCTGGTCGAGCAGCACTGCCAGTGCCTCGGCGCACTGGTAGTCGAAGACGGTGCGCGGCGTCGTCGTACCCGCTGCCGGAACGATCCGTGCGCTGACGGTCGTCAGGTCGGCCTCGAGGTCGTCCGCGGCGGCGACGAAGTCGTGCCGGATGAAGTAGTCGAAGTTCGCGATCCGGTTGGCGTCCATCGGGAAGTCGGTGCGATGCGGCTCGCCGTTCGCCGGATCGATGCCGAGGGAGCGGACGATCTGCGGGATGGTCGCCTGCAAGCCGTCGGCCAGGTAGCGATCGCGGAGTTCGGCGAGCTCGTCGCGGTGGAGTTTCGGCTTCGGCTCGGGGAGGAGCCATGGCGCAATCGGCTCGTGGGCGACCAGGGTGTGGAGCTGGCCCGGGTGGTCGGCAGCGACATGCAGGCCGATGACGGCGCCGAGGCTGCAGCCGAGCATCGCCACAGGTTCGTCGGTGAGGTGCGCGAGCAGACGGTGTACGTCGTCCGCGTGGTCCGCGATCGTGGCGCCGTCGGCCGCGTGATCGAGTCGGCTGCGGGACAGCCCGCGGCGGTCGTAGGTGAGCACGGTGTACTCGTCGGTGAGGTGGCCGGCCAGATCGATGGTTCGGTCGGCGTCGCCTTCGCCGCTCTGCGAGATCAGCAGCAGCGGCCCGGCACCGGCCAATTGGTAGTGCAGAGCTGCGCCGGGAACCTCGAGGATAGTCATGGCTCGGAGATTACATCTGACTCGATACATCTATCAAGATGTATCTGAGTTGATGTAGATTCCGGGCTGTGAACGGTGTGGATCTTTTCCTGCTCGGGCGGGCGCTGATGAAGATCGGCGAGGACGCGCTACCGGAGCCGCCGGGCGGCGCCGCGAAGTACGCCGGCAGCGCGCGGATGGTGCTGATCGTCGCCAGCGACGTCGCCGAGCACCCGGAGAGCGCTGTGGGGCAGATCGCCGCCCGGACCGGCCTGCCGCAAAGCCAGGTCTCGACCGCGATCGCCCGGCTGAAGGAGGCCGGGTCGGTCATCACCACCACCGACCCCACCGATCGCCGGCGAGCCCTGGTCAGCCAGGCGCCCGGCATCTCCGACCGGCTGGCCCAGGTCCGCGCAGCCACCATCGAACCCGCACTGGCCGAAGCCCTGGGCACCGACGACCCAGCCCGGGTCGCCGAGGTCTCGCGCGCGCTCGAGCAACTCGCGCACGCCCTCCTGCCCAACCGTTCAGCGGGCTAGGAACTCGCTGGCCGCTCGAACACGTGTCTTCAGGACGGACTGCGTACGGCGGCTGTCCAGCTGGATGTCCGACGGTTCGCCCGGGACGGACGGGAGCGCGTCCGGGTTCAGACCGTCGCGGACGGCGATGAGGCAGCCGAGTTCGTGGCGGCTGAGGGCCTCCGGGCCGGCAACGTGTGCGATCCCGCTGACATCGGACGTGAGCAGCTCGAGCAGCGCCGACGCCAGGTCGGCGACGTGGACGGGACAGCGGATGTTGCCGGTGTAGAACGCACCAGGCTCGCCGGCCGCCAACCGTCGTACGCGTTGTTCCTCTTCCGACTGGCCGTCCGAGCCGACGATGATCGACGTCCGGGCGATGACGGCCCCCGGGGTGATCGCGTGGATCGCCGTCTCCGCGGCCGCCTTCGCCGCGCCGTACGGCGTGACCGGACCAGGCCGCTCACGCTCGTCGTACGCCGTCTTCCGTGGACCGAAGACCGCATCGCTCGAGACGAACACCAGCCGCGCGGCATCCGCAGCCAGCGCGACGTTGACGGCGCCGATCGCGGTAGTCGCCCAGTCGTCCTGCTTGTAGGCGGTGTGGATGATGGCGTCCGGCCGCACGCTGCGGATCACGTCCCGCACCTGGTCCCGCCGCCGTACATCGAGCTGAACCCCGCCCGGCACACGCTGCGAGTGGTACGCCGGTACGACCTCGTGCTCAATCGCTTGCTTCTCGGCGACGCGCAGGAGTTCACGCCCCAGGAGACCAGTGGCCCCAGTGACGAGCAACCTCACCCCATCACTGTATGACGTTCGAGCCGCCAGCCGGCAGTCCGCGTGGCGCGCTTCACCTCCGTGACCGTCCGGATCTTCCGCGGCGTCATCCAGGACTGCGACGGCTTGTGCAACATCCAGCCGTCGCCGATGGTCAGCGCGGCGTGCTGGACCAGCGACGCAGCGTCGCGCCAGACGAACACAGTGCCCGGTACGTCGTCCCGTCCGCCGCGCTCGGTGTGGTTCGCGAGCCACGCCTCGAACGGTTCGCGCAGCATCCACACGTTCTCCGCGTCCTCGACTCCGCAGGCGGCCATCACCGTCCCGAAGCAGTTCGGGCCACTGCCGCCCGGGAAGGTGCCGGCCAGCTCACGGACCCGCGGCAGGTGTTTCGGCCAACTGCGAACCTCGGCGTGCCGACTCGGTCCGAGGTCCTTACTGACGATCTCCGGCAGCACCGTCGTCGGATCGGTCAGGAGCGACTTCCACCAGACGAACCGGTGCCCGTCAGCCTGCTGCCTGACCTCCGGCCCGACGACGGCCGCCCACTTCCGGACCGTCGGGACCGCGCCACGGTCATAGTTCACCTGCGCCCGCACCAACGCGGCCCGGGTCGCCCTCGGCAGATCGCCGTACGCCGCCTCGCTCAGCCAAGCGGTCCGCGCAGCCTGGCCGTCGACGTTGTAGATCCGGTAGGTGTCACGATCCTGCCGTGTCGGCTCGCGGTCGTCGGTGTCGAGCCTCCAGGCAGCTGCCTGCTTCTTCGTGAGGAAGAACGGCTGCTCGTCGGGTGCGAGCCAGTCGACCCATCGCTCGAGCAGGTCGGGGGAGACGTCGATGCCCAGGACGGTCAGCACCGGGCAACGCTCTCACTCTCAGGCGGGCTCGGTCACCGGCTTTTCCGGTCCTCGGTACCGCTGGGTCTGCGAGTAGACCAGGTTGGTCGTCGTACTCCCGAAGTCGGTCAGCTCGTTGACGAGCTCCTCCAGGTGCGGCATCGACGCCGCCGCGACCTTCAGCGTGTAGCAGTCGTCGCCGGTGGTCCGGAGGCACTCGAGGATCTCGCGCCGCTCGGCCAGCAACCGGTGCAGCGGCTCGTGCTTGTTGCCCGGGTACTTGAGCCGTACGACGGCCAGCACCGGGTAACCCACCTTGGTCAGGTCGACCTCCGCGCGGTAGCCGGTGACGACACCGATCGCCTCCAGGCGGCGCACCCGCTCGGTGGTCGCCGAGGCGCTCAGACTGACCCGCCGGCCGAGCTCGGTCAGCGAGATCCTCGCGTCCTCCTGCAGCTCGCTGAGGATGGCCCAGTCGGTCGAATCGAGAGTCTCGGTCATACCTCCAATCTACCGGCGATTCCCCGGTGCATGACGGCGTACGCCGGGAGGAATCTCTTCAGAACCGACCAGCTGCCTGGATAGCCTGAGGGCGTGGAACTTGGAGTGAATGTGCCGAACTTCGGGCCCGGGACGAATCCCAGGCGCTTGCGGGACTGGGCGCGCGTGGTCGAGGGACTCGGGTACGACCTGTTGATGGTGTCCGACCACGTGGTGATCACGCCGGACGTCGCAGAGCAGTATCCGGCGCCGTTCTACGAGCCGTTCACCACGCTGAGCTGGCTGGCCGGGATCACCGAGCAGGTCCGGCTCGGCACCACCGTGCTGATCGCGCCGTACCGGCATCCGTTGCTCGTGGCAAGGATGGCGGCGAACCTCGACCAGCTCAGCGGCGGCCGGCTCGTCCTCGGGGTCGGGGTCGGCTGGGCGCGCCAGGAGTTCGAGGCCCTGGGCGCCCGCTTCGAGGACCGCGGCCGCGAGACGGACCGGTTGCTCGCGGAGCTTCGACGCGCGTGGTCCGACGCCGCCGACTACGGCGGCGGCACGATCCCGATCTGGGTCGGCGGCGCGAGTCCGGCGGCCCTCCGCCGTACCGTACGGTTCGGTACGGCGTGGCATCCGCTGCGCCAACGCCTCGACCAACTGCGCTCGGGGCTGGATCAGCTCCGGACCATCGCGGCGTCGCTCGATCAGCCGGTTCCCGGGTTCGCGCCGCGCATCCTGCTCCGGCTGACGGACAAGCCGCTGCCTGACGACGATCGCGTCGCCGGAGAGGGCACAGTGGAGCAGGTGGTCGAGGATCTCGGCGTACTGCGGCAGCTCGGCGCGCAGAGCGTCGTACTCGATCCTTTCGTCGGCGACCCCGCCGAGACGGAACGGCCGGAGACGGCCTGGCAGGCACTCGCGACTATCAGAGACTCTTGGAGACGAAGTGACACCTGAGGCAGAAGGATTCCTCCGCCGGGCGATCGCGCTGGCCGCGGCCGCACGCGAGGCAGGCGACCCGCCGTTCGGCTCGCTGCTGGTGGGGCCGGACGGGACCGTCCTGGCCGAGGACCACAACACCACGCTCAGCGAAGGCAACATCAGCTTCCACCCGGAGCTGAAGCTCGCCGTCTGGGCCGCGCAGCACCTGACCCCTGAGGTCGCGGCCGGCACCACCATGTACACCAGCTGCCAGCCGTGCGGGATGTGCACCGGCGCGCTCGCACGCTCCGGCCTCGGCCGGGTCGTCTACGCGCTGTCCGGCGAGCAGCTCGACGGCCTGAAGTCCACCGGCAGCTTCCCCGCCGTACCGCAGGAAGGACCTGCGCTGTACGACGAGGCGCGCGTGCCGGTGGACGGCTACTACGTCTGAGCGATCACTTCACCGGTGTCAGGCAGAGGGTGTACTTGGTCGAGCCCTGCTCGTACACGTACGACGCCTGGGCGCCCTCGAACTGGTCGCACTGACTGTCGTCGGTCGAGTCGTCGATCTTGCCGACGATCTTGTACTCGGCCTCCGACGACGTGCAGTCGACGACCTTCACGTCCGGGCTGCTCGAGGTGCCGTTGTTCACCACGCACGCGCCGACGTTCGCCTTCGCCTCGGTCGAGTTGAGGTTGGCGACGATGATCAGGGCGATCACCGCGATCGGCAGCAGCAGCATCAGCATCGCCGGCCGCTGGACCAGCGGCTTGCCCGGGTCCATCGGCCGGCCCGGGCCCGGCTGCGGCTCCGGGAGGCGCTTGAACTTCTGCATCGGGCCGATGTTCATCAGCATCGTGATCGGGTTGATGATCGACGAACCGACGCCCCACCAGCCCTGCCACAGGCTCTTCGAGGTCATGTCGCGGACCGACGCGATCCCGCAGGTCCGGCAGAACGGGCCCTGCAGCTTCAGGAACCGCATCAGGATGATCATGCCCTGGTGGCCGCGGACGGTCGCCTCGACCGCCGGGTAGCCACCACAGAACCGGCAGGCCATCTGGCCCTGCGGCGCGAACGCCTGCTGGGCGCCCTGCTGCGGGAACGACTGGCCGTACTGCGGCTGCTGGCCCGAAGGCTGGCCCGGGTACTGGCCCTGCGGGTACTGACCCTGCTGCGGGCCGGGCGCCTGCTGGTACGGCTGGCCGTACTGCTGCTGACCGGGCTGCTGGCCGGGCTGCTGGCCGGGGTACTGACCCGGCTGCGGACCGGGCTGGCCAGGCTGCTGCTGGTCAGGCTGGGTGTACTGGGGGAACTGCTGCTGGGGCGGACCGTAGCCGGCCGGCTGACCTGAGTACGGGTTCTGCGGCGGCTGGGGAGGGGATGTGGTCACGGATGTTCCTGAGGCTTGGTCGGGACACGCTGAACCATGGCACCTTACTCACCTCGATGGTCCACTCGGCGGTGGATATGCCACAGTTCGGCGCATGCTCACCATCGGCCCCCTGACCTCTACCGACCGTGACGCCTGGCAGGTCCTCTTCGCCGGCTACAACGAGTTCTACGGACGGACCATGCCGGACGAGTTCTTCGATCAGGCGTGGACCAGATTCCAGCAGGATGCCGAGGTCCATGCGCTCGGTGCGCGGCTGGACGGGCAGTTGGTCGGGATCACGCACTTCCTCACGCATGCCAGCACGACGGCGCCGGACTCCTGCTACCTGCAGGACCTGTTCACCGCTCCGGAGGCGCGCGGACAAGGCGCGGCGCGGGCGCTGATCGCGGCAGTCACCGACTGGGCCCGCGAGCAAGGCTGCGGCCGGGTCTACTGGTCCACCCAGGAGAGCAACGCGACCGCACGCCGCCTCTACGACCAGGTCGCCGAGAACCGCGGCTTCATCCTCTACACGATCCCGCTGTAGCGATCGGTCAGCTCGCGGCCGAGGCGCGCCAGTTCGGCCTTGACCGACGACGGGTCGACCACTTCGATCGACCCACCCCAGCCGGCCAGCTCCTGGGCGATCATCAGGGGAGTGGGTGCCGTGATCCGCAACCGGACCCGTCCACCGTCCGCCCCGTCGACCTCGCAATTGCGGCCGAGCCGGTCCTGCATCACCCACACGTGCCGCTCGTCCATCAGCACGGTTGCCGTCAGCCCCGACCGCCGCTCCTCCATCCTTTCCACGATCTCGGCCCACGCGGTCGACAACTCGAACCCGTCCGGCCGCTCGAACGACTCGTCCGTCGTCTCGGCACTCACCACCCGATCGACCCGGAAGGTGCGCTGGCCCCGATCGGTCCAGGCGATCAGGTACCAGACGTCGTCCTTGTCCACGAGCCCGAGCGGATCGACCGTCCGCTCCGCCGTCTCCCGGCCGCGCCCCGAGTAGACCAGTCGCACCCGGTTCCGGCGTACGACGGCGTCCTGCAGGCGGCGTACCAGCTCGGGGCGCTCCTTCGGGTGCGCGCCCCAGCGCGCCGGATCGATCACGACCGCCTCGGCCGCGGCCTGCGCGTTCGCGCGGAACGTGTCCGGCAGCGCGCCGACGAGCTTGCGCAGCGCGGCCTTCGCATCCGGCGCGATCGATGCCGCCGGACCGACCAGGAGGAACAGCGCCTGCGCTTCCGTGGCCGTCAGCCCGCTCAGGTCGGTCCTGGCCCCGCCCACCAGCTGCCAGCCGCCGTTCCGTCCGGGCTGTGGATAAACCGGTATGCCGGCCGTCGACAGTGCCTCGAGGTCCCGCCGCGCGGTCGCGACCGAGATCTCCAGCTCGTCCGCGACCTCCGCGGCGGTCACCCGGCCGCGGGCCTGCATCAGCAACAGCACCGCCACCAACCGATCCGCTCGCACGGTCCGATCGTCGCAGACAAACCGCTCACCAGGTGAGCACTTAGTTTGCCGGTGCGCCCTCGCCGACGAGGCCGTCGATGGACTCGCGGATCAGATCCGCGTGGCCGGTGTGCCGCGCGTACTCCTCGATCAGGTCGACGACCAGCCGGCGCAGATTCGTCGACCGCCCGTCCGGCCAGACGAAGGTCCCGACCCGGTCCAGGCCGCCGTCGCTCATCACGTCCGCGACCATCGCACGCGAACGCCGTACCGCGGCTTCCCAGAGCGCCAGCAGCTCCTCGGGGGAGTCGGAGGCCGCCGTCCGCCACTCCCAGTCAGGATCGGAGTCCCAGTCGACCGCGGCCCACGGCTCACCGAGCTCGCGATCGAACAGCCGCCTCGTGAACGTGTCGTCCTCGACCAGGGCGAGGTGCTTCATCAGTCCGCCCAACGTCATCGTCGACGGAGCCAGCCGACTCTGCAGTTGGGCCGCATCGAGCCCCGAGCACTTCCAGGCGAACGTGCGCCGGTTGCGGTCCAATGCACCGAGCAACGTCTGCACCTCGTCGCCGGCGGCCGGCAGCTCCACAGCGCTTTCCTTGTCCATGCCGTGGACGCTACCCTCGGTTCCGGACGGATACCTTCCGGAATGGTGAGCGATGGCGTACGACGTGAGCCCGACGGCCCGGACCCTGATGGTCCTCGAGCTGATCCAGAACAGCCCCGGCATCACCGCCGAGCAGCTGGGCGACAAGCTCGGCGTCTCCGAACGAGCCGCCCGCCGGTACGTCGCGATCCTGCGCGAGGCCGACATCCCGATCGAGTCCGTCCGCGGCCCGTACGGCGGCTACCGCGTCGGCCGCGGACTCCGCCTGCCGCCACTCATGTTCAGCACGACCGAGGCGCTCGGTCTGGTGATGGCCGTCCTCGAAGGACCACGCGGCGCCGCCGACCCGGTCGAGAACGCGCTCGGCAAGATCATCCGGGTGCTGCCCGAGCAGATCGCCCGGTCGACCGACGCCATCCGGCGAGTCAGCGCCCGCGGTCCGGATCCGGGTGTCCGTACGCCGGAGCCCGAGATCACGGCCGCGCTCGTGTCGTACAGCACGGCCTGCCGCCGGGTCCGGATCCACTACCGCCGCCACCACGACGAGTGGCCGATGGAGGTCGATCCGTGGGCGGTCGTCGTACGGCGCGGCCGGTGGTACCTGCTGTGCTGGTCGCACACCAAGGACTCCCAACGGGTGCTCCGCGTCGACAAGGTCACGAAGGTCGAGCCGCTCGCCGAGGAATTCACGCCTCCCGACCTCGATCCACTGGCCGCGGTCGAGGAGCATCTGGCGATGGGGTGGAAGTACCCGATCGAGGTGCTGATCGACGCGCCGCGGGCGGACGCCGCATGCTGGATCCCACGCAGCATGGGCCGCCTCGAAGCCATCGACGACACGCACACCCGCCTCCTCGCCAGCACCGACGAACCCGATTGGTACGCCGCCCACCTGACCGCGATCCTCGCGCCGTACCGCATCCTCGGCAGCCCCGAGATCCAAGCCGCCTCCAAGGCCCTGGGACAACGCCTACTCGCAGCCAGCACGCTCGCCGACACCGTCGACTGATGCGCCTGAACACTCTGGCGTGGGGCTCCGGCCCCCGCACCGCCGTCCTGATCCACGGCATGCTCGGCAGCGCCACGCAGTACCACCAACTCGGTCCTGCGCTCGCGGAGCGCGGCTACCGGGTGATCGCGCTCGACCTACCCGGCCACGGGGACTCTCCACCGGCCCCTGACGCCACGATGGACCTCTTCGTGGACGCCGTAGTCGAGTCCGTCGACCACGAGCCGGCACTCGCCATCGGCCACTCGCTCGGCGCCATCGTTCTGTCCCATTCATTGTCCCAACTGCGTCCGGCCCGGGCGGTGTACGTCGACGTACCCCTCGACAGCTCGCGCGCAGATCCACCACCTGCGGGACTCCGCGAACGCTTCACGACAGCCCGCGCCGCGCGCACGGAGTCCCGCCTGCGCGCGACGCGTCCCCGCTGGTCCGCGGAGGACTGCCGAGTTGAGGCTGAGGCGGCGGCGAAGTTCGACGTCGACACCGCCGTCGCCCTCCAACACTCCTACACCGCGCAGACTGTCCCGGCTCCGACGATTCCGTCGCTCGTGGTCAGAGCCGAGCCGAGCCGGTATGTGTCGACGGAGCGAGCCCGCGAGCTCGAGAAGATGGGGTTCTCGGTTCAGGCTGTCCGTGGCGCCGGGCATTGTGTTTGGTACGGGTTCCTCGACGACTTTCTGGGGGCACTGGACGAGTGGGTGGAAGCATGAACGACATCGAGTTCGCGGGTGAGATCTGGTACTGGCGCGGGCCGGCGCCGTGGTATTTCATCACCGTGCCCGAGGAGGAGTGCGCGTACTTCGAGGCCGAGTCGAACTTCGTCACGTACGGGTGGGGGATGATCCCGGTGACCGCCGAGATCGGCGGCAGCGTCTGGGCCACGTCGATGTTCCCCAAGGACGGGCGGTACCTGTTGCCGGTGAAGGCGTCCGTCCGGAGGGCCGAGGATCTCGACGACGGCGACGTGCCGACGGTGCGACTGCGGCTGCGGGTCTGAAACTGTCGGCGGTCCGGTCTAGCGTTCCGTCGTACATCCGGGAAAGGGAGGTGGCGGGCATGTCCACGCTGGCTGATCGGCCGAACAAGGCCGTCTTGGTGGTCGACGTACAGAACGGTGTCGTGGCCGAGGCACACGCGCGGGACGAGATCGTGGCGAACATCAGCACCGTCGTCGGCAAGGCGCGCGCCGGCGGCGTGCCCGTCGTCTGGGTCCAGCATTCGAGCGACAACCTGGTGAAGGACAGCGAGCAGTGGCAGTTCGTGCCTGAGCTGTCCCGCGACGACTCGGAGGCGCTCGTCCACAAGAGGTACCCCGACTCGTTCGAGGCGACCGACCTGGAGGACGTGCTCGCCCGCGCTGGCATCGGCCACCTGATCGTGACCGGCGCCCAGACCGACGAATGCATCCGCTCCACCATCCACGGCGCCTTCGTCCGCGGCTACGACGTCACCCTGGTAGGCGACGCCCACACCACCGAAGACCTTTCGGAGTACGGCGCTCCCACCCCTGACAAGGTGATCGCCCACACCAACCTCTACTGGCAGTACCACCAAGCCCCCGGCCGCACCGCGGCGGTGCAGAAGGCCGAGGAGCTCAGCTTCTAGGCGACGCCGGGGCGGCTCGGGCCGCCCCGGCGTCGCCGGTCAGTCGACGATCGCGTCGAGCGTGGCGAGGTCGGCGGGGGACAGGGTGATGTCACCTGCCATCAGGTTCTCCTCCAGGTGTTTCTGGCTGGAGGTGCCCGGGATGGCGAGGACGTGCGGGCCTCGGCTCAGCGTCCACGCCAGGCGAATCTGTGCGGCCGTCGCGCCATGACGATCCGCGATCTCCTGCACGGCCTTGGAATCGGCCACACCGCCCGCCTCGCGCGACGCAGCAGCCAGCGCGAAGAACGGCACGAACGCGATCCCGAGCTCACCGCACACGCCGAGGATCTCGTCGTTCGTCCGCCCGAATCCCACGCTGTACCTGTTCTGCACCGCGACCACCGGCGCAATTTCCAGTGCCTCCTGCAGCAGCGGCACGCGCACGTTCGACACACCCAGGTGCCGAATCATGCCCTTCGCCTGCAATTCGGCCAGGACTCCGAAATGCTCCGCGATCGACGTCAGCCCGTGCTGTCGCAGATTGACGAGGTCCAGCGCGTCCACGCCGAGCGCCCGCAGATCACGCTCGACCAGCGCCGGCAGCTGGTCCGGCCGCGCCAGCCCGTCGTTCGTCGGCCCGACCTTCGTCGCGATCACCAGATCCTCCGGGTACGGCGCGAGCGCCCGGCGGATCACGTCGTTCGCCCAGTCCAGGCTCTCGAACGACGTCTCACCAGCCTTGCCGTGGCTCGGATAGAACGCCGCCGTGTCGAGATGGTTCACCCCGAGCTCGACGGCGCGCCGCAGCAGCGCGACCGCCCGCTCCTGCAGATCCGCACCGCCGAGGTCACGACCCGCGAGCCGCTTCGTCCCGAACCCGATCCGCCGGACCGCACGGTCCCCGAGCTGCCAGAATTCGCCGGGCTTGCGTTCCGCAATTCCCGATGATAGGTTTAATGGTAGAGAGGTATTTACCTGTGAATTCTGCATTAGGCCAGGATAAATCCTCGAAGGACATTCGTCCACCTTTCCCCGCATTCTTTCTGCGTTAGTCTGCGCACGTGGGACTCACCGGCGAACAGCAAGAACTTCTGCACGCCTGGCTGCCGTCGGCCGAGCTCGTGAAGGACCACAGCTGGGGTCTCATCGGCACCCTCGTCCTGGAGCTCCGGCACGACGGCGAGCGCTACATCGCGAAGGCCGGCGACGCGGCCGACCACCACCTCGCCCGCGAGATACGGGCCCACCGCAACTGGTTGACGCCGTGGACCGCGCGGGGGAGGGCGCCCCAGCTCGTGCACGCCGACGACGACGCCAAACTCGTCCTGACGCGGTTCCTGCCGGGCGAGTTGGTCCAGGGCTCGCCCGCCGAATGGGCTCCGGCGACCTACCGCGAGGCCGGTGAACTCCTGGCCGAGTTCCACCGGCAATCCGCCGTACCGGACGACGCCTACGAATCCACGGAGAATCGGCGAACGCTCAGCTACCTCGGCAAACCGCACCGGATCGCGCCCGAGCTGGCCGACCGCCTGCGAGCAGAGGTTGCGGGATGGCCGGCACCACCGGCGACCCTCGTGCCTACCCACGGCGACTGGCAGCCGCGCAACTGGCTGACCGACAACGGCACGATCCGGGTGATCGACTTCGGCCGGGCAGGCCTCCGCCCGGCGTACACCGACCTCGCCCGCCTGGCCGTCCAGCAGTTCCGATCGGACCCCGAACTGGAGACGGCCTTCCTGAACGGGTACGGCCCCAACCCACGCGAGCCGGACGTCTGGCACCGGGCCCAGGTCCGCGAGGCCATCAGCACCTGCGTCTGGGCATACCAGGTCGGTGACGAGCCGTTCGAGCAACAAGGTCACCGCATGATCGCGGAGGCCCTCGGCGAAACTCCGTTGTGACGGCTCGAGCGCACTGACATCGTCACCTCATGTCCACCGAACTCCTGCGCGAAGCGCTCATCCTCGACCGATATCCGCGGTCCAACACCTACGACCAGCAATGGATCGTCGACAACCTCATGGGCCCGCATCCACTCTGGAGCGCGGAAGGCCTGATGCAGACGATGACGCTCCAGCCCGGCATGCGGGTCCTCGACCTCGGCTGCGGTACGGCGCTCACGTCGATCTTCTTCGCCCGTGAGTACGACGTCGAGGTCTGGGCGACCGACCTGTGGGTCGACCCGAGCGAGAACTGGGCCCGGATCCAGGACGCCGGCGCCGCCGACCGCGTTCACCCGATCCAGTCCGACGCGCACAAGCTCCCGTTCGCGCACGGCTTCTTCGACGCGATCGTCAGCGTCGGGGCCTTCAACTATTTCGCCACCGGCGCCGACTACCTCGGCTACGTCACCCAGTTCCTCCGCCCGAACGCCACGATCGGCGTCATCGTCCCCGGCATCCGTACGGCGCCCGCACTCACGCCACCGCCGTACCTCGCGACCCGCTGGGGGCCGGACCTGTGCACCTGGCTGCCGCCGGACTGGTGGCGCCAACTGTGGGAACGCACGAACCTGGTCACCGTCGAAACCGCCGACTTCCTCCCGAACGGCTGGGCCGACTGGCTCCTCTGGCTGAAGACCTGCGCCCAGGTAGGCCGCGGCTACGAACCCGACGAACAAATGCTCGAATCCGACCAAGGAACCCTCCTAGGCCTAACCCGCCTCGTCGCCCACCTCAACTAGCTCTCGTGAAAGGATCGGCCGCATGCCAACCACGCAGATCGAGGTACGCCGGGAGTACTCCGAGGCGGAGGAAGTTGCCCTGATCGATGCGGTGCATGAGGCGGTGGTTACCGCGTTCCAGATTCCGCCGCAGGACAAGGATGTGCGCCTCGTCGTCCATGCCCCACACCGCTTCGCCTGCTCGCCGCGGTTGACCCAGCCGGAGTACTTCACCCTCGTCACCATCGACTGCTTCGCCGGCCGGTCACTCGAGGCCAAGCGCATCCTCTACACGGAGATCATCGCCAACCTGAAGCCCTTCAACATCCCGCCGGATCACGTGACGATCCTGGTCCGCGACCACCCCACCCAGAACTGGGGTCTCCGCGGCGGCCACCCGGCCTCCGACCTGGACCTGGGCTTCAACATCAACGTCTGAACCACAGGGGACTGCGCGCAACCCGTCACATGAGGTCGGTGTTCCTGTACCGCCGGGGCTCCCGAGCGATCGCCGAACACCGGCACCGAACTGCGATCGACCCGTGACGGGACCGCTGTGATGAATCAGGGTTTGCCGAACCAGCGGGTGAGGTGGTTGTCGAGGTCCTGCTGGTCGTCGCCGATCCAGGCGACGTGACCGTCGGGCCGCAGCAGGACACACGGAACGTCGAGCACCGCAATGGGATCCGCGACGTAGTCGACCCGGTCTGACCAGCCGTCAACGGTCAGGCGTTCGGTGCGGTCGAGCAGCAGCCCGCGGCCACGATGCAGCAGATCGTAGAGGCGGCCTTGCTGTACGTCGAGGTCGCGCAGGCGGCGGCCGAGCAGATCGGGGCCGTCGCCGAAGTCGTAGCGGATGCTGATCGCGGTGATCTTCTCGATCAGGTAGCGGTTCACCTGATCGAGGTCCATGAGCTCGGTGAGCAGCCTGCGGACGGCCTGCGGGCCTGGTTCGGTGGACAGCAACTCCATCTGCGCGCGGGTGTTGTCCAGCACGTCCGCAGCGACCGGATGACGCTCGGTCTCGTAGGTGTCCAGCAGGGTCTCCGGCGCCCAGCCGCGGATCTGTGCGGCCAGTTTCCAGCCGAGATTGAACGCGTCCTGCAGACCCAGGTTCAGGCCGTGCCCGCCGGTGGGCGGATGGATGTGCGCCGCATCGCCGGCGAGCAGCACCCGCCCGACCCGATAACGCTCGGCCAGCCGCGTGGTATCCCCGAAGCGGGACAGCCACCGCGGCGAATGCACGCCGAAATCAGTACCGGCGGTGGCGCGGAGCTGCCGCTTGAAATCCTCCAGCGTGGGCGGCTCCGCGCTGACTCCCGCGACCGGGACCACGACACGGTAGATGCCTTCGCCGAACGGTACGAGGCTGAAGATCTTGTTGGTCTCGCGGACCTCGGTCACCTTGGCGGCGATCTCCTCCCGCGGCGCCGCCACTTCCAGCTCGCCCATCAGCGTCTCGTTCCGCGAAGGCTCGCCCGGGAAGCCGACGCCGCTCAGCTTGCGCACCGTACTGCGCGCGCCGTCGCACCCGACGAGATAGCGCGCCCGAACCTCCTCGCCGCCGGACAGCTCGACGGTCACACCGTCGTCGTCCTGCTCGAACCCGGCCACCGCAGAACCGTGCCGAACCTCCGCCCCCAGCTCGATCGCGTGTTCCTCGAGCTGCTGAACGATGACCGGCTGCGGAATACCGAGCAGATACGCGTGCGCGGAGTCCAGTCCCGCTGGCGCGAGTTTGTCGATGGCGGCGAAGAATCCGCCGGCCGGACGCCGTCGTCCGCGTTCGAGCAAGCGATCCAGCAGTCCGCGCATCGCCATCAGCTCGAGACTGCGAATATGCAGACCGACGATGCGGACGAACGAGACAGGCTCGGTTTCCTTCTCGAGAACGAGCACCCGCACCTCGTGCAGCCGCAGTTCGGCGGCGAGCATCGCGCCGGTCGGCCCACACCCGGCAATGATCACGTCGTACGGAGAGTCCATAGATGTTGCAAGCTACACGTCCAGCCCCTTGACGACCTTGAGAGACCGCCGATGATCACCCTGCAGTTCCACCCCAACTGGCCGCACCAAGGACAGCTGGTGGTCGAGTCCATGGCGGCGGACGGGTTCTATCGGTCGCAGTTCGCGACCGGGATCTCCAATGGTGGGCTGACGGCGTTCCCGGGTGGGGACAGATGGCGCTGGGAGAGTCGGCTGTTCTCCCGGCGGTACGACGAACAACCCGAAGCGACTCGTCCTGTCTACGGGGTGTGGAATCGGCGGAGCGATCCGTACGGCGGCGGGATCCGGTTCGGGTCGTCGTACTTTCGGTTGAAACCGGAGGCGGTGGACCGGTCGACGTTCTGCTTCCCGGATTCCGCGCGCGCCCCGGAACACTTCGGCGACCAGAGCTTCCTGCCGCAGTTGTGCCAACTAGCCGACGACTCCGGCTCCGATGATCTCGACGAGTACGTCGAAGCCCACGTTCACGGCGACGTACGCCTCGACACCGACGTGGACGCCGTGGTCCTCGATCCGTCGTTCATCGGCACACGCGTCGAGGAGGCCGCACACGCGCTCGGTTGCCCCGTCGAGTACCACCCGGGATTCCGCGCCGCACCGGCCGATTTCGATCCGACGTACCGCGGTCAGCACATTGTCGACCTGGCCCGGTCGCTCGGCTCGGAGCTGACGCCTGAAGTGCTAGGTCATGCTGCCCGGTCCGGTGTACACCCCGCTCAATCCATCAAACAGGTCTGGCACTGCCTGGCCCGGTTCGGCCGGAACTGACTACCCGAGCTGGTCGCGGCGGCGGGTGAGGTAGGCCGTCTCGGCCGTGTTGCCGGCCAGCTCGATGGCCTTGTCGTACGCCGCGCGCGACTGCTGACTGTGGCCGAGCCGGCGCAACAGGTCGGCCCGGGTCGCGTGGTAGGCGTGATACCCGGCGAGGCTGTCCTCGAGTTCGTCGACGGTCGCCAACGCCACCTCCGGACCGTCGAGCTCGGCGACCGCGATCGCCCGGTTGAGAGCGACGATCGGCGAGGGGTCGACCCGGACGAGTTGGTTGTAGAGGGCAACGACCTGCGACCAGTCGGTGTCGCGGACGTCGCGGGCGGAGGTATGGACGGCGTTGATCGCTGCCAGGATCTGGTACCGCCCAGGAGGCATCCCAGCGGCGAGACGCTCGCGCACCAATCGATGACCTTCGGCGATCAGAGCGGCATCCCACGACCCACGGTCCTGCTGATCGAGGGCGACCAGCTCTCCGGTCGACGACACCCGCGCCGTACGGCGTGCCTCGGTCATCAGCATCAACGCCAGCAACCCGACCACCTCGCCGTCGGTCGGCAGCAGGGCGCGAATCAGGCGCGCGAGCCGGATCGCCTCGGCGGTCAGCTCGTGACGGACCGGGTCCGTGTCGGCGCTGGTCGCCAGGTAGCCCTCGTTGAAGACGATGAACAGGACCGCGAGTACGCCGGACACGCGCTGGGGGAGATCGTCGCCGGCCGGGACGCGGTACGGGATGCGCGCCGCCTTGATCTTGGCCTTCGCGCGGGTGATCCGCTGCCCCATCGCGGTCTCCTGGACCAGGAACGCGCGGGCGATCTCGGGCACGGTCAGCCCGCCGACCATCCGCAGCGTCAGCGCCACCCGGGTCTCCATCGCGAGCGCCGGGTGGCAGCAGGTGAAGATCAGCCGCAGGCGCTCGTCGTCGATGACGCCGAGAGGCTCGGGCGGGTCGTCGTACGCCATCTGAGCCTCCTTATGTTTGTCGTCGCGCTTGTTCTCGCGCCGGAGCCGGTCGATGGCCTTGCGGTTGGCGGTCGTGGTCAGCCAGGCGCCGGGATTCGGGGGTACGCCGTCGTCCGGCCAGCGTTCGACGGCTGTCGCGAACGCCTCGGCCGCGGATTCCTCGGCGATGTCCAGATCGCCGAACCGCCTGGTCAGGGACGCGATCACCCGCGCCCACTCCTCGTGGTGGACCCGGGTGATCGTCTCCTCGACATCGCTCACAGGAACGGCCGCACCTCGAGCCGGCGGTTGCAGGCCTTCGACGCCTCGACCACGAGCTTGCGCGCCGCGTCCAGGTCGGCAGCCTCCATGATCCAGAGACCGGCGATGTATTCCTTCGACTCCAGATACGGCCCGTCGGTGAAGATGGCACCGCCGTCGCGATTGTCCACGACAGTGGCGGCATCCGGCGCCGCCAGACCGCCGGCGAACACCCAGTTGCCGTCGGCCATGATCCGTTCGTTGAATGCCGTGATGGCAGTCATCTCTTCCGGCGTGGCGGAATTGGTCTTGTCGTCGAGCACAGAAACCAGGAACTGCATCTCTGATCATCTCCTCCGGTTACTTCTGCTTTCCGGTCCGCGGACTGCCGGCCGCCAGTAACGGTATCCCGTCCCGGGAGCCGATCAATCGTCGGCGAACGGCCGTATCTCGAGCTTGCGGTTGCAGACCTTCGACGCCTCCGTGGCGAGCTTGAGCGCGACGTCCAGGTCCGGGGCCTCGATGATCCAGAGCCCGCCGAGATACTCCTTCGACTCCAGGAAGGGCCCATCGGTGATGATCGCCTCCGCACCCCGGTTGTCGACGACGGCCGCAGTCGCGGGGGAGTCCAGGCCGCCGACGAACACCCAGTACCCGTCGGCCTCGAGCCGCACGTTGAATGCGTCAACAGCACCCAACTCATCGGCCGTCTCCGGTCCGTCGTCCCCATCGATCACAGAAATGAGGTACCGCATCCAGCACCAGCTCCTTCACCTGTGAGCTCCCCGGCAAGGCGCCCGCTCACCCCTTCCACGAACACCTCCACCCCAATCCGACAAACCTCTTCGAAGAAATTCCAGTACAGCCAGAGCCCGCTCCTTGGTACGTTGCCCGCCATGACCGAGCTCGGCGTCAGGGACCGTAGGAGTGCTGGAACATGACGGGCTATCCGCTGCTCGATGTGCGGGTTACGACGCCGAGGCTGGAGTTGCGTGGGGCTACGGACGGGTTGCTGGACGAGCTCGCGGAGGTGGTGCGGGCCGGCAAGACGGACGCCGAGCCGCCGCCGTACGACGACCCGATCTCGCTGTACGAGCCGGATCCTGACCTACGGGTGGCCAAGTGGAGGCGGTCGATCTGGCGTGGCCGCGGGACTGTCGAGCCCGAGCGCTGGCGGCTGTACTTCGTGGTTGTCGTGGACGGCCAGGCGGTCGGGATGCAGGATCTCATCGGGGTCAATTTCTCCACCTTCGGAACGGTCACGAGCTTCTCGTGGCTGTCCAGCGATCAGCGCGGCCGCGGGCTCGGGCACGAGATGCGGGCAGCGATCCTGCACCTCGGATTCGCCGGGCTCGCAGCGAAAGAAGCCGGCAGCGATGCCTTTGTGGACAACCATTCCTCCAACGCGATCTCGCGTGCTCTCGGCTACGAGCCCAACGGTTCGGACTGGGACACCCGGCAAGGCGAACCCGCTGTGCTCAACCGGTGGCGACTGACCAGGGACAACTGGGAACAGCGACGCCGCGACGACATACAACTCCACAACATCGAAGCCTGCGGAAAGTACCTGCCCCTGTCATGACGAATTCAGAGCGGCGGGGGAGTGACTCACAGATTGTGAGCCAGAACCGTGCGTATTGGGAACAATTGGCGCCACATCGTCACGGTGAGCCAGTGGAGTTCTTCCTCAACGGCGGAACTGCGCTGACGGAGGACGAGCTTGCCGCCGTCGGGGATGTGCACGGCCGCCGGGTATTGCAACTCGCGTGTTCCGTGGGCGATGAGGCGTTGATGTTCGCGCAACGCGGCGCAGCTGTAACAGCAGTGGATATTGCGCCGGCGCACCTGATGACAGGCCGCGCGAAGGCTGAAGCGCTGGGTGTGGACGTCGCGTTCATCGAGCAGGACATGACGAGGCTTGACCCGGAGATCACTGGATTCGATGTAATTTACATTTCCTGGGGCGGCATTTGCTGGGTGCCTGACATCACCGAATGGATGCAACTGGTCGCCGATCGCCTGAATCCCGGTGGTGTATTGGTGATCAGCGAGCATCATCCACTGTGGGAGATTCTGACGGTGCGCGGAGAAAACGCACTCTCCGTCAACGGGGACTACTTCGATAATGGTCGCGACGGGTACGCAGACCCACTGAAAGCTCCGCAGATCACCCAGACGATCGGCACTCCCGATGTTCCGCACCGTAGCTTCGTCTGGAGCATCAGCAGCATCGTCACCGGAGTGCTCGCGGCCGGCCTGACCCTTCGCTCTCTCCAGGAGTATGCCGAATCGGAAATGTATCCAGGCCTGGGGGAGCAGGCGATGCACATCCCAGGCACCTACCTCCTGACCGCCAGCCGCTAACCGCCGGCGTAGCGGGCAATCACGTCCAGGCAACGTCGGAACTGCGCCGGTGAAGCCGGGTTCCTCCAGCCGAGCTTTTCGAGTGCCCACTCGATCGCGAAGGCCGGCGTCCAGCCCGCATCGGCCGACTCGGGATCAGCGACCCGCGCATACCCGCGGCGTACCAGGTCCAATCGGTCAGGCAACGGGTCGCCGGCATCCACCTCCCACTGGGCGAAGTCGTACGCCGGTGCCGCCGCGCCGGCGAACTCCCAGTCGATGAACCCGACGACCGTCCCATCGTGGATCAGGATGTTCTTCGGGCAGAAGTCGCCGTGAACGAGTGAGACCGGGGGAGCCGCACGGGTCGTCAGCTCTTCGCGCAGGACGTCAGCACCACGTTCGACGACCGCCGCCTCCGCCGGACCGAGCATCTCCCCGACGATGTGTGCGACCCGGGCGACTTCGTGCTCGCCGGGCAACTGCAGTTCGTGCCGGATGCCAGGCTGATCGTCCAGGACAACGCTGTGAATCCGCGCCAGGATCTCACCGGCATCCACGACCAGCCGCTCGAGATCAGCGGCAGGCAGCTCGCCGACGAGATCCTCGAGCGAACGGCCCGGCAGGAACTCCTGGATCGAGAAAGAGAGCAGCTCACCGTCCTGATCCAGATGCTCCAGGCCGAGCACCTGCGCTGTCGGCACGCCTATAGATCGCGCCTGCGTTATCAGATCTGCCTCGTCGATGAACCACGGCACATCCTGACGCGCGATCCGGACGACGACAGCGACATCGCCGGCAAGCTCAGCGCAGTACGTCTCGTTCATCCCGCCACCGGCGAGCGGAACAAGACGCTCGACGTCGCGGCCGCACACGGACCGCACCACCGAGTCGATGACCGGGCGAGGGGTTGTGACCATCAGGCAAGTCTCGCTGATCAGCTAGTAGTTGACATAATGTTCGTTATCGGCGCCTTGGGAAGGGCCTGTTCAGCCGGGGTCAGCAGGCCTCGAGGACGAAGAAGATGAAGCTGATGAACCTGGCCGGCTGCTTCCGATCCTTCAGTTCCTGCGGGAGCAGTTCGATCGGCGTGTCCGGGTCGATCGGTGGTTCGCTGATGACCGAGATCCGGAAACCTGCCGCCGTGAATGCGTCGTTCATCGCCTGCAGCGGCCGATGCCAGTTCGTGTAGACGACTGTGCGGCCGGCGTGCTCGGCGTCGTAGGAGAAGGCGGTGACGTCGAAGTATTCGCCATCGGGATTCAAGGCCGTGTACAGGATCGGGTGGTTCACCGACAGGATGAGCCGTCCGCCCGGCTTCAGCACCCGGCGGAGCTCTGCGAGCGGCTCGGTCCAGTCCTCCAGATAGTGCAGGACGAGCGAGGCGACGACGTCATCGAATGCGGCGTCGGCGTAGGAGAGCGGCTTGGCCAGGTCGGCGACGCTCAGGTCGGCGTCCTCCCCCAGCCTTCGCCGGGCCAGTTCGATCATTCCCGCGCTCAGGTCGAAGCCGGTCATGATCGCGCCTCTGTCACGGAGCGCCGCCGTCAGCGGACCGGAGCCACAGCCGACGTCGAGGATGCGACGGCCCTCCACGTCACCAGCAAGGCCGACCATCGCCGGCCGTTCGTAGTGGCCGTTGAGCAGGTTGACCTCGTTGTCCGCGGAGTACGCCTCAGCGAACTCGTCGTAATCCATGGTCGGCACCAAGCGCTCCTTCTGTCGATCAGCTCGCATTTCCCCCTTCGACGAGCGCATTCGCCGATTAGTTTGCCGCGCCAGGCATCAGCGTTCCCGGACGGTGTAGGTCAGGTGTGTCACTTCCGGGGTGGACTCCGCGTGGACTTGCTGCAGCGCGACGCGGGTCGCATCGACGCCCTCGAACAGGCGGACTCCGGCACCGAGCAGCACGGGCGACAGCGCGATCGTGAACTCGTCGATGAGGCCGGCGTTGAGGTACTCCAGGATCGTCGAGCCGCCGCCGGCGATGCGGACGTCCCGGTCACCGGCAGCGTCGCGGGCCAGGTCGAGCGCGGTCTCGATGCCGTCGTTGACGAAGTGGAAGGTTGTCCCGCCCGGACGCTCCCAGGGGTCCCGCTTCTCGTGCGTCACGACGTAGACCGGCGTGTGGAACGGCGCTTCCTCCGGCCACATCTGCTCGCCGGCGTCGAACATCCGCTTGCCCATCACGCTCGCACCGGTGCGCTCGAACGTCTCCCGCGCGATGTCGTTGTTGCGGCCTTCCTCGCCGCCTTCGCCCAGTTTCAGGTTCTCGCGGAAGAACCGCAGCGGGAAGACCCACGCCTGCAGTTCCATCCACTGCTGCCCCATCAACTCCCCCAGCGACTCGGGCGCGATGAACCCGTCCAGCGACATCGACACACCGAAGAACACTTTCCCGGCCATCAGCGGCCCTCCTTGTTCTGCGTGATCCCGGCGACGTACGCCGCCAGGTTGTTCAGGGTCTGCCGGCCGGCCTCGATCGCGTGGTACTTCTCGGCCGCCTCGTCGCGCAACTCCTTGGTGCGGAACACCGTGCGCATCTCGAGCCGGGTCGCCGCACCGTCCGGCGCGAACGTCAGGACCGACTCGAAGGTGTTCGGGTCGTCGCGGGACTCACCGTGCCGCAGCGCGATCCGCTCCGGCGGCGCGATCTCGATCCAGGAGATCCATTCGGCGTACTTCGTCCCGTCGGGTCCGTGCATCACGAAGACCCACTCGCCGCCGACGCGGAACTCGAACGACCGCGTGGTCGTGGTGAAACCCTCCGGACCCCACCACCGCGACAGGTGCCGGACCTCGGTGAACGCCTCGAACACCAGCTCCCGCGGAGCGTCGATGACTCGGGAGATGACGATCTCCCGGTCGGCCGTCACGCTCATCAGCTCTCCTCCAGCCGTGTCTGCTTCAGCTCCTGCACGTAGGCGTCCAGCCGGTCGAAGCTCTCGCTCCAGAACTGCTCGAATCCGCCGGTCCATTCGTGGACCGATCGGAGCCCGCGGGCATCAAGGCCGTACAGGCGCTGCTTGCCGGCCTTGCGGTCCCGCACCAGCCCGACCTCGCGGAGCACCCGCAGATGTTTGGACGCCCCCGGCTGGGTCATCCCCAGCTCTTGGGCCAGGTCGGTCACCGGCCGCTCCCCCGCCCGCAGCAGCACCAGAATGTCCCGGCGCTGTGGCTCGGCGATCGCGTTGAAGACGTCCGAGGTCGTCGCTGCTCGTGCCATGCCACCATCATATGCCCATATGGGCATGCGTCAATGGGAAGAGACGGACTCGTCCCGGCTGCGGTAGGTCAGCAGGCCGTCGATCCCGCGGAGGAACGTGTCGCAGACGGGCTTCGGGTCCGTCAGGCAGCCGGCTGCCATGGCGCCGTCGCGCAGCATGACGAAGTGCCGGGCGGCGGGCTCCGCGTCGATCTTCCCGATGCCTTCGAACAGCTCGGTCATCGTCGCCAGGAACCACTGCCGATGCCTGAGAACGGCCTGGTGGATCGGAAAGGCCGGATCCGGGTACTCCGCGGCGGCGTTGAGGAACGCACAACCCCGGAACCCGTCACTGCGGATGTCGTCGGCGATGGACCGGCCGACGGCGCGGATGATGTCGTCGGCGCTCGCGCCGTCCTGAGTCCGCGCCGCCTCCACCTGCGCGCGGATCGCCTCGTCGGCTTGCGTCAGGTACGCGACGATCAGGTCGTCCTTGCTCGGGAAATGCCGGTACAGCGTGGCTCGCGTCACCTTCGCCTCGGCGATGACGCGGTCGACACCCACGGCGTGAATGCCGTCGGCGTAGAAGAGCCCAGTGGCCGTGCTGAGCAGTCGAGCCCGCGCTTCCGACATACCGCTTCCCATCTTCCGGGGTACTTGCCCGAGACTAGCAGACAGAACGATCGGTCTTGACAGTGGCGCACGTCTGGTGCGAAGGTCAAAGAGACCGATCGTTCTGTCTTATGAGAGGTATCTGATGTCCACAACATCCGTGCTTGGTGCCGCCGGCAGCACCAAGACGCTGCGCAGCCTGTACTTCGTCCGCTTCGGGTTCGCGGTCGTCTGGGCGATCCTGATGCTGGCGATCGCCAAGACGATCAATCCGGCAACGGTCGCCCTGCTACTCATCTACCCGCTGTTCGATGTGGCCGCGGCCGTGATCGACTTCCGTTCCTCGGGCACCAGCCGCCCGAAGTCGCCGCTGTACGTCAACATGGCGCTGAGTCTGCTCACCGCCATCGGGTTGGCGGTCGCGGCTGCGTCCGGCATCCCGAGTGTGCTGCGGGTGTGGGGCGCCTGGGCGATCACCGCGGGCATCGTCCAGTTGATCGTCGCGATCCTGCGCTACCGGCTCGGTGGTCAATCGGCGATGATCCTCAGCGGTGGCATCTCGGTCATCGCCGGCAGCAGCTTCATCGTGATGGCGGGCGGGGCGAAGGCGTCACTCAGCACGATCGCGGGGTACGCGATCCTCGGCGGCATCTTCTTCCTGATCTCGGCCATCCGGCTTGCGGCGAAGGGGAAATGAGAGACTTGGGCCGTGCGGATCAGCGAGGCTACTGGGGACGACGTTGTGGGGCTGGCCCGATTGTTGTGGATGCACAACAGCGACGAGGAGCCGGCGCAGCGGTCGCTTGATGAGTTCGCGGTCGAGCTCGAGCAGTGGTGGGCCGCACGCGACGGCACCCATGTTGCGTACGTGGCGCGCCTCGATGGCGCTGAGCTCGTCGGTATGGCGTGGGTTGCGCTGGTTCCTCGGGTACCGAGACCTGGTACGACGACTCGGATGTCCGCGGATATCCAGAGCGTCTACGTCACGCCGGACGTACGCGGCCACGGAATCGGGTCGGCACTCGTGGAGGCCGCGACGGAACACGCCCTGCGCCTCGGCGCTCTCCGCGTGACAGTCCACTCCGGCCGCAAGGCCGTGCCGGTCTACGAGCGGCTCGGCTTCGAGTCCTCCAGGCAGCTTCTCCAGCAACCACCGGCGACCGTTTAGCCGGCGAGTTGCTGCAGGCGCTCGGCGCTGGTGGAGTCGGCAGGGAGGAACGTCTCGATCGCGAGGCTGGCGGCTGTTACCTCGAGTGGGGCGCCGATCGTGGCGATCAGGGTGAACAAGCGGACCTTGCCGAGGCGGGTGTGGAGGTCGAGGGTGACCATGGGCTGCTGCGCCGCAGCTGTCGGCGGTTGGTCAGGTAGATAGGGCTCGACTTCTTCGAGCAGGCCGGCCAGGGCCTCGTCGGCGGTGTGACGGCTGCGGCGCTTGAGTTGATGGATGAGCGGCAGACTGCACGCGGCGGTCATGGAAGAGATGCTCGGCAGCCCGCCCGGGTGCACCGAGAGGCGCAGCATGTTCATCGGCGGCTTCAGGAGGCCGGGATCCACACCCGCCCAGAGCAGCGAGGCAGCGGCGTTGGCGTCGATCAGGTTCCACAAGCCGTCGACGATGAGGGCCGGGTTGGGCATGTGGGCGTCGAGCAGTCGCCGCAGGGATTCGCGCAGCGGCGACATCGCGTCGGCGTCGTACGGCTGGTCGAGGTAGATCGGGGCGAACCCAGCGGCCAGCAGCAGCCGGTTGCGCTCGGCCAGCGGCAGATCGAGATGGTTCGAGAGATGGACCAGCAGCTGTCGACTCGGCTGCGCACGGCCTGTCTCGACGAAGCTCAGGTGCTTCGTCGACACCTCCGCGTCCAGAGCCAACTCGAGTTGGCTCAGTCGCCGGTGCATCCGCCAGAACCGCAGCAGCTCGCCGGCGGTCTGTGGCTCCTCCAGGACGGTCATAACCAGGTCAGCGTACGGCGGGACGCGGACCGGCAGCCATTACCAACGAGGTAACTGCACCAAGGAGGTAATTGAACCTCTCCCCCGGCGCCGCCGATCGTTGACCTCAGTTCATCGAGAGAGGCGATCACCATGGAACCGACGTACACAGCCGTTGCCACCTCGTCCGGCCGCGAGGCCCGTGCCGTCACCGCCGATGGCCAGCTGGATGTCCAGCTCGCCTTCCCGAAGGAGATGGGCGGAACCGGCGACGGCCTCAACCCCGAGCAACTCTTCGCCGCGGGCTGGGCGGCCTGTTTCTCCACTACGCTCGACCGCATCGCCGAGCGCCGCAACCTGGACGCGAAGGACGTCGCGGTCACCGCCGAGGTGAGCCTGGTCCCCGCCGACGGAAGGTTCACTCTGGCGGCCGTACTGCGGGTCGAGCTGCCCGACCATCTCCGCGGCGCAGCCGGTCAGAAGTTGCTCGAGGCAGCGAACTCCATCTGCCCGTACTCACGGGCCGTCGAGGGCAACATTTCGGTGGAGGTCGTCGCCGAATTCTGACTAGGCGGCGACTCCGTGTTTGGTCAGGAGGGCGTGCAGGGCGTCGTGACCCTGGGTGAAATCCCATTGTTCGGCGGGGAGGCCGGCGGTGCGGGCGCCGGTGATGTTGCGGGCGGTGTCGTCGATGAACAGGATCGTCGACGGGTCCGCGCCGATGCGGTCGGCGGCCCTGGTGAAGAACGCCGGGTCCGGTTTGGCCACGCCGAGGTCGTACGAGTAGCAGCTGACGTCGAACAGGTCGTCGTACCCGAGGACCGTGCGCATGTGCGCGCCTCGGTAGGACTCCTGATTGGTGCCGAGGTGTACGCCGTACCCGCTGCGCTTCAGCGTCCGCACGATGTCGAGCGACTCCTCGATGAGGACGATGTTCTTCCACACGGCGTCGTACACCTCGGTCGCCGGTCTGCTCACGCCGTACCGCACCAAGGAGGCTTCGAGGACCGGCAGGTAGTCGCCGCGGCCGGCGAGCATCGGCAGCTCGTCGGACCAGGTCTCGTGCAGGAATTCGCGAGCGCGATCCCCGACGTACGGCTCCATCGCCGCATACCAACCGCCCGGCAGATCCTGCAGCACGCCATCAGCATCGAACAACACGTGCCGAACCCCGGAACCAGGCATGCACCAGATCATGCCCCAAACCCGTCACCGATTCTGCACGAGTTTTACCTGGTGAGCGTCGGGGTCACGAACCCAAGCGAAGCGGAGCCGGCCGTCGGGCGAATCGGTTGGCGGTACGACGGGAGCCGCGCCGGCCGCCAATGCGTGGTCGTAGAAGGTGGCGACGTCGTCGCACCAGAAGACGATCTCGGTCGACGGCGTGCTGGACGCGGCAACGCCCAGGTCGACGAGCTCGTTGGCGACCTGGGCTGAGGTGAGGCCGATCCGGATACCGGCGGCTTCGACCTCGACGTGCTGAATGGGACCGGTTGCCGGAGCTCGGAAGGCTTCGGCGAGACCGAGGCGGGTGTAGAACGCCAGGCACGCATCGACGTCCGCACAGAACAGATTGACCTGGAGCTGGGCGATCATGCGAGCGAGCTTAGAGGCAGCCCGCGCCAACGAGGATCGGTTCCGTGGTTTGGTCGTCGGCTGGGCCGAGGTCGGTGTCCTCGGGTAGGGCGGGGGTGTCCTGTTGCTGGGGTTCGCCGTAGATCGCCGCGACGTAGATCCTCGGGATCACGCACATGGTGGGGGCATCCTTTCCACGGGAGAGGCGGCGGGTGCCGCCTCTCCGCTGCGGTGACAGAGCGTGATCAGGACGGGTCTTGCAGGATGCCCAGGATGTTGCCGTCAGGATCGGTCAGCGTGGCGACCAGGCGGCCGCCTCCGACGTCCTTGGGGGCGTCCTTGAGGGTGCCGCCGGCGGCGGTGATCTCGGCGATCTTGGCCTCGATGTCCGTGACGTGCCAGTACGCGGTCGGCGAGGTCATGTCGCTGTTCGGCACCAGTCCGATCTGCTGACCCTCGGCCTCGAACCCGACGTAGTACGGCGAGTCGGCCATCGGCTCCAGACCGAGCAGCGCGGCGTACACCGGCTTGGCCTTCTCGAGGTCGGTGACCGGGTGCAGGATCGTCTTGACGCCTTGCGTGGAAGTCATTTCAGCTTCTCCAAACTCGGGGTTTGTTTACTGACTGTCACGCTAGTCGCGCCGACCCCCCGGTGCTTCTTGATTCCTGACCGGTTAGCTGACGTACTCCGCGAGATGCTTCCCGGTCAGCGTCTTCGGTTTGGTGATCAGCTGCGCCGGGGTGCCTTCGAAGACGATCTTGCCGCCGTCGTGACCGGCGCCGGGCCCGAGGTCGATGATCCAGTCGGCGTGGGCCATGACGGCCTGGTGGTGTTCGATGACGATGACGGACTTGCCGGCGTCGACCAGGCGGTCCAGCAGGCCGAGCAGCTGCTCGACATCGGCAAGGTGCAGGCCGGTCGTCGGCTCGTCGAGGACGAGGATCCCGCCCTTCTCCCCCATGTGCGTCGCCAGCTTCAGCCGCTGCCGCTCGCCGCCGGAGAGGGTGGTCAGCGGCTGTCCGAGCGACAGGTACCCGAGTCCGACATCCGCGAGCCGCTCGAGGATCTTCTCCGCGGCCGGAGTAGCAGCCTCGCCGTCGGCGAAGTAGGCGAGCGCCTCCGACACCGACATCGCGAGCACCTCCGCGATGTTCTTCCCACCGAAGGTGTACTCCAGTACGGCGGCCTGGAACCGCTTCCCCTCGCACTCCTCGCAAGGAGACTCGACCGTCGCCATCACGCCGAGCTCGGTGTAGATCACGCCCGCGCCCTTGCAGGCCGGGCAAGCACCCTCGGAGTTCGCGCTGAACAGCGCCGGCTTCACCCCGTTGGCCTTCGCGAACGCCTTGCGGATCGGCTCCAGCAGCCCCGTGTACGTTGCCGGGTTGCTCCGCCGGGATCCGCGGATCGCGCCCTGGTCGATCGCCACCACGCCTTCGCGATCGGCGATCGAGCCGCGGATCAGCGAGCTCTTGCCGGATCCGGCCACGCCGGTCACCACGACCAGCACACCGAGCGGTACGTCGACATCCACGTCCTGCAGGTTGTTCGTCGAGGCGCTACGAACCTCGAGCGCGCCCGACGCCGAACGCACCGATGGCTTCACCGACACCCGGAAGTCCAGGTGCCGTCCAGTCAGCGTCCCGCTCGTCCGGAGCTTGTCGAGCGGGCCCTCGAACACGATCTCGCCACCACCGGAACCGGCTCCCGGGCCGAGGTCGATGACGTGGTCGGCGATCGCGATCGTCTCCGGCTTGTGCTCCACGACCAGCACGGTGTTGCCCTTGTCGCGCAGCTGCAGGAGCAGGTCGTTCATCCGCTGGATGTCGTGCGGGTGCAGACCGATGGTCGGCTCGTCGAAGACGTAGGTGACGTCGGTCAGCGACGACCCGAGGTGGCGAATCATCTTGGTCCGCTGCGCCTCGCCGCCGGACAACGTGCCTGCGGGCCGCTCCAGCGACAGGTACCCGAGCCCGATGTCGACGAACGCGTCGAGCGCGTCGCTGAGCGCGTTGAGCAGCGGCGCGACCGACGGCTCCTTCACGTCGCGGATCCAGGCGGCCAGGTCGGTGATCTGCATCGCGCACAGGTCCGCGATGTTCTTGCCCTTGATCTTCGACGACCGCGCCTCCGCGCCGAGCCGGGTGCCCTCGCAGTCCGGGCAGGTCGTGAACGTCACCGCCCGCTCCACGAACGCGCGGATGTGCGGCTGCATCGCGTCGACGTCCTTGGACAGCATCGACCGCTGGATCGCCGGGATCAAACCGAGGTAGGTGAGGTTGATGCCCTCGACCTTGATCTTGGTCGCCTCCCGGTGGAGCAGGTCGTGCAGTTCCTTCTTGGTGTACTTCTTGATCGGCTTGTCCGGGTTGAAGTACCCGGAGCCGCGGAAGATCCGGCCGTACCAGCCTTCCATGCTGTAGCCGGGGATCGTCAGCGCGCCCTCGTTCAGCGACTTGTTCTCGTCGTACAGCGCGGTCAGGTCGAAGTCGGTCACCGCGCCCATGCCCTCGCACCGCGGGCACATGCCGCCGGCGTACACCTGTTCGCGGACGACCTTCTTCTCGCCGGCGCCCTTGTCGGCCGTCATCGAGCCGGTCGCGGTCCGCTTCGGCACGTTGAAGGAGTACGCCGTGGGCGGGCCGACGTGCGGCTTCGCGATCCGGCTGAACAGGATCCGCAGCATCGCGTTCGCGTCGGTCGCAGTACCGACGGTGGAGCGCGGGTTGGCTCCCATCCGCTCCTGGTCGACGAGGATCGCGGTGGTCAGGCCGTCGAGTACGTCGACCTCCGGGCGGGCCAGTGTCGGCATGAAGCCCTGGACGAACGCGCTGTAAGTCTCGTTGATCAGCCGCTGCGACTCGGCCGCGATGGTGCCGAACACCAGCGAGCTCTTGCCCGAGCCGGACACCCCGGTGAACGCCGTCAGCCGGCGCTTCGGGATCTCGACGCTGACGTCCTTCAGGTTGTTCACCCGCGCCCCGGTGACCCGGATCATGTCGTGGCTGTCGGCAACGTGCTCGTCGCGGCTCATGTCCTTGTTCTCCAAAGTCGTTTCAGGAGGCCTGGTTGATCCGGACGTGGTTCCCGGCCGGATCCCGGAACGCGCAGTCGCGGATGCCGTACGGCTGGTCGATCGGCTCCTGGATGACCTCGGCGTCGGTCGCCTGCAGCCGCTCGAACAGGGCGTCGAGGTCATCGGTCTGGAGCACCACGGTGGCGTAGGTGCCCTTCGCCATCATCTCGGCGATGGTACGGCGCTCGTCGTCGGTGATCCCGGGATCGACGGCCGGCGGGGTGAGCACGATCGAGGTGTCCGGCTGCCCGGGCGGCCCGACCGTGATCCAGCGCATGCCCTCGTACCCGACGTCGGTGCGGACCTCGAAGCCGAGGACGTCGCGATAGAACTGCACGGAAGCCTCGGGGTCGGTGTGCGGCAGGAAGCTGGCGTGAATCTTGATCTCCATGGCGTCAAACTACGTGCCGGAGGTAGGAGATGCTTCTCGATTCCTGATCGGTCGCGTCACCTGTTTCGCGACACACGACGGGATGCCGAGGGTCGCGTCCGCCGCGCGCTCCTTGTAGACGCTCGGCGGCATGCCGGTCAGCTCGGCGAACCGGGTGCTGAACGTGCCCAGCGACTGGCAGCCGACCGCGAAGCAGACGTCGGTGACGCTCATGTCACCGCGTCGCAGCAGCATCATCGCCCGCTCGATCCGCCGCGTCATCAGATACCCGTACGGCGACTCTCCGTAGGCGCGCTTGAACTCGCGGCTCAGATGCCCGGACGACATGTGCGCGCCACGGGCGAGCGCCTCGACGTCCAGCGGCTGGGCGTAGTCCCGGTCGATCCGGTCCTTCACACGCCGCAGCCGCGCCAGATCCGCCAGGCGCTGCTCGTCCGCCGTACCGCTACTCACCGTACAGATCCTGCCATGTCAGCCAACCGAAGTCATTCGGCCGGCCGGCAGACCGCCGGCGGATCAGCGACCGGCCACCGTGCCGGACTGCTTCGTCGCGGCCGGGCCGGCGCTCGCAGGCCGCGCCCCTGCGCCGCCGGTTCGTTCGCCTGCCGCTGCCGCTCGCGGCGCGGGCTGTGCCCCGAGGGTGTGCTGGACGCTCCGCGCAAGGTCGTTGTCGTTGCCGGCTTCCAGGGTCGCGTTCATCGCCTTGACCCCGGCGTCCGCCGTGGCGTAGCCGAGGCGGTAGGCGAAGTTCTGGTCCTCGTCGCCGACGGCAGGCGAGCTTTCGTACCGGCCTTCGAGCAGACGCTGGCTCATCGCGTTGCGTACGTCGGCGATCTTGTCCGGATCGGGCCGGCGATACTCCCCAGGCGCTCCGCGGTCCGCGGCCTCGACGATCGACGTCGCGGACGCCGTCAGCGTCTCGCCGACGTCGCCCCGGGCCATGTAGGCCCGCACGTTCGGCAGGAATTCGGTGTTGTCGATCCAATGACCGACGTTGTCGGGGCGGATGTACTCCTCGGCGAGCCGTTGGGCGAACCCGTCGGAGAGGTCGCCGAGCGGGCCCTTCGGGAGGTCGGCCCAGCGTTCGTTCTGGCGCCATCCCATGCTCACCGCGGCGCTCGCGTTCATCACCGCGTCGGACCAGGTGACCTCTTGCCCGTCCTTCTCGTACGCGCGAAGCTGCATCGCAGCGCCAGTGGCATCGAGCGCCCGGCGCCACCAGGCGTCCTCGGACGGGTTGCGGTGCGAGCCTGATTCGACGTGCGGCTGTGACATCGGCGTCCTTCGGTAGTCCCAGATCGGCGACGACAAGATGTCACACGGGTGGGTCAGCGGCCGGTGGTGCCGTCGAGCTGTTCGCGGATGATGTCGGCGTGGCCGGCATGGCGGGAGGTTTCGCCGATGACGGCGAGGAGGGCCCAGCGCAGGTTGTGGGTCTTGCCGTTGCGGGTGACCGGGGTCTCCGGGTCGCCGAGCTTCGCGATGATCTCGTTGGAGGCGGCGCAGGCGGCCCTGTAGTCGGCGCGCAGCGTCTTGAGGGACACATCGGGGTCGACCTGCATGGAGCGCTTGCCGCGGGAGGCCTTGCCGCCGGCCGCGATCTCCTCGATCCAGAGGGACTCGACGAAGGTCAGGTGCTGGACGAGGCCGGCCACGTTCGTCCCGGAGCCGACGGTGCTGCGGCGCGCGTCCGCCTCGCTGAGGCCGGCCAGCTTCTTCAGTACGCCGGCCCGCAGGCCGTCGAGGGTTTCCACCAGCTGTTCGAGTTCAGTCATGTCTTGCAGGGGCCGATCGTTGCGACGAGACCGTGGTGATCCGATTTCGGTACTTGGTACCAGCCGGTGTCGTCCGAGCACCAGCCCGGCTTCATGAACAGGTGGTCGATCCGGACGAACAGGGCGGCCCATCTGGCGATCTGCGACGGCCGGCCCCAGCCGTTCAGCATCGCGTCCTCGAGCGGATCAGCCAGCACCCGGTAGTCGCGGCCGCGGTCGGTCGTGTTGAGGTCGCCGGAGATCACGAGCGGGTGGTCGTCGCGCGCCGCACGCAGGGCGAGTTGCTCGATCAGCCGATGGTGATTGGCGACGGTGGTCTCGTACGGAACGGAGTCCGCGGGTGCGTCGTACGACGATCCGCCGGACGTGTACCACGGCTTCGGCACGTGGACCGCGAGCAGATCGAAGTCGCCCGACGGCGCGTGGACCCGGAGCATGTACCCGGGAAGATCGGGCCCCGGCTGCTCGAGCACCGTCAGTGGCCAGCGGCTGAACACACCGACCGCCGGACCGTTCCAGTCCGCCACGTGCTCCGGGTACGCCTCGGACAGCCGCTCCGTCAGCGGTTGCCCGATCTCGGAGATGACGAGTACGTCGGCCTTCTGCGCGATCAAGTTGTCGGCGCCTTCGAGCTCGCCGCTGCCGATGTTGGCCGCGGCGAACCGTACTGCGCGGCTCGGGTCGACCGTTCCCGTCCCGTGCGGGATCCACGGCCCGACCGTACCGACGATCCCGACAAGCAGCGTTGACACCGCGAACGCCACGGCCGCACGGCGCCGGCGCCCGAGGACGCCGACGACCAAGGCCGTGGCCAGCGTCAGCATCGGCAGCAGGATCGCTGCCACGTCCGTGACCACGCCGAACCGGTCCCGCAGCAAGAACCATGCCCACGGCAACAATCCGGCGATGACAATTCCGGTATAGCGCCCCGTTCGAGACGGAGTGCCCCCCACCCCTACCTCAGTCCCCTCCACCTCACCAGGCTATGTCACCGCACCAGGAAACTAGCGGGCCCAATTCAGGTAGGCGACATTGGCGAGGAGCCAGCCGAAGCCGATCGCCTGCTGCCCGTCGCGTTCCGGGGTCGGCTGGTAGCGGTTGTAGAGGGCGAGACAGTGTGCGTGGACCTGCGGGTCCCACGCGTTCGCCTGCATCCAGCGTGGTGCCTGCTGCGCGACCGAGGCCGCGCCGATCGCGCCGCCGGCGACGGTGGTGTGGATGGCGGGCAGTCCGTCGGCATCCGTGGTCGCCACGTTCTGGGTGAACGTCCGCGCGATCCGGGCCATGTCCTGACCTGTGAACGCCAGCCGCGCATGGAACGCCCGGACGGCGAACTCGACGTCGATCGCCCCGTGGCTGATGTCCTCGAACTGGCGGGCGGGTCCGCCGGACGGCGTGAAGATCGAGAGATCGCTCTCCGGGTTTCCCGTCTTGGTGAATCCCTCGTAGATGTGACCGCCGGCCGGCCAGTAGTGCCATTGACAGGCGTCGCCGGCGTCGACCGTGAGCTGACCCGCGAGCATGCGCCCCATCGCGGCGACCTTCCGCCGGTACCCGCGATCACCCGTCGCCAGTGCGAGCTCGACCAGGGTCTGACCGAGACCGACCGACTGGTTGATCGGCTGCTCGCACCCGTCGTACGCGAGCGGTTGGCCCTTCGGCCAGACCAGATAGCCCCCGTCGCGGTACTCCCAGTCGTGGACCGCGACGGCCTCGCGGCAGGCGGCCAGGTACTCGACGGCCTTCCGCCGGTAGCGCCGGCGCAGGATCGGTGAGCTCAGGACGATCCGGGCGAAGCTGGCGATCGGGTACGTGATCATGCCGGTGTGAACGGCGAAGATCACCGGCTCGCAGTGCATCTCGTACGAGCCGAGCCGGGGTACGTCGCCTGCGCGCGGAGCCGGCCTTCGGTCGACGGCGGTGAGCTGCAGCGGTCCCGGGGCGGCCGTGTAGATCCGGCTCACCGCGTAGTCGGGGCTGGCCGGATCGAGAGAAAGGTCGGAGAGCGTTACCGTGCGGTTCACGAACGTGTTCACGAGTTGGACCGTGAACGTGTCCGCGTGAGTCCCAGCGGTAACGGTGATCGTCGTGTCCTCGGCGTACGAGAGCGCTTCCCGGAGATCGAGCAGCGGCTGACCGTTGCCGTCGGCAAGTGTCGCGTAGCCCGTCGTGTACGGGTGGTCCGCGCGCCACGCGGGCAGTGACAGACCGCGGTAGTCCGTCACGCCTCGCTCGCTGTCGCGGACCGCGAGCACCTGATCGATGTTGTCGACGAGGCGATCGAGGTAGTACGTGTCGCGGTACGTCTCATACATCCGGACCAGCCCGAGCAGCACGTACGACTGGCTCCACGCCAGCATCCCGGACCGGCCGTCGCGGTTGGTGTTGTCGTTCGGCTGATCCGGCTGGCCGGGCCCGCCCTGCTGGAAGAGCCGGTCCCAGTCGTCGAACGTCTGGCGGGCGGTGTAGTCGATGCCATCGGCGTACGCCGGGAGCGCGGTGAGTCCCGTTGCCGCGACCGCGCCGGCGGCTGTCAGGCGGAGCACGTCACGGCGGGTCGGGCGGATATCAGGCATGGCGGGCGGCCTCCGGCTGGTGTGGGCGGGTCAGCAGGGGACCACCATTCTCCCGTAGGGAATCGATTTACGGCAGGTCGAGCGTCAGTGGTAAATCGTTGAGGAACTCGACGGCGTCGAACATCGCGCCGGCCGATGCCACCCCGTGCGCGCGCACCTCGCCGGCCAGGATCCGCCGTACGGCGCCGACCGCGAGCGGCGCCGAGATCGCGTAGATGTCCTGCCCGCGGGCCGTCGCCCGACGCTCCTCGCCGCCGGTGCGGATCCGGACGTCGACGGCGAAGGCCTGGTCCGAGCGACCGAACTCGTCGACGGCTGTCGGCGCCGGGGTGTCGGTGTTGAACAGATCGCCCGCGGCCTCGACCGTCATGTAGGTGCGCACCTCGGGTACGGCGAGATGGCTCGGGATCGTGACGACATCGGCCATCGTGAACTCCGGGATCACGCGACGCCGCCCGAGCGGCTCCGGGAACGTCCAGTCCTCCGGCACCGGCTTGTCGTCGTGGTACTGGAGGGCGCCCGCGGTGAAACGCAGACGACGGCCGTTGCGCAGGTCGTGCGAGACCTGGCCGGCGGCCCGGGTGCCCGGAGTCGGATGCCAGCTCGTCAAGCCGTAGGCGACGTGCACCTCGTCGGCGGCGGTGCGCTCCCCCAGCGCCGCGGTCGCCAGCAGGTCGCCGAGGCCGCCGTAGAACGCCACCGCCGGCACGACGAGCGTGTCGCTGTGCCTGGCGTACGTCGACAGGTTGGCCTCGATCTCGGCCGCGACGTCGACGTACGGGATGCCCGCCCGGGCGGCCGCGTCGATGATCGGGGCCCCGGTCGCGGCGAACGGGCCGGCGCAGTTGATTACCGCGGCGGCGTTCTTCAGCGCCTGATCCAGTGCTTGCGGGTCGTCGACCGAGGCCGGGCGGATCTCCAGGTCGCCCCAGGTCGATTCGAGGGCGGCCGCGTTCCGGCCGGATACGACGGTCGGGAGGCCGCGGCGCAGCAGTTCCTCGACGACGAACCGGCCGGTGTGACCGGTTGCTCCATAGACAACGACAGCGTTCATAGGTCGAGTGTCGCCGTACCGGAGGTGGGGGCGTGAGAGTCCGGAACGACACCATCCGTACACTTTCGGACATGCACACTGTCGCGGTTGCGACCGCCGGGCACCTGCTGCACTTCGAGCTCGGGATCGCGTACGAGATCTTCGGCAACCCGCCACCCGGGGCCGACGAGTGGTACGACGTACGCCTGTGCGGACCGGGATCGGTCCAGGTCGGGCCCTTCACCGTCGAACCGGACGACAGCTTGGAGCGGTTGGCGAGCGCTGACACGGTGATCGTTCCGGCGCTGGCGGATATCGACGAGGCCCCATCAGCCGAGCTGGTCGCCGCCGTTCGGTCCGCTTACGAGTCCGGCGCACGGATCGCGTCGCTCTGCACCGGTGCGTTCGTTCTGGGCGCGGCCGGGTTGCTCGACGGCCGGCGCGCGACGACGCACTGGGGACATGCGGACGCTCTGAGCGCCCGGTATCCGCAGGCCATTGTCGATCCGGACGTGCTCTACACCGACAACGGGAACATCCTGACCGCGGCCGGCAAGGCGGCCGCGGTCGACCTGTGTCTGCACCTGATCCATCTCGATCACGGTGCGACGGTCGCGAACACGGTCGCCCGGCGCCTCGTCGTACCGCCGCATCGGGCCGGTGGACAGGCGCAGTTCGTCGCGACGCCGGTGCCGGTGAGCGGCGATCACACGCTCGCGGAACTGCTCGCGTGGGTGCAGGAGCGGTTGGACCAGCCGCTGACCGTCACCGATCTGGCTCGGCAGGCGAACACCAGCCCGCGCCACCTCGGTCGCCAGTTCCGCGCGGTAACCGGCCAGACGCCACTCCAATGGCTCCTGACCCAACGAGTCCGCCGGGCCCAACAGTTGCTCGAGGCCACCAACAACAGCATCGAATCAGTAGCCACCGCCACCGGCCTCGGCACCGCCACAACCCTCCGCCGCCAGTTCAAACGCGTCGTGGGCATCCCGCCCAACACCTACCGAACCTCCTTCCGCAGCACCTAGCACCTGACTAGGGTTGCCGGCATGGACAGCTACCCGCGACGGATGCATACCGCGCTGGATGCGGTGGATGCTCGGGGATTGGCAGAGTTCTACCGGGTTCTGCTGGGGTTGCGGTATCGGCCTGGGGACGAGGCGCCGGCGGACGGTTCGGCGGACGACGCCAGCTGGCTCGTCCTGGTTGACGAGGACGGGACCCGGCAGCTCGCGATCCAGCAGGTCGACGAGTTGGCACGGTCCACGTGGCCGTCGGCGGAGGTGCCGATGCAGCTGCACATCGACTACGCCGTACTCTCGCTCGCCGAGCTCCATCGGCATCGGGCCCGCGCCGAGGAGCTCGGCGCGACGCTGCTGTACGACCGTGAGGCAGATGGGAACGAGCCGCTCTACGTCCTGGCCGACCCAGCCGGACATCCCTTCTGCCTCCTGGTCGGGGTTGTGTGAGTTGAACACTGCGGCATTGGCGGAGTTGCGGGAGTTGATCGTCGGGGCCGTTGGGCTCGAAGGAGCGATCGACGGGTTGTTGTTGTCGGTGGTCGAGGCACCGACGCCGCCGACGGCTGGGCTGGCTTCGCCGACGTTCGCGTTGGTGGCGCAGGGGCGGAAGCGGTTGGCGCTCGGAGAGCAGGTTTTCGAGTACGGCGCCGGCGACTATCTCGTGGTGTCGGTGGATCTGCCGGTGACGGGGCACTTCGTCGAGGCGTCGAAGGACAAGCCTTGTCTGGGCGTCGGGCTCGAGCTGCGGCCGGAGCTGATCGCCTCGCTGCTCCTCGACTCAGCCGAGAAGCCCGGTGCGCCGGTACGCGGACTCAGCGTCAGCCAGGCGCCCGCGGAGCTGGTCGACGCGGTGATCCGCCTGCTCCGCCTGGTCCACCAACCCGACGACGCCCGCGTCCTCGCACCGCTCGGCCAACGCGAGATCCTGTGGCGCCTCCTGCGCAGCCCGCAAGGTGCAGCGGTCCGCGAGATCGGCCTCGCCGACAGCAGCCTGTCGCACGTCGCCCGCGTGATCAGCTGGATCCGCAACCACTACACCGAGCCGTTCCGGATCGAGGACCTCGCCGCGATGGCCGGCATGAGTACGTCGGCGTTCCACCGCCACTTCCGTACCGTCACCGAACTCACCCCGATCCAGTTCCAGAAGAAGATCCGGCTGCAGGAAGCGCGGCTCCGGGTCGTGGGGCTCGGCGAGGATGTGACGAGTGCCGGGTACGCCGTGGGGTACGACAGCCCGTCTCAGTTCAGCCGCGAGTACCGCCGTGAGTTCGGTACGCCGCCGAGCCTGGATCGAGCAGGATCAGGCAAGCCGCTGCGAGAATTGATCTAACGGAATCGCCGTCGCAGCGCATCTACTGGTGAGGTACCTGTTCCTCACTCAGTAGGAGTTGTGCACGATTATGCAAGTAGCTGTGATCACCGGCGGAAGTTCCGGCATCGGCCAGGCAGCCGCGTTCGAGCTCGCGAAGCGCGGTACGGCCGTCGTCGTCACGTACCGCGGCAGCCGCGAACGCGGCCTGGAGACGGTCGAGCGGATCGAGAAGGACGGTGGTACGGCGGTCGCGCTGCCGCTGGACGTCTCGCGCCCGGAGACGTTCGCGGAGTTCAGGTCCGCGCTGACCGACGTACTCGACCAGTGGGACCGGACCTCGTTCGACTTCTTCGTCAGCAACGCCGGTGTCGGGCAGCATCCGGTGATGTTCGAGGACACGACCGAGGACCTGTTCGACCAGATGGTCGACGTCCACCTCAAAGGCCCATACTTCCTCACCCAGACGCTCCTGCCGTTGATCGCCGACCACGGTTCGATCGTCTACACGACCAGCACGTCCGCGCTCCCGTCGGCGCGACCGTCGCCCGGGTACTCCGTCTACGCGAGCGTGAAGGGTGCGCAGATCGTCCTCACGCGCTACCTCGCCAAGGAGCTGAGCGCCCGCGGAATCCGGGTCAACGCCGTCGCTCCCGGCGTGACCCGGACCCGCCTCGGGGACGACGCGTTCGCCCAGCACCCCGAGCTGATCGCGCCGATCGCCGAACGCACCGCACTCGGCCGGATCGGTGAGTCGGACGACCTCGGCAAGGTCATCGCGTTCCTCGGCTCCGCGGACTCGGGCTGGATCACGGCCCAGACTGTGGAAGCCTCCGGCGGCTACGAGCTCTGATTCCAGGCGTCTCCCCAGCTCGCGTCGCGTGCGATGCGGTATGCATCGGACGACTTCGGCACGATCATCTGTTGAGCGGCGCCGGCCGACGTACAGAGATCGAGTACGACGCGGCCTTTCGGTTTGGCCGGTCTGCGGATCACCCGAGCCGGCGCTGGCCGGACCGGATGGCGCGTGGCGACGACGTAGCTGAACCTCTCTTCTTCGTAGTTGCGGGTGCCGTCTTTCAGTACGCGATGCAGTTCGGTGCGGGGCAGACGGGCGGCGAAGTGGCACCAGTCGGTCGGGCACGGGCCTTCGTGCGGGCACGGCGCGGCGATCCGGAACCCGTGTTCCAGCAGCAAGTCACGGGCGTCGAGGGTACGGCGATGGCCGTGCGGCGTACCCGGTTCGACGAGGACGATCGTCGTCGCGGTCCGGGCCGCGGCGTGGATCAGGGTGCGCCGTGTCTCGGCGGACAGCTCGTTGAGCACATAGCCGATCGTGATCAGATCCACCGACTCGGCCGGCTCGCGCTGGTCCGGCCGGCTCGGCCTGCTCCACTGGCGGAGGTCTGCGGTTGTCCAGCGCCAGCGGTTGCCTGCGGCAAGTTGTTTGCCGAGGCGGATGGCGGCCGGCTGGCGTTCGAGGATCTCGGTGGAGATCGTCGGGTCAACGGATGCGGCGGCCCAGGCGGCGGCGCCCGTTCCGCCGCCGAGGTCGAGGTGCGTGGTGAACGATGCGTCGACATGACGCTCGGCCGCCGACAGCGCGGCGTGCAGGGCGCGGAACGTCGCCGGCATGCGAATGACGGCGTACGCGAGAGCGTCCAGGTCGTCACGCATTCCGGGAGAACAGTCGTCGATCTGCTCGAAGCGGTAGCGGTTCGAGAGCGCAGTGACCCGCCGGCGCAGCTCGTGGTGCGGGACGCCGTCGAGAGCACGTGCGAGGGCAGCATGAAGTTGGGTGTCCACGGAGGACATGAGTGAGCTCCGGTTCGGTCGGCACGGAGTACGCGCTGGGTGAATTCAGCGCACACGTGATCCGCGGCCAGACGCCGCGACGCACCAACCGGTCCGGAGACGAGCTGTCAGAAGGCAGCAGAGGAGGGGATGGCGCGGAACCGGATAACCTTGCAAGCCATCATGCACCTCCTCGGATTCAGCCCGACGGTAGCAGAGCTGCAGTCGGCGCGCGGCCTATTTACCGGCCCGCCGAAGTACAGAGACAGACCTTGTTGCCCTGCGGGTCCGCCAGCACGGTGAACGCCGGCGCCTCGTCGTCGTACACAACTTTGCCGCCCGCGGCGAGCCCGGCCTTGATGCGCTCCGGGATGACCTCGGAAGGCAGCCACAGATCCAGATGGAACCGCTGCCGCGGAGTCGGATGCGGAGAGGTCCCCTGGAACCAGACATTCGGGATCCGTCCGGTCGGGTCGAAGATGTCGTGGCCCTTGAACGAGTCGGTCGTGCCGGTGAGGACCGCCGCCCAGAACGGACCGATCGCGGGCAGATCGTCGGTGTCCAGCGCGATCTCCAGCTGCGCCACGGCGGTCGGGTCGGCCGTCAGTCCGTGGTCGGCCGCGATCGCGCTGATCTGCTGCGCGACCGCTTCTTCCCGGCTGGAGACATCGACGAACGTCGCGCCGAGCCGCAACTCCGGTACGACATCAGCCGATGAGCACGCCTCGCCCACGGCCTGCACGAACCCCGCTCCCTCAGCCAGCGAAGCAGTCACGAACCTCGTCTGCAGCGCTTGAACCATCTTCCGCCAGTCCGCGAGCACCATGTTCTTCACCCACGCAGTATGGCGAGATCGCGCTCGGCGTACATCCGGTGGTGCCACTCCTCGCCCAGGATGCAGCCGAGGCACCGGCTGACCTCGAAGCTCTCCGACTCCGGGTAGCCCGGCTCGATCACGGGCACGGTCCGCTCGGTCAGCTGCTCGTCGGTCAGCTCGGCGAACACCTCCCGTACGGTCCGCATCCGATCGGCCCGCAAGGCGAGTACCTCGTCCAGCGACGGGCGTACGGCGCGGTCGCGCGGTACGCCGGGGATGTCGGGCATCTCGTCGTGGGGCAGATCGAGCGGGTCCCACGGAGCCGGATCGCCCAGGAAGGCCCGCCGTACCCACGCGTCCGTCGCGAACACCAGGTGCCGCTGCGTCTCGATGAACGACCACTCGCCATCGACCGACTCGTGCAGCTTCTCCTCCGGCATCGCCCGAGCGGCCCCGACGGTCTCGGCCCACAACCGCTCGAGCAGCGCCCACGCCTCCCGGTAGCCGTCGGCGTCGGTCGGGCTCATCTTGAGGCGATCGGGATACAACCGGTTGAGCTCGGCATCGATGAGCGGTACGACGTCCACGCCCCAGACCCGCAGGTTGTGGATATCACCGTCGATCGACACATCGACCACTCGCGCGCCGCGGATCGTGACACCGGTCAGGTCGACGTTGTCGAACACCGCCTCCCGCAGCCGCACATCCTCGAACCGCGCCCTGCTCAGATCCTGCTGCTTGAACTCGGCCACCGGACCACCTTCCCGCGAGCGCGTTCAGACCCGCAAGGCGTCCGGTGTGACCGAGTCCGTGATAGACCTGCTGGCGGCTGCCGGTACGGCGTCGCACCCGGCTGACCACCACCGCCATTTTGACCGAACGGAGCGGCATGTACCGCAGGCTCGTCCTCAAGCTGTCCGGGCAGGCGATCGCCGGCCCCGCCGAGTTCGGTTTCAGCAGCGACCGGCTCACCCACCTCGCCAACGAGGTGATCGCCCTGCGTGCCACCGGCGTACAGGTCGCGGTCGTGGTCGGCGGCGGGAACGTGTTCCGCGGCAACCGGGCCGAGGACTGGGGCATCGACCGGGTCGAGGCGGACAACATCGGGATGCTCGGCACCGTCATCAACGCGGTCCTGCTCCGCGGCCGGCTGGCCGCGCTCGGGGCGCACGGGGTCCGGCTGATGACGGCGATCCCGATCAACAACCTGGCCGAGCCGTACATCCGGCTCCGCGCGCTCCGGCACCTGGAGAAGGGCCAGATCGTCCTGCTTGCCTGCGGCAACGGGCAGCCGTTCACCACGACCGACTACCCGTCGGTGCAGCGGGCCGTGGAGCTGGAGGCCGATGCGTTGCTGGTCGCGAAGAACGGCACGGACGGGGTGTACGACGCCGATCCGAACAAGAACCCGGATGCGCGGCGGTTCGACCAGCTGAGCTACAGCGAGGTGATCGATCGAGGCCTCGGGGTGATGGACCAGACCGCGTTCATCCTGGCCCGCGACCACCACCTCCCCCTGCACGTCTTCGACATCGACCGAACCGGCGCCGCCTCCTCGATCGTCAACGGCACCCAGGTCGGCACAATCATCAACTGAGCTCGCGAGCGATCGTGTCGAGATGCGGCTGGAACCAGTCGCCGCCGGCCCGGTGCTCCGCCTGCAACGCCATCAGCGACCACAGGACGCGGTAGAAGGACAGCGTTCGTTCCGGTACGTCGATCGCGCCGTACCCGGCGAGGAAGGCGGACGTCGCCGCCGGACCAGCCATCGAGAATCTGGCCAGATCGAACAGCGGATCGCCGTACATGACGTCACCCCAGTCGAGGATCCCGGTCAGCTGATCGTCAACGGCGTACAGATGCCGGGGGTGAAGGTCGCCATGCAACAGCACTGGCTTCACGCCGGCAACACTCTCGACGAACGCCGGCAACACCGCCCGGAGCCGCTCTGCGAGATGAGTGGGGAGCACGCCAAGGTCCCCCAGCGCCACCCGCAACCGCTCACCCCAAGAAGCTGACGCATCCACCAGCGTGTGCACCCGCCGCACACATTCACCAGCCTCCCGAAGAACGGTGCTTGGGTGCAGACCTGCTGGCAGCGGGACGCCTGCGAGCTCTGCGGTGATCAGGTACGGCGGGTTGAGATCCAGCGCGACCACGTGTGGTGCCGGGACGTTCACGGAGTGGGCGAGGGTGCAGGCCTGGGCTTCCTCGGCGGCGGTGGCGCTCAGTTTCAGGTAGTAGATGCCGGCGGGCGTGTGCAGGCGGAAGGTCTGGTTGCCGGCGAAGCCGTTCACGGACTCGACCTGGGTGATCGGACCGACGTGTGGCGAGGCGAGGGCGACAGGGTCCAGCACGAGGGTCAGCTTAGGGAGGTTGTAGGGATGGGCTAAATGGTTTGTTTCGACCCGGTGGGGGTTGGTGTACTCGGGGTCGTACGAGCAGGTGTCTAGTCAAGGAGTCCGTCATGCGATCTCGCTTCATGTCTGTTGCTGATCGGACTGTCACCTGTTCAAAGGACATGAAGCTGCGTGGAAGTACTGAATCTTGGGATCCTGGCGCATGTTGACGCCGGAAAGACCAGCCTGACCGAGCGGCTGCTGTACACCGCCGGTGTCATCGACGAGGTCGGTAGCGTCGACGACGGCAGCACCCAGACCGACTCACTCGCCCTGGAACGCCAGCGCGGGATCACGATCAAGTCGGCGGTCGTCTCGTTCGCGATCGGCGACGTGACGGTCAACCTGATCGACACCCCGGGCCACCCGGATTTCATCGCCGAGGTGGAGCGCGCGCTCAGCGTGCTGGACGGCGCCGTCCTGGTGATCTCGGCCGTCGAGGGCGTCCAGGCGCAGACCCGCGTCCTGATGCGGACGCTCCAGCGTCTGCGCATCCCCACCCTGATCTTCGTGAACAAGCTCGATCGATCGGGAGCGCAGTACGACGGTGTCCTGCGCCAGATCGCGGCGAAGCTGACCCCGGCGATCGTCCCGATGGGCGAGGCGACCCACCTCGGCACGCCCCAGGCGACGTTCAAGCCGATCGTGCAGGAGAACACCCTCCTGGAGGTCCTCACCGAGCAGGACGAGGACCTACTCGCCCGGTACGTCGACGACGAGCCGCTGTCGCCTGACACGCTGCACCACGCACTCACGACCCAGACGCATCAAGCGCGAGTGCACCCGGTGTACTTCGGGTCGGCGATCACCGGCGCCGGCACGGACACCCTCAGCGACGGCATCCGCGACCTGCTCCCCCGCGCCCGTACGGACGCAACCCCACTCGACGGCTCCGTCTTCAAGGTCGAACGCGGACCGGCCGGCGAGAAGATCGCGTACGTCCGCCTGTTCTCCGGTACGGCGGACGTCCGCGACCGGGTCCGCTTCGGCGAGCACGAGGCGAAGGTCACCGCCCTGCAGGTCTTCGGCACCTCGGCGCGCACCGCGGGCGCCGGCCAGATCGCGAAGCTCTGGGGCCTGGCCGAGGTCCACATCGGCGACCGCATCACCGATGTGCGGAACATTTCGGGCACCGAGCGCCCATTTGTTTCCGCACACCAGGAGTACTTCGCGCCGCCCACCCTCGAGACCGTCATCTCCGCGCGGAGGCCGTCCGACAAGGGGAACCTGCGGGTCGCGCTCACCCAGCTCGCCGAGCAGGACCCGCTGATCAACCTGCGCCAGGACGACCTGCGCCAGGAGACCTACGTGTCCCTGTACGGCGAGGTGCAGAAGGAGGTTATCGAGACGACGCTGGCGACCGAGTTCGGGATCGAGGTCGATTTCCGCGAGACGACCACGATCTGCATCGAACGGATCGTCGGCGCCGGGGCTGCTGTCGAGTTCAACAAGAAGGACCCGAACCCGTTCCTGGCCACCGTTGGCCTGCGCGTCGAGCCCGCACCGCTGAACGCCGGCGTGAGTTTCGAACTGGAGGTCGAGCTCGGCTCGATGCCGTACGCGTTCATCAAGGCCGTCGAGGAAACGGTCCGCGAAACGCTCCACCAGGGCGTCCACGGCTGGCAGATCCCCGATGCCCACGTCGTGATGACGCACTCGGGGTACTCCGCTCGCCAGAGCCACGCCCATGCCGTGTTCGACAAGAGCATGTCCAGCACGGCCGGCGACTTCCGCAACCTCACCCCGCTGGTCCTGATGACGGCACTCCAAGAGGCAGGGACGACGGTGCACGAGCCGATGCATCACTTCCAGCTGGAGATCCCGACCGACACGACGCGGGCCGTACTCGCGGCCCTCGCCCGCCTCCGGGCAATCCCGCAAGTCCCCGCCCTGGCCGCGGAAACCTCAACCCTGGAAGGAGAAATCCCCGCGGCCGCCGTGTACGAGCTCGAGCAGCAACTCGCCGCGCTGACCCGCGGCGAAGGCGTCCTGGAATCGGCGTTCGAGCGCTACCAACCGGTCACCGGCCCGATCCCGGACCGGTCGCGCACCGACCACGACCCGCTCAACCGCCGCGAGTACCTGCTGCACATTCAGCGACGGGTATAGGTGCCGTGCACAACGGTCGCGCCGAGGTCGTCGTCCGCGACGACCTCGGCTTCCAGGCCGTGCTCCACCATCACGGCCTGCGCGACAGGCGCCTGGCCCTCGCTCGTCTCGGTGAACAGATGCCCGCCCGGCGCCAGCCACTGCGGTGCTTCGGCAACAACTCGACGCAGTGTCTCCAGGCCGTCCGCACCGCCGTCCAGCGTCACATGTGGCTCGTACAGCCGAGCCTCTGCCGGCAGCAGCCGGATCTCGCCCGTCGGCACGTACGGAACGTTGGCCAGCAGTACGTCGACCCGACCACGCAACCGCTCCGGCAAGGCCGCGAACAGATCACCTTGAGAGACCGTCCCGCCGACCGGGTCCAGGTTGCGACGGGCGCACCGAACAGCGGCGGACTCGATGTCAGCGGCGTACAAGGACACCTCGCGCTCGGCAGCGACCGCCGCTCCGAGCGCGCCAGAGCCGCAGGCGAGATCCACCACGACCGATCCCGCAACGGTCACCCGCAACGCCTCCGCCACCAGGAACTCGGTACGGCGACGCGGGATGAACACACCGGGATCGACGACGATCCGCAACCCGCAGAACGACGCCCAGCCGACGACGTACTCCAAGGGCTGCCCGGCGACCCGCTGGTCGACCATGGCCGTCAGCTCGGCCGCATCCCGCGCGGTCTCCGCGATCAGCGCTGCCTCGTCCTCGGCGAACACACACCCGGACGCACGCAACCGCTCGACAACACGACCGAGCTCGACAGCAGGAACAGACACGGGCCCCCTTCGAAAACGAACGCAGCCTACCCGAACGCGTTCACTCCGGTGAGCTCGGCCGAGACCGTCCACAACCGGGTCGCCGACGCCGGGTCGATCGCGTACGGGCGGACGCCGGGAGCGTCGTCGGTCGAGACCTCGGCGATCTCGCAGTCCTCGCAGAACACGCCGCCGAGGCCGTCGAGCTGGGGCGAGGTCGCGGCCCAGACCTGGGTCGCGGCGCCCTGCGCCGGACTCTTGAACGCCGTGCTCAGCGGGTTGCCGTCCTCGTCGATCCAGCCGAAGTCGACCATCTCCTGCTTCTCCAGGTGCCGCTGCAACGGCGTCAGGATGCCGCCCGGGTGCAACGCGAACGCCCGGACACCGGAATCCTTGCCGAGGGCATCGAGCTGGACCGCGAACAGCACGTTCGCCGTCTTGGCCTGCCCGTAGGCCTGCCACTTCTCGTACCCCTGACGGAACTCCAGGTCGTCCCAGCGGATGTCCGACCTGCGGTGCCCGGTCGACGACACGGACACGACCCGCGCGCCGCCGTCGGCGACGATCGCCGGCCACAGCCGGTTCACCAGCGCGAAGTGCCCGAGGTGGTTGGTCGCGAACTGCGCCTCCCAGCCGGGTCCGACCCGCGTCTCCGGGCTGGCCATGATCGCCGCGTTGTCGATCACGATGTCGATCGGCCGGCCGGACGCGAGGAACCGGTCCGCGAACGCCTTCACGCTGTCCAGGTCACCGAGGTCCAGTTCGTCGATCTCGACGTTCTCGATGCCGGCCAGCGCCTCCCGCGCCGCATCCGGCCGCCGAGCCGGTACGACGACGTACGCGCCGGCCTTCGCCAGCGCCTTGGTGGTCTCCAGACCGAGACCGGAATATCCACCGGTGACGATCGCCAGCTTGCCGATCAGGTCGATGCCGGCAAGAACCTCGTCCGCGGTGCTGTCGTGCCCGAACCCCGAGCCGATCTTGTGTTGTGCGCTCATGGAGTGAGCGTACGAATTAGAGCTCGCTCTAGGTCAAGTCCGTGAGATGCGGATCTTCCCGTAGCGACTCCACCAGCCGCTGCAGTGCCGGGTTCGGATTGTCCGGACTCCAGCACGCGTGCAGCGTCACCGAGTGCGCATCCGCCGGGTCCAGCTCGCGGTACCGGACGCCCTCGACCCCCATCGCCATGATCGAGCGCGGGATCAGCGCACACCCCAGTCCGGCCCGGACCAGGGCGAGCATCGTCGGGACCTGCGAGGCCAGCTGGCTGACGGCGTACCGATCCATCCCGATCATCGCCGCGCAGATGTCGTGCAGGTACTGCGATCCCTCCGGGCTGTACCCGATGTAGTCGTCGGTCGCGTCGACGAGCGACACCGGCCCGTCCCCAGCGGCCAACGGATGCGATGCCGGTACGGCGAGCACCAGGTCCTCCGAATGCACCAGCATCGACTCGAACTGCGCCGGGATCGGCGGCCGCACCAGCCCGAGGTCGATCTCCAGGTTCGCGAGCGCCTCGAACTGTGCCGGGCTCACCAGCTCGGTCAGCTCGGCGGTCACCCCGGGCGTCCGCTTGCCGACCACGGTGAGGAAGTCCGCGAGTACGGCGTACGCCCCGATCGCGGTGAACGCGAGCCGCAGCGTCCCGGTTGTGCCGTCGGCGGCGCGGCGGGTCGCTTCCGGGGCGACTTCGAGCAGGGCGAGGACGCGCCGAGCATGCTCGAGGAACACGTCTCCGGCCGCCGTCAGCCGGACGCCGCGGCCGGTGCGGTCGAACAGGCGGACATTGAGCGTGCGCTCGAGGCCCTGGATCTGGCGGGTCAGCGGCGGCTGGGTCAGGTTCAGCCGCTGAGCAGCGCGACCGTAGTGCAGTTCTTCGGCGACGGCGACGAACCCGCGGAGCTGCTGCAGGGAGAGATCCATGCCCACACGGTATCGGTTCATTCAGAAATGGGCTTGGACCTGCATAACGGAACGCGCTTACCGTCGTGCCATGCCGAAACTCGCTGCCCTCTTCTCCCCCGAACGTGCCGCCGATGTCGTCGACGCCGCTACCCGGCGCCTGCTCGAGGACCGTTTCGAGGTCGTCTGGGCCACCGCGGAGCACACCGCCGGCCCTGGATCCGCCGCGAAGCCGCCTGCGCTCGACCCCGCCGCCGTACCCGAGCTGGTCAACGGCGCCGACGTCCTGCTCACCAGCTGGGGTACGCCGCACCTCGGCAAGGAGCTGTGGTCCGATGGCAACGGCCCGAAGGTGGTCGCGCACGCGGCCGGAACGGTGAAGAACCTGATCGACCCGGCCATCCTCGACCAGGGTGTCGCGGTCTTCTCGGCCGGTCCGCGGATCGCGTGGTCGGTCGGCGAGTACTGCCTGGCGTCGATGCTGACGCTGGCGCGGCGGCTGCCCCGGTTCGACGGTGCGGTCCGCGCGGGGGGCTGGAAGCAGACGGAGTACCGCGGTCACGAACTGGCCGGCGCGAAGGTCGGAATCATCGGCGCGAGCAGCACCGCGAGAGCGCTCATCACGTTGCTCAAGCCGTTCGGCTGCGACGTGGTCGTCTACGACCCGTATCTGACGGCTGAGCGGGCCGAGCTGCTCGGCGTCCGCCTCGCCGACCTGTGGGAAACGGCAGAGAGCGCATTCTTGACGATCCACGTCCCGAACGTGCCCGAGACCAAGGGCATGATCTCGCGGGAGCTGATCGAGCGGCTCCCGGACGGCGCGGTCGTCGTCAACTCGTCGCGCGGTCCGGCGATCGACCAGCAGGCGCTGCTCGACCACGCGCTGGACGGCCGGATCTACGCCGCTCTGGACGTCTACGACCCCGAGCCGCCGACCTTCGACGAGAGCGTTCTCCGGGCGGAGAACCTGCTGCTCACCCCGCATATCGCCGGCGATACCGCCGAGGGTCATCTCGCGCTCGCGGGATACGTGCTCAAGGACGCGCTGCAGTGGCTCGACGACGGCACCCGCGGCCCGAGCTTCGTCGATCCCGCCGCCTGGTCGATCGCGGCGTGAGCCGACCGCAGCCTGAGCCGATCGCTGCTTGAGAGGAGCGACCATGTCACGCATTACGCAGGTTGAGGTCTTCCCGGTCGCGGTGCCGTTCGCTCGCCGGTTCGTGCTCGGCAGCGGCACCGTCGGCTCTCCCGACTCCGCTCCCGACCAGGCCGGCGCGGTGATCTTCGTGAAGCTCACCACCGAGGACGGCGTGGTCGGCTGGGGAGAGCAGAGAGCGCTCCCCAGCTGGAGCTACGAGACCGCCGAGACGATGGCGGTCGTGATCCGGCGGCACCTCACGCCGATCCTGCTCGAGCTGACGCCGTTCGACGTCGAGCTGTTCCACCAGCGCGCCGCCAAGCGGCTCAGCCCCGCGGTGTCGAACGGCTTCCCGTTCGCCCGGGCCGCTCTCGACGTGGCGATGCACGACGCGGCCGGCAAGCTGGCCGGCGTACCTGTGCATGCTCTGCTCGGCGGCAAGATCCACGACGAGATACCGCTCTGCTCGGCGATCGGGGTCGGGGACCAGGACGCGGTCCGCGAACACGCGATCCAGTCGTCGGACTATGCGGCGTACAAGGTCAAGATCGGCGGGGACCTGGATGCGGACACGGCCGCGATCGAGACCGTCGCGGAGGTTGCCGACGGCAAACCGCTCTGGCTCGACGCCAACCAGTCGTACCGGCCCAGTGCGCTCCGGCAACTGCGCGACCGGACTGCGGGGATCCACACGATTCATTGCATCGAGCAACCAGTGCCGAGTACGGACACGCTGGCGATGGCCCGGCTCCGGGAGCTGATCGACCTGCCGATCGCGATCGACGAGGGCAGCTTCTCGGCGCAGGACCTGGCCCGCGCGATCCGGCTGGACGCCGCCGACCTGGTCGTGGTCAAGATCTGCAAGTCCGGCGGACTGCGCAACGCACTGAAGACCGCCCAGACCGCGCTCGCCGGCGGTCTCGAGATTCTCGCCAGCGGCCTCACCGACTGCGGAGTCGCGTTCGCCGCCGCGCTGCACGTGTTCAGTCAGCTCGAGCTCGCCCTGCCCGCCGAGCTCAACGGGCCGGAGCTGCTGAGCGATCTGTACGTCGAGGGGCTGAGCATCACCAAGGCCGTCGCAACGGTCCCCACCGCCCCTGGATTGGGCGTTCAGGTCGACGAGGAACGCATCCGCGCCGAGTCGATCGACCTGCTCTACCGGTGAGGAGAACCATGTCAACATTGCTGTCCCGCCGCAGGTTCCTCGAGCTGACCGGTTTGGCCGGGCTCGGGGCTGCCGCGGCCGGAACTGTGGCCGGGTGTTCGTCCGGGCCGCCGTCCGGCGCCGCGACCTGGTCCATGTGGTCCAGCAGCGCCGCCGAGAAGAAAGTCTGGGACGACTTCGGCAAGTACGTCGAGCAGCAACTCGACGTCAAGTCCGTCGCCACCCTGACGCCGTCCAACGGCTACCCGACCAAGCTCGACCTCCAACTCGTCAGCGGTACGGCGAGCCTCGTGACCGCGCTCAACGGCACGCTGATCCCGACGTACGCCGCCCGCGGCGCGCACCGGCCGCTCGACGACCTGATCGCCGCCGACCCGGACTTCAAGCTCGACGACTTCTACGAGACCAGCCAGCGGATCTCCAGCTTCAACGGCAAGACGTACGCGATCGGTTTCGACGTTGCGCCGACGGTCATGTACTACAACAAGGACCTGCTGACCACGCAAGGAATCCCGCTGCCGTCCCGGACCGAACCGATGTCCTGGGCAACGTTCCGTGACCTCTGCAAGCAGCTCACCAAGCCGGGGCAGCAGTACGGCTTCACCTGCGCGCCGGCCATCGACGACCTGGTGTCCTGGATCTACTGCGCCGGCGGCAACGTGATGAGCGACGACGGCGGCCGGAGCACCTTGGGCGATCCCGAGGCGATGGAGGCGCTGCAGTATGTCATCGACCTGTTCGTCAAGGACAAGGTCACCCCGCCGATCAAGAACCTCGTCACCGAGAGCTCTCTGTCGAACTTCATGCAGGGCAACGTCGCGTTCATGCAGAACGGTCCGTGGCAGGTCGTGAACGCCCGGAAGGCCAAGTTCGACTGGGACATCATCCCGTTCCCGGCCGGCTCGGCCGGCAGCAAGCCGCGCGTCTCGGGCTCCAGCTTCGCGATTCCATCGGGGGTGCGCGACGGTGCCGAGCTCGACCTCGCGTGGAAGCTGATGAAGACCCTGACCAGCACCGGCGCGCTCGACATCTATGCCAAGGCCGGCCGGAACAACCCGGCTCGGCTCAGCGCCGGGAGCGCGTTCCAGCCGCCGCCCGACAACCTGGGCATCGTCCAGGAGATCCTGGCCGGCAAGCTCGCCGGCGGTCACGCCTTCGACGTCACCACGAACTGGAACCAGGTCAAGCAACTGCTCGGCCAGGACCTGCCGCGGACGTTCCTCGGCCAGGTGACCGTCCCGGACGCGATCAACGGGCTCACGCCGCGCCTGGACATCCTGATGCGGCAGCACCTGGACACCGTCCGCCAAGCCACCGCCAGGAAGGGGTGATCGAGATGGCCGTCGATACCGCACCAGCGGTCACCACCCCGGCACCATCCCAACAGTCGCTGAAGCCGACGCCGCGCTGGCGCAGCCGCGAGGCGCTCACCGCCTGGCTCTTCATCCTGCCCAGCCTGATCGGCTTCCTGATCTTCACCGCCGGACCGGTCGTTGCCGCCGGCGTCATCTCGCTGCTGAACTGGAACTTGTTCAGCGCGCCGACCTGGGCCGGGCTGCACAACTTCGCCCGGCTCGGCCCGGACCCGACGTTCTGGTCCGCGCTCGGCAACACGGCGTACTTCACCCTGGTCAGCGTGCCGCTGACGATCCTGGTCAGCCTCGCCCTCGCGCTGCTGCTGAACCAGGGTGTCCGCCGGGTCGCCGTCCTCCGCTCGCTCCTGCTGTTGCCGTACGCAACCATCACGGTCGCGGTCGCGTTCGTCTGGATCTGGCTCTACATCCCGCACGACGGCCTGGTGAACGCCGTGCTCGGCTGGTTCGGCATCAACGGACCGGAATGGCTCATCTCGGACAACTGGGCGATGCCCGCACTGATCCTGATGAGCGTCTGGAAGAGCTTCGGCTTCGGCATGGTGGTCTTCCTCGCCGGCCTGCAGGCGATCCCGCAGCAGCTCTACGAAGCCGGCCGGGTCGACGGCACGTCGCCGTGGAACAGCTTCCGCCACATCACACTGCCGATGCTCTCCCCCGCGCTGTTCTTCGTGATCGTCACCTCGGTGATCGGATCGTTCCAGGTCTTCGACCAGGCCCTGATCATGACGAACGGCGGTCCGGGCACCCGCACCACCACGCTGGTCATGTACATCTACCGGACCGGCTTCGAGAACTACGACCAGGGGTACGCCGCGGCGCAGTCGCTCGTCCTGTTCGCGTTCATCGTGGTGATCACCGCCGGTCAGTTCCTCTTCCAGCGGAGGCTGGTGCACTATGACAACTGAAGCCATGCCCTTGGCCTCGAACAAGGCCCTGCAGCGGAAGCTGATCGTCTTCGCGTGCTTCCTGGTCACCGCGCTGACGCTGATCCCGGTCGTGATGATGATCCTGGTCGCATTCCAGTCCGACGCCGAGTCGATGGCGGCCAAGCCGTCCTTCTGGCCGAGCAGCTGGCATCCGGAGAACCTGACCCGCGCCTTCGACCTGGTCCCGCTCGGCAAGTACCTGCTGAACACCGTCTACTTCGCCGCCGGTACGACGATCCTCGAGACGGTCACCGCCGCGCTCGCGGCGTACGCGTTCGCCCGGCTGAACTTCCCCGGCCGGAGCTGGCTGTTCGGGATCTACCTCGCCACGCTGATGATCCCGTCGCAGGTGACGCTGATCCCGCAGTTCGTACTGGTCGCCAAGCTGCACGGCATCGACACCTGGCCCGGTATGATCCTGCCGCACGCGTTCACAGCGATCGGGGTGTTCCTGCTGCGGCAGTTCTTCCTCGGCATCCCACGCGACTACGAGGAGGCCGCCCGGCTGGACGGCGCGAACCGCTGGCAGGCCTTCGTCCGGGTGATCGTGCCGCTCGCGGTCCCGGCGATCGCGACGCTGGCCGTGTTCAAGTTCATCGGCCAGTGGAACAACCTGCTCTGGCCGCTGGTGATCTCCAACAGCGACGCCACCCGGACGGCGTCGGTCGGCCTGCAGGTGTTCCAGGACACCAACGGCACCCAGTGGAACCTGTTGCTGATGGCAGCGACCGTCACCACGATCCCGCTGATCGTCCTGTTCTTCCTGACACAACGCTGGTTCGTCCGAGGTATCACCATGAGTGGGCTGGGAGGCCGCTGAACAATGACCTATCTGTGGTCCGTCTTCACCAAACCGTGGGCCGGGCTTCCCGGCGACGAACTCGGGCGGCTGGTCGCCGGGATCGGGTTCGGCGGCGCCGAGATCCCGGTCCGCGACACGGCGTACCTGACGCCGGCGAACGCCGTAGCCGAGCTACCGAAGTTCACCGCGCAGTTACGGGCCGAGGGCATCGAACCGATCAGCGTCGCCAGCGAACTGTCCGAGCAGGTGTTCGCCGCCTGCGCGGAGGCCGGTGTGCCGATCATCCGGATCATGGCCGAGCTCGGCCCCGACGGGTACGCCGCTTCCGTGCAACGCAACCGCGCGCTCCTCGAGGAGGCCGTCGTACTGACTGAGCGGTACGACGTGCAGGTCGGAGTACAGCCACATCACGGGCGGTTCGTGTCGTCGACGCTCGGCGCACTGCAGTTGCTCGAAGGGCTGCCGGACCGGTTCAAGCTCGTGTGGGACGCGGCGCACGACGCGCTGGCCGGTGACCATCCCGCGGTGACGCTGGAACTCAGCGCGGACCGGCTCGGCATCGTGAACCTGAAGAACGTCCACTATCTGCGGACCGACGGCGGGTGGAAGATCAACTTCGTCGAGGCCGAGGACGGGCTCGCCGACTGGCCGGCCGTCTTCGCCGCGCTGCAGAAGATCAACTACACCGGCCCGGTCTGCCTGACAGGTCAGTACTCCGATCCCGCCGTACCGGTCGACGAGCGGCTCGGAAAAGATCTGCGTTTCGCTGTCACATCCGCCGCACAGCATCCGTCAGGGGAGTGAAATCAACAAGCCACAAAAACTGATGGAGAACCTCCCATGCAAGAGCGGATGACCAACCCTGCAACGATTCTTCCGGACGCCACCAAGGGCATCCAGAACATCTACAAGGCGATCGGGCAGTCCGGTACGGACGGCAAGGTCCTGGAGCTGGTGCACCTGCGGGCCAGCCAGATCAACGGCTGCTCCCCGTGCGTGTTCGGTGGGATCAAGTCGGCGCTGAAGAACGGCGAGACCGACGAGCGGCTGCACCAGGTCGCGGCGTGGCGGGACTCGGACCTGTTCACCGACGCCGAGCGGGCCGCGCTCGCGATGGCCGAGGCCGCGACCCGGCTGGCCGACAACCCGACCTCGGTGAGTGACGAGATCTGGGCCGCGGCGAGCGCGCACTTCGGTGAGAAGGAACTGTCCGCGATCGTGCTGATGATCGCGCTGACCAACATGTTCAACCGCATCAACACGACGGTGCGCGCGCAGGCCGGCGCCACCTGGTAGCACGTAAGGTGAGCGCCGGATGTCGAGAAGGCATCCGGCGCTCCGACGTTCCCGGTGAATGGAGGCTGGTATGAAATACATGCTGCTGATCTACGGGAACGACGAGACCTGGGACACCCTGCACGCGCAGGGTATCGAGCGGGTGCTCGACCAGCACCGCGTGCTGTCCGCGGAGCTCAAGGCGAACGGCGAGCTCGTCGACGGCATCGGCCTGACCACCAAGAACGCCCGGGTGGTCAAGGTGAACGACGGCGTACCGGCGGTCACGGACGGCCCGTTCACCGAGGCCAAGGAAGTCCTGGCCGGCTACTACATCGTCGAGTGCACTCTCGACCGGGCGACCGAGATCGCCGCGCGCCTGCCGGAGGCGCCGTACTCCCCCATCGAGATCCGCGAGTTCACCGACCCGATGTAGCCCCGCATCTCGCGAAGGAACTTGCCGGCCTCAGCTGGGCGTCGACACCTGAGACCGGCGAGTCACTGACTCAGACCGTTGACGTCCGGACGGGCTCGCTCGAAGCGAGGATGACCCCACCTGATGCGGGCTGGTCTCCCATGCCCCGGCCACCTTGGACGAAAACAGTGCTACCAGGCGCAGGCAGCGTGACACCCTCGCCGAGTCGCAGCGTGGTCGTCATGCCATTGCTCAACCTGAGCATCGCCACGCGTCGCGGTCGCACCGGGCTGATCGACGAGTTCACCTCGTGGATGCCGGTACAAACCGCCGGTTGGATCGCAGCTCGGCCGAGCCCCGCGTTGCCGTGACTCCTCACATCACGGCACTGCTCGGCGAGCTTTCTCATCGCTGACACACTTCCCCCTTCTCATCGTGAACTGCCCCCGAGTGGCGGTGGACGCGGTCGTGTGACCGCACACTTCCCCGTCCTTCCCGCACCCGGAAACGACGCGGAAGTGATCAAGCAACCCTTGCTGAGAGTGACCGCCTTTTCAAGGGATCGTGACCGGAATCCCGAGTTCCGGAACTGCCGTCCACGAAATTACTGACCACCGAAGCCGGTGGTCGCAATGCCCTTGATGATCTGGCGCTGGAAGAACAAGAAGACGAGAACCAGTGGCAGCGCGGCGAGGATCGCGGACGCCATGTTCTGCGCGTACTGCAGCCCATAAGCACTCTTGACGGTCTGCAGGCCCACCGGCAGCGTCATCAGGTGCGCGTCGGTCGTCACGATGAACGGCCACAAGAAGTTGTTCCACGCACCGATGAACACGAAGATCGCCACCGCAGCGAGGATCGGCCGCGACAACGGCAGTACGACGGACCAGAACACCCGCAGCCGGCCGGCGCCGTCGACGCGGGCCGCGTCCTCCAGTTCGACCGGGATCTGGTCGAAGAAACGCTTGAGAATCAGCACCATCGCGGGCGCGAACGACTGCGGCAGGATGATCCCCCAGTACGTGTCGACCAGATTGAACGCCAGCATCTGACGGAACAACGGCACGATCAGCAGCTGTGGCGGGATGATGATCGCCGCGATGATCGCGGCGTACAACCAACGTTTGCCCTTGAAATTCACCCGCGAGAACGCGTACCCGGCCAGCGCGGACGTGGCGACCGTGATGAAGGTGATCGCGACCGAGGTGAGCAGGCTGTTCCACGCCCAGGCCGGGATGTCACCGGCCGACAACACCTTGCGGTAGGCATCGAAGCTGAACCCGTCCGGCGGGTTCAGCGTGATCCCGGCGGCGCCGGCGTCGGCCTCGCTCTTCAGCGACGTCAGCACGGACCAGGCGAACGGCACCAGCCAGGTTGCGGCCAGGACCGCAAGTACCAGCAGCGCGGCCATTCTGGACACGCTCCAGGGGTTTTCGCCAGGCTTGTGCGTTTGTTTGATCCCGCGGCTGAGGGTATAGGTGCTCATGCGGCGCTCCTGCGGTTGATCAGTTTGTACTGCGCCAGGGCCACCAGGACGATCAGCACGAAGAACAGGTACGAGATGGCCGACGAGTAGCCGAACCGGTAGCCGGTGAAGCCCGACTCGTAGATGTACTGCACGATCGATCGCGTCTTCCCGGCCGGACCGCCGTTGGTGAGCATGTAGATCTGGTCGAAGACCTTCAGGGACGCGAGGATCTGCAGCGTCAGGATCAGCGCGGTGGTCGGCGTCAGTTGCGGGATCACGATCGAGAACAGCTGCCGCCACTTGCCGGCGCCATCGATCGCGGCCGCCTCGAACTGCTGCTCGGGGATGTTCTGCAACGCCGCCAGGTAGAGCAGGAAGTTGAACCCGATCGTCCACCACAGCGTGGTGATCACGACCGACAACATCGCCACCTTCGGATCCTGCAGCCAGGCCACGGGCGCCGCGCCGAACTTCGCCAGTACGCCGTTGATCAGCCCGAGCGTCGGGTTGTACATCCAGCTCCAGAACATGACCACGACGGTCGACGCGAGCAGATACGGCAGGAAGAACGACAAGCGCCACAACCAGCGCCCCGGGAGGCCGAGGTTCACCAGCAGCGCCAGCGCGAGCGACAGTACGACGAGCGGGATCGTGCTCAGCACCGTGAACCACAGCGTGTTTCCCAGCGACTTCCACATGTCCGGGTCGCGCAACGCGTCGCCGTAGTTGGCGAGGCCAACCAGCCCGCTGCCCGCACCGGTCAGCGTCTCGCCGGTGAAGCTCAGGTACAGCCCGTACAGCGCCGGCACGACGAGAAAGAGCACGAACAGTACGGCGAACGGCGCCGCGAAAGCCCACCCGGTGAGGGTCTCCCCGCGCTTCGCCCGGGCCTTGCCCTGAGCTGTGACCTTCTCCGCCGTCGCGGCCGGAGTGTCGATAGCAGTAGACATCTGCGCCTCTCCTCTCACACCGGCTGCGGACGGTCGAGCAGCTTGTTCAACCGGGCGACGAATCCGTCGAACCCGGCCGCTGGGTCACCGCTGCCGAGGAACACGTTCTGCACGTTCTCGGCGAAGTAGTTCTGGAAGTCGCTGCCCGCGCCGCTGAACCACACGTCCGGGTCGTAGTTCACGGACGCCGGGATGCCCGCGTAGTTCGACTGCGGCTTCAGCGCCTGGTACTCCGCACTCTTCGCCACCGGCTGGTACGCCGGGATGTGGCCGCCGCCGGCCCACTTGACCGAGCGCTTGAGGATCTCCGCGACCATCGTGTACACGTGCTTGCGGCGCTCCGGCGACACCTTCGACTGCCGCGGCAGGACGAACGTGTGCGAGTCCGCGTACGCCGCCTGCGTCCCGAACAACGTTGGAATCGGAAGCGCGTCGACCGGCATCTTGGCATCCTTGAGCACCGGCAGCTCCCACACACCGCCGAGGAACATCCCGCTCTGGCCGTGCAGGAACTCGCTCGTCGCCGTACCCCCGTCGCCACTGCGCGAAGCAATGGTGTCGTTGAGCAACGACTGGACGAAGGTCAGCGTCTTGACCGCGGCGTCCTTGTCGACCTCAGCCGGTTGACCGGGCACGAGCTTCATGTCGGCGCCGGTCTGTTTGTAGAGCGTGTACCAGAGCCGCCACATCTGCGCGCCGTCACCGAGGTAGCCGTAGGACAGACCGTGCTTGCCGGTCACCTTCTGCAGCTTGGTTGCGATCTCGGTGAACTCGTCCGGGCTCTTCATCGCATGAAGCGCGTCGGTGACACCGGCCTTCTCCGCGTGCTCGGTGTTGTAGTAGAGCACGAACGGGTGCGTGTCGAGGGCGATCGCGTAGAGCTTCCCGTCGTACTGGCACTTCTCCCAGACCCGGGCCGGGAAGTCGCTCTCGTGCAGGCCGACTTCGGCGAGCAGGTCGAGGTCCCACGGTTCGAGCAGGCCGCCGGGCGCGTAGCCGGCGATCCGGGAGGCATGCATGATCGCGACGTCGGGGGCGCGGCCGCCGGCCGAGGCCATCGCCAGCTTCGTGTAGTACGGCGCTCCCCAGGCGAGCACGGTCTGGGTCGCGTGGAACCCGAGGTTCGCGGCATTGACGGCATCCACCAGGCCTGCCATCACGGTGCCGTCACCGCCGGTCAAGAGGTGCCAGTAGCTCAGGTCGGTCGTCTTCCGCGACGCTCCGGGCGCGCAGCCGACGAGCAACCCACCACCGGCGAGCGCGGCCGCTGCTTTCAGCAGACCACGTCGGGAAAGGTCAGTCATTCGGTCTCCTTCGAGAGGCGAACCGAAAATTACATCGTTAGAATGCGCGAGACAAGACTCCGATGTGGGATTTTGTGGAAACGTATCCGTTAGCGTTCGGTACTGGCGCGTTCGACAACGCGGTGCGGGATCATCACCCTGCGTGGCGGCGAGTCCTTGTCGGACATCCGCTCGCCGAGCAGGTCGAGCGCAGCCCCGACGAACTCCCGCCGGTCGAAATCGATCGTGGTCAGCGGCGGGATCATGAACTGACTCTCAAGGATGTTGTCGAACCCGGCGACCAGCGTCTGCTGCGGTACGGCGATGCCCGCGCCCCACAGTGCGGCCAGCGCGCCCGAGGCGAGCGAGTCGGTGAAGCAGAAGAACGCGTCCGGCAACTCATGGTCGGCCAGATACTTCCCGACCACGGTCGCGGCGCCCTCCGGCCGCCACCGGTCGAGGCTGATCTCGAGCGACGGATCGATCGGTACGCCGGCCTCCTCGAGCGCCTGGTGATAGCCGGTGGTCCGCAGGCGCGATGCCGCCGTACCAGGTCCTTCGGCGGAGCCCGCGAGTACGCCGGCGCCGCTCGAGCCGCGCGGGATCTCCGGCGTACCGACCACGGCGATGCGGCGGCAGCCGCGGGCCAGCAGATGCCTGGTCATGTCGCGCGCCGCCGCGACGTTGTCGATGGCGACCTGGCTGACCACGTCCTGGTCGACGTCGCCGATCAGCACGACCGGCGGGAGCGGGCCGGCCGACGTCACCGCGCTGTCGTCGAGGTTCACCGGGTTCAGGATCAGGCCGTCGACGAGGTATGCGCGGGCCTTCGAGAGCAGCTCGAACTCACGCTTGGGCTCGGCCGCGGTCTGCTCGATCTGCACGCCCCAGCCGCGCTCGTGCGCCAGCTCGACGACCAGGTGGATGATCTCGGCGGAGTACGGCCGGAGCAGGTCGGGCAGTGCCAGCGCGATCATGCCGGACCGGCCGTTGCGGAGTCCGCGCGCGCTCATGTTCGGCACGTAGTCGAGCTCGGCCAGGGCGGTCTCCACCCGGGCGCGGGTCTCGGGGCGCACGAAGACGACGCCGTTGATCACGTTCGACACCGTCTTCGGCGACACCCCGGCCAGCTTGGCGACATCTTTGACGGTGGGACGCATGTCGCCCATTGTCACACCTGGCCACCGTTGTCACGTATCAGCGAGTAATCAGGGCTCCGCCGTTCACGTGCAGGACCTGGGCAGTGATGTGCCGGGCGGCGGGCGAGGCGAGGAAGTAGATCGTCTCTGCGATGTCGCTGACCTGGCCCTCGCGCTTGGTCAACGTTGCCTGCAGCAACGTCTCGCGGCGCCGGCCGGTGAGCCGGCCCTGGAAGAACTCGGTCTCCGCGGTGAAGCCCGGCGCGACCACGTTCGAGGTGATCCCGCGCGGGCCGAGCTCGGCGGCGATGTCGGCGTTCCACAGCGAGAGCGCGGCCTTGGAGGCGCCGTACGAACCTGGTCCGCGGGCGCCCGCGATCGAGCCCAGATGGACGACGGCGGTGGTGAGCCGCGGTGCCAATGCGGTCGTCGTGAGCACCGCGCTGACGACGTTCGCCTCGAGGTTGGCGAGCCAGTTGGCCTTCAGCTGCGCCAGGTCGCCGTCCGGCCGGCCGAAGTCGGTGTTGCCGCCGGCGTTGTTGACCAGCACGTCGACCTGATCGGGCAGCTCGGCCAGCAGTCGCTCGATCTGCGCCGGGTCGGTCGCGTCGCACACCACTCCCCTGGCTCCGATGTCCGCCGCGGTCTTCGCCAGTACGTCGGCCCGCCGGCCGGTGATCACCACGTCGTCGCCGTCCGCGCGGAACCGCTCAGCAGTAGCCCGCCCGATCCCGGTCGCTCCCCCGGTCACCACGATCGTCCTCATACCGACACCTCACGTTTAGGTCTAAATGTTTAGACCTAAACGTACCATGTTCTCGTGGCCGACACGTATCCGCTCGACTCCCCCAGCCCGTACCCCGCCGCGGAGATCGCCCGCGCCTGGCAGCGCGAACGCCCCGGTACACCGACCGACTCGATCGAGATCGTCACTCCCCTCTGGCGGCTCGCCAAGCTCTTCGCCGACGACCGCCGCCGCGTCCTCGCAGACGCCGGTGTGGACCCCGCAACGCTGGATCTGCTCAGCGTGCTGCGCCGCGCGGGATCGCCGTACGAGCTCAGTACGCGCGAACTGTCCCGCCGCACCCTCGTCACCGCGGGAGCGATCTCCCAGCGCGTCGCCCGCGCCGAGGACAGCGGCCTCGTCACCCGCCGCGCGGCGGACGACGGCACCCGCGCAGTACTCGTAACCCTGACCCCAGCCGGCCACGCCCTCATCGAACGCACCGTCGATCAGGTCCTCACCCGCGAGTCCGAACTCGTCGCCTCCCTCTCCCCCACCAACCGCACCCGGTTGGCCGGCCAACTCCAGGATCTCCTCGACGAGGTCACGAGGCTCGCATCCAGGTAACCTTCCTGCGCCAGTACGTCACCACCAGCTAGGTGGACGCAGATGCAGACATAAGTGCCGCAATCGCGGGCAAATGTGGCCGTGGGGGCGGGTTCTGCATGCCTACAGGTCCGCAGCGACGGCCAGCGTCTCGATGAGGTCGTGCCAGGCGGTCAGGTAGTCCGCAGCAGGGCCGGTCTGGGTGAGGACCAGGCGGGCTCCGCCGTTGCCGTCTCGCAGGGCCCACGTGACCTCGCCACCGCTCCACCCGTAGGTGAGCCGCAGCGGCGCCTCGACTTCACCGACCGGTCCGGGGTCGATGCCCTTGGCAACGAAACCGGCGGGCGGAGGGCTGCCGACGCTTGCCGCTTCCGCGCCGGTGAGCAGCTCCCACACGGCCTCCTTCGGGTGCACCAACTGGCGCTCGAAGCGGAGGCCGCCGTCGTCGGTCAGCGTGACTTGGTCCAGGCCGAAGACCTTGACGAAGTGCTCGTGGAGTTCGCGGCAGTCGCGCTCCGGGACGCTGTCGCCCAGCACTCGCCGCAGCGCGTCGAAGCACAGGGACCAGCCGCCGGCGAAGCTGGCCGAGCCGGCTCGGTCGTCGTACGTCGCCGTGAGGTGCAGCGTGCAACCGTCCTCGGTCGGCTGCAACTCCCATCGGAGTACCTCGACGCCCCAGGTGTATTCGATCAGATGCGGAGGCTCGTACGCGCGGATCACCCCGCTGCTCTGCTCGTCGACCGGTGCGCCAGGGTCGTGCTCGAACGTGAACCTGACCGCTCCATCCAGCCGCAGGTCCAGCTCGACCGCAGCCGGGAACCACCCCGCCAGTTGCCCCGGCTCGGTGATCGCCCGCCAGACCTTCTCGGCCGGATGCCGCAGCTCTCGCCGCATCCGCAGTACGGTCCGTCCGTTCTCGGAACTCAACGTCTCGGTCATACTCCATATATACCTGATCCGGAATATACGATCAACCGGCGAAGCGGGTCAGGTCCTTCAGTTCGGCCGACAGATCCGCTCCGCCGTCGAACAGGTCGACGGACAGGTCGGAGTGACGCCAGGCTCCGATCGCTCGGCCGCCTTCCAGTACTGCGGGCCGCAGCATGCCGCCGCCCGGGAAGATCGCGCGCGGCAGCTCCTGATATCGGTGCTGGTAGCCGAGCAGATACGCGTCGAACTCCCCCACCATCCGCAGGTCGCGGCACCCTCGCAGGTCCTCCACGGCGGACAGGTCGGTGCCTTCGACCTCGAAGGTCGTGGTCGCGACTGCCTCGACGGCACGCCGGGCTGCGGGGACCGGGAGACCTGACCAGGTGGCGAAGTCGCGGGCGGTTGCCGGGCCGTAGGCGGTCAGGTAGCGGCGAGCCAGTATCTCGACGTCGCCCTCCAGGGCGAGCGGCTTCCCGAGCCACACCTGCGTAGCTACCCAGCTTTCGCCAGGCCCGTAACAGAGTCGGCCGAGCAGACCGGCGTGCCGGATCAGCGCATACACCGCCTGGCCCTTCGGCTCGGGGATCAGGCCGGCGGCGACCAGTACGTCGGCGAGCTCGGCGCGATTCGACGGACCGTGGGCGAGCAGGTGTTCCTCGAGGAGGTCGGCCGATTGAGTCCGGATACGTTCCGTCAGGCCCAGTTCGCCGTACCGGCGTTCGGTGTCCTTGATCAGTTTCGGGCCGAGCAGAGCTAGCAGTGGGCCGGCGTCCTCGACGGCGACCAGCTGCAGTGTGCCGCGCATGAACCAGCCGCGGACGACGGACCGATCGATCTCCTGGGCGTGCGAGACGTCGGCGAGCGTGGTCGCGGTCGATCGGGCGCGTACGGCGTAGGCGGCGCCTCGCCAGGTCTGCGCCTGGAGGCCCCCCGTCCGGCGTACGACGTCGGCCACCCCTCCGGGGCCGGCCTCGTTCACCGGACGCGCCAAACAGTTGGCCTGCATCCTGGCCGTCAGTAACCAGTCCACAGACCTCCGCGCCACCTCAGCATGACACCACGAACTCACCGGTTCCGCATCCCGAAATGGTCTCCGCCGGGTAGGTACACCAACGAAATGAGGGGTTCCCCACCCTGAATCCGGGCGGGGAACCCCTCATGCGGTGGGTTTACCCACCAAAAGCGCTGGTCAGAGCGCCGGCTGGACGAGGTCGGCGAAGGCGGCCTGGCCGGTGACGTTCGGGTGGTACGACTCGCTGACCGGGTTCGACAGGCCGTTGATCCACTCGGGGCTGCCGCACACCGAGTGACCGATGAACTTCGACGTCGGGTTCACGAACGCGAACCCGGCCGCGCTCGCGGAGGCGGCGAGTTTGGAGTTGAGCAGGTCGGCGGTCGCGTTCAGCTTGGTCATCTCGTCCGGGCTGAAGAACGTGCCGGCGTTGCAGTCGGTGCCGTTGAACAGCCGCGGGTACCCGACGACCACGACCTGCGCCGACGAGGCGCGGCTCCTGATCGAGGAGTACAGCGTGTTCAGCCGGCCGGGCAGGGTGTTGTTGATGATCGTCTGGGCGCCGGCCACGGCGCTGGTGCAGTCGCCGAGCCACGACGGCTTCGCGCACTCGGTGATCACCGACGAGAAGCCGGCGTCGTTGCCGCCGACCTGGACCGAGACGATGTTGGTCGAGCTCGTCACCGACGGCAACTGGTTGGCCGTGACGTCGGCGACCTTGGCGCCGGAGCAGGCCACGAAGGTCAGGTTGGCCCCGATCCGGCCGGCGTCGATGTACGCGTACGCCTTGGTGGACCGCTGGCAGGACCCGCTGCTGGAGATGTAGGTGCGGGTCCCGACACCGGAGGCGTACGAGTCACCGAGTGCGACGTAGTTCGGCGTCGCGGCGTGCGCGACACCCGGAGCGAGCAGCACCGCGGCACCGAGCGCCGCAGCAGACAGCAAACTGGCGATGGACTTCATGGGCGGACCGCCTTTGTAAGCGTGGGGTGGCGACTGAAGTACTCAACGTCACCTTCGCTGACTGGCGAGTAACACACAAGGTCCTAGTAACAAATTAACCGTGGATTCCCGGTGTCGGTCACCAACTAGCCGTTCCAGGACGACAACCCTGGGCCCGGCGGCAGCGGATAGCAGCCGTCGACGAGCTCCACCCTCCCGTCAGCCGGCAGCAGACCGCTCTCCACATAGATGGTGTTCGGCAACGCGGCGAGCACGTGGATGTGCGCTCCCCCGCCGTGCGACGCGTACGGCACCCCGAATCCCGCCGCCATCAACCCGATCTCCAGACAGTCGGTCAAGCCACCGGCCCGCCGCAGATCAGGCTGTACGACGCCGACACCACCACGCGCGATCAAGTCCCGGAACGCCGCCTGCCCGTACCGGTTCTCCCCCGTTGCGATCGGGATGTCCAGCTTCTCGGCCAGCCGGACATGGGCGTCGGTGTCCGCGGCCGGCAGCGGCTCCTCGAACCAGCGGCAGTCCAGCTCCTCGTACACCCGGCCGCGCCGCAGCGCCTCGGAGTACCCGAACGCCTGGTTCGCGTCGACCATCAACGGCGCGTCCGGCCCGATCACGTTGCGGACCGCCTTGATCCGCTGGACGTCCTCGGAGAGCGCTCCCCCGCCGACCTTCATCTTCACGCCGCGGAACCCCTGCTCCATCGCCTTGGCCGAGACGCTTTCCAGACCCGCGACGTCCAGCTCGAGCCAACCGACCATCGCGTACGTCGGGATCGCGGACCGCTGCGCCCCGAGCAGCTTCCACACCGGCACGTCGAGCGACTTGCCCAGCAGGTCCCACAACGCCAGGTCTATCGCCGAGATGCCGTACGACGACAGACCAGCGGTCCCCTGGTAGTCGGTGAGAGTCTGGAGCTTCTGCCGGATCCCGCGGATCATCGCCGGATCCTCGCCGACGATGACCGGCGCCAACTGATCGGTGATCAGGTGGGCCAGCACCGCCGGCGAGCTCGCGACGCGGCCGAAGTACGTCGTGCTGACGCCGCTGACGCCCTCGTCGGTGTCGATCCGCACCCGCGTCTGTCCGTTGCGGTCCAGCAACTGGATCGCGTCGCGGACCGCGTGCGCCTTCGGTTCGGAGGTGACTTCGACGCTGATATCGGTGATCTTCATCCGGTCATCCCTTGCCTGCGAGAACGTCTTCGACCTTTTGCTTGACGCTACCCAGCGCCGCCTCGGCGGTCTTCTTACCGCTCCAGACGTCGTCGAGCACCGGCCGGTAGATGGTCCGGGCGCGTTCGATGTAGCGGCTGAAGTTCTCGTTGACCGCGTTGTCGAGGGCCTGCGTCACCAGCGCAAGGTTCGACGGCGACTTGTCGTCGGGCACGAACAACGCCGATGAGCTCTTCGCGACCGGCATGAACCCGCGGGACTGCGCGAGCAGCTTCGCCGCGTCCGCGCCGGCGCAGTACTTCAGGAAGCTCCAGGCGGCGTCCGGGTCCTTCGAGGCCTTCGGGACCGCGAGCACGGTCAACGTGTTGACGGTCGTCCGTGCAACCTTCATCGGTGTCGGGAAGATGTCCCACTTCACCTTGGCATTGGTGCGCAGGTACGGGATGCCACTCGTCAGCGAGAGCAGCATCGCGGCCTTCCCGGTCCCGAGCTGGGCCAGCGCCCAGTTCGGCGTCTGCCGGCCGGCGGTGACGGTGGCGAAGTCCGGGTGCACCTTGTGGACCAGGGACAGATCGGCGACCCACTGGATCGCCTCGGCGCCCTGCGGTTCGGCCAGCGTGAACCGGGTCGCGTCCTTCGAGTAGATGCCGTCGCCGCCGTTGCTGACCGGGAAGACGGTCTCGAGGGACGTGTCGGGAAAGACGAGTGCGCCCCAGCGCTCGCCGTTCGGTTTGGTCAGCTTCTTCGCCGCGTCGACGAAGTCGTCCCAGGTCCAGCCGCTCTTCGCCCAGTCCTTCGGCGGCAGCTCGACCCCGGCCTCCGCGAACGCGTCGGTGTTGCAGTACAGCACGCCGGGGTTGGTCATGATCGGCCAGGCGGCGTGCGCGCCGTCGGGCTGCTTGGCGAAGTTGTAGGCGACCGGGAAGTAGTCGTCCGGCTTGATCCCGTCCTTCTCCAGGTACGGGCGCAGGTCGAGCAGCGAGCCCTCCGCGTAGTACCCGCGGACGTAGTCGTCGTTGATCCGGATCGCGGTCGGCGCGGCGCCGGAGGACAGCACGGTCCGGAGCTTGGTGTCGTAGTCGTCACCGGGGATCGACTGGATGTCGAGGGTCTTGCCGGCCTGCTTGGCCCAGTTCTGGGCCACCGTGTACATCGGGGAACCGCTCTCGGTGTCCCAGGTCATCCAGGAGGCGTTGCCGCCACCTCCTCCCCCGCTGCCGTTGTCGCCGCAGGCAGCGAGCGGGATTCCGGCGGCGAGCGCGCCGCCGCCGATGCCGAGGGCCCGGAGTACCGATCGGCGGGAGATCTGTGATGCGGTCATGGTCGTTCCTGTTCTGTCAGGGGAGTCAGTTCGTGCGCAGCTTGGCGACCGCGTCGTCGTCCAGCTCGATGCCCAGACCGGGCAGGTCCCACGGCGTGATCTCGCCGTTCACCGGGACGAGCGGGTTCTTCCAGATCGGTACGTCGTCGAGGATCGGGTTGTGCTCGATGTTGTACTCCTGCGGGTAGACGCAGGACGGCGTACTGACCCACAGGTGCGCGTGCGCCGACGTACCGATGGTCTGCTGCGTGTTGTGCACGGTGATCGGCTTGGTGAAGGTGTCGGCGAGTACCGCGATCTTCTTGAACTCGGTGATGCCGCCGCACTTGATGACGTCGGGCTGCAGGATGTCGACGTGGCCGTCGAGGATCAGGTCCCGGAACTGCCAGGTGGTGTACTCCTGCTCCCCTGCCGCGATGGGGATGTCGACCGCGTCGGCCAGCCGTCCGTACGCCGCGTAGTCGTGGGCGGCGAGCGGTTCCTCGAAATGCCACACGCCGAGGTCCTCCAGCGCGTGGGCCAGCTTGATCGCGGTGTGTTCGTAGTACGCGTTGTTGACGTCGACCAGGATCGGGAAGTCGTCCCCGACGAGCTCGCGCACCGCCGTCACGGTGGCGATGGTCTGGTCGAAGCCGTCGTCGTGCATCCACGGCGTCGACGAGTGGATCTTGTAGCCATGGAAGCCCTTCTCCTGGAAGGACTGCGCGCGCTCGGCCTCCTGCTCCGGTGTCATGCTGCGCGACATCGAGCTGGCGTAGACCTTCGCGCTCTGCCGGTACTTGCCGCCGAGGAGCTGGTACGTCGGCAGCCCGGCGGCCTTGCCGAGCAGATCCCACAGCGCGATGTCGATGCCCGCGATCGCGTTCAGCTGCGCGCCGCCGGGGCCGAGCTTGTAGGGCTTGGTGTACAGCCGGCGCCACAGCCGCTCGATGTCGGTCGCCTCCTCGCCGATCAGCAGCGGCGCCAGCGCCTGCTCCACCACGCTGTGCGAGACATGCGCGTTCATCGGGCTGACCTCGCCGACACCGACCAGACCCTCGTCGGTGTGCACCTTCACGATGTGCAGCTTGTCGAGCAGGATGATCGACTCGATCTTGGTGATCCGCATACTTATCCTTTCAGGCCGGACATCGTGATGCCCTGGACGAAGTACTTCTGGGCCAGCAGGAACAGCAGCAGCGGCGGCAGGATCGTCAGCGTCGCGGCGGCCATCATCAGGTTCGTCTGGGTGAAGTACTCACCCTTGAACAGCGCGAGCGCGATCGGCATGGTCTGCAACCGCGTCGAGTTGAGGAAGATCAGTGGGCCGAAGAGGTCGTTCCACGAGCCCATGAAGGTCAGCGCGCCGACCGCGGCCAGGGCCGGCTTCACCTGCGGCAGCATGATCCGCCAGAAGGTGCCGAAGATCGACGCGCCGTCGAGCTTGGCGGCCTCCTCCAGCTCGATCGGGACGCCGCGGAACGCCTGCCGCAGCAGGAACGTGCCGAACACCGGCGTCAGCACGTTCGGGACCCAGAGCGGGTAGTGGGTGTCGATCCACCCCATCTGGCGGAACAGCATGTACTGCGGAACCAGGTAGACGATGCCCGGGATCATTGCCGTCGACAACAACAGCGCGAAGGCCAGGTTCTTGAAGGCGAAGTTCAGCCGGGCGAAGCCGTAGCCGGCCAGCGACGCGAACAGCAGCAGGAAACCGACGTTCAGCGCGGCGAGCTTGCAGCTGTTCAGGAAGAACGGCAGCAGGCCGTGGCCGGCTTGCGAGTAGTTGCCCCACTGGAACTCCGACGGGAAGAACGTCGGCGGCGACTGCAGTACTTCGTTCTCCGGCTTGAGCGACGCGCTGATCATCCAGAGCAGCGGCATCGCGAACACCACGGCGAAGAACAGCAGTACGACGATCAGTACGACGCGGCGCGGGATGTGCCGGGGCGGCCGGTTGAAGACTCGGATGGCCTCAGTTGTCATAGTGCACCCACCGTTTCTCCATCCGCCACTGGATCGCGGTGACGACCCCGACGATCACGAACAGCACCCAGCCCATCGCGGAGGCATAGCCCAGCCGGCCGTGCCCGAAGGCCGCCTCGTAGATCTGGAAGATGAACACCGAGGTGGCGTTGTTCGGCCCGCCGGACGTCATCACGTAGATGATCCCGAACACCTGGAACGAGGTGATGAACTGCGTGATCGTGAGGAAGAACAGGCTCGGCGTCAGCAGCGGGAAGACGACCGCCCAGAAGCGCCGCCAGGCCGACGCTCCGTCCACCGTCGCCGCTTCGATCAGCGACTGGTCGATGCTCTGCAGCCCGGCCAGCAGGATCACCATCGGGTAGCCGACGCCCTGCCAGAGCGCGACGATCATCACCGCGACCAACGCGGTCTTGGTGTCGGACAGCCAGGCCGGTCCGTCGATGCCGATCGTCTTCAGCGTCGAGTTGAACAGGCCGTTGTCCGGGTTGTACAGCCAGAACCAGACGAAGCCGATCGCGACGACGTTGGTGACCGCGGGCGAGTAGTACAGCGTCCGGAAGAATCCGATGCCCTTGATCTTCTGGTTGCACAGGACGGCGAGCCCGAGCCCGATGAAGATGGTCAGTACGACGACGACCAGGGTGAAGATCACGGTGTTCTTCAGCGACGGCCAGAACGTGTCGTCGGCGGTGAACAGCTCCTTGTAGTTGCCCAGGCCAAGGAACTTCGGTGAGTTCAGCCCGGTCCAGTTGGTCAGCGACACCACCAGGGAGGCCGCGACCGGCGCGAGCTGGAAGAACAGGACGCCGAAGATCACCGGGCCGACGAACAGCCAGCCGGCCAGGTTCTGCCGCTTCGGTTTGACCTTCGCCCGTTTGCGGGACGGTGGTCCGCCGTCGACGTCTGGTGGTTTCAGGAGGACTGCGTTGGCCATCGGTCATACCTCGATTCCGATGTACTTCTCCTCGAGGAATTCGAGGATCCCTTCGGAGCTGCCTTCCCGGCCGAGACCGGACTGCTTGGTCCCGCCGAACGGTGCCGCCGGGTCGCTGAGGACGCCGCGGTTGACCGCGACCATCCCGGAGTCGATCCGCTGCGCGACCGCGAGCGCCTGCGCGGGATCGCCGTACACGTAGGAGATCAGGCCGTAGATCGTGTCGTTGGCCATCGCAACGGCTTCGTCGACATCGCTGAACCCGACGATGGCGGTGACCGGTCCGAAGATCTCGGTCTGGTTGATCTCGCTGCCGTGCTTCACGTCGGTGAGCACAGTCGGCGGATAGAACGCGCCGGCGCTCGGAGTCTCGCCGCCAAGGGTCAGGTTGGCGCCCTCGGCAACGGCCCGGTCGACGAGCCCGGCGACCTTGTCACGCTCGTCCGCCGAGACCAGTGCACCGAGCTCGTTCGAATGGTCGGCGCCCGGGCCCATCGTGATCGCCTTCATCGCCTCGGTGATCCGGGTGGTGAACTCGACCACCAGCGAGTCGTGCACGTAGAACCGGTTGGCCGCCGTACAGGCCGAGCCGCCGTTGCGCATCTTCGCGACCATCGCGCCCTCGACCGCGGCGTCCACGTCGGCGCCGGGCAGGACCACGAACGGCGCGTTGCCGCCGAGCTCCATCGACGAGCTGACGACCTGGTCGGCGGCCTCGTGCAGTAGCACTCGTCCGACCTCGGTCGAGCCGGTGAAGGACAGCTTGCGTACGGCGGGATGGTGCAGCATCGCGCTCACCGCGGGACCCGCGGGCACCGGCGTCACCAGGTTGACGACACCCGGTGGTACGCCGACGCGTCGCAGCACGTCGACGACGTACGCCGCGGTGAGTGGAGTTTGGCTGGCGGGCTTCAGTACTACCGAGCAGCCGGCCGCCAGTGCGGGCGCGATCTTGCGGGTGGCCATCGCGGCCGGGAAGTTCCACGGGGTGACGAGGATCGACACGCCGATCGGATCACGCCGTACCACGATGGTCTTGTCGCCTGACGGGGACAGCCGGAAGTCGCCGCCGATCCGGACCGCCTCCTCGGCGAACCACCGGAAGAACTCGGTCGCGTAGGCCGCCTCCCCGATGGCATCGGCGTACGCCTTGCCGTTCTCGGCGGTAATCAGCGCGGCGAGCTGCTCCCGTTCCTCGGTCAGCACCTCGAAGGTTGCGCGGAGCAGCTCGGAGCGCTGCCGCGGCGGGGTCGCGGACCACCCGGCGAGGGCGTCGGCGGCCGCGTCGACAGCGGCCAGGCAGTCCGCCTCGGTGGCGGCGGCGAACTGGGCCAGCTCGGACCCGTCGGCCGGGTCGTGGACTGGGAAGCGCCGGCCGTCGGTGGCCGGGCGCCACTGTCCATCGATGAAGAGATCGTGCGGAGAGGTCATCTGATGGCTCCGGAGTCAGAACGGGTCGGTTCGGTCGCCGGCGTACGCGGCGCGGGTGATCTCGAGCAGCGCGTCGGCGTCCAGCGGACGGGGGTTGTTGTCGATCAGCCGGGCCGATTGCAGGCCGAGCCGGGCGACGTACTCGAGGTGGTCCTCGGTCAGACCGAGCTCCTTCAAGGTCGGCGGGATGCCGATGCGGTCGAGCAGTGCGTCGACGGCCTCGATCCCGGCGAGGGACTGCTGCTGGGTGTTGCCCGCTCTGGGTACGCCGAAGAGCTTGGCGATCTCGGCGAACTCCTCGACGCGGGCGGGGGCGTTGTAGCGCATGACGTACGGGAGGAGGACGCCGACGCCGACGCCGTGCGGGGTGTGGGTCAAGGCCCCGAGCGGGTACTGCAGGGCGTGGGCGGCCGCGGTGCCGGCGACGCCGAGGGCGTAGCCGCCGGCGTTCGCGGCGAGCATCACCGCGGATCGCGCTTCCTGATCGCCCGGCTGCTCGAAGGCGATCGGGAGTGCGGTGGCGAGGAGCCCGAGACCCCAGCGGGCGTAGGAGTCGCTGATGACGTTCTTGCCGATGAAGACGCGGCCCTCGGCGACGGCCGACGGCGGGCGCTGGACGGCGGTGAACGACTCCACCAGGTGCGACACCGCGTCGGCTCCGGCGCTCGCGGTGAGGCTGGGTGGGCAGGAGTACGTCAGCTCCGGGTCGCAGATCGCGACCGACGGGATCAGGTACGGCGAGGAGATGCCGGCCTTGAGCTCGCGACGGCTGTCGCTCAGTACGCAGACCGGGGTCACTTCGGAGCCCGTGCCGCCGGTCGTCGGTACGGCGATGATCGGGAGGACCGGTCCGGGTACGGCGTTCTCCCCGTAGTACTGATCGATCGGGCCGCCGTGGCTGAGCATCAGCGCGACGGCCTTGGCCAGGTCGAGGCAGCTGCCGCCGCCGATCCCGATCACGACATCGATGCCGGTGTACTCCATCGCGTCGAAGCAGGCGTCGATGTCGGACATCGGGAGCTCCGGGGCGGTGTCCTTCCAGACGTGCACGCGGAGGCCGTGGTCCTCGAGGTCGGTGAGCAGCTCCGCGAATTCGGGCGATGCGGCGAGGCGCTGGTCGGTGCAGATCAGGGCTGCGCTGCCGTACTCCGCGGCGTGGCGACCGAGCAGCGCGCGCTGGCCGGCGCCGAAGACAACCGTGCGCGGTGCCCGTTGCACGCCGAAGGCAGGAGCGGTGATCGTCATAGTGGTAGGTCCTTGTCTGGTCGTGGGCGGGGGTCAGTCGGCCAGAACGGCTTCGCGCCGGGCGGCATCCAGCCTGGTCAGCTCGCGCCACAGGTCGTCGGCGATCTCGATGCCGTTGGCCACCGATTCCTGGTACCGCGTACGGGCACCGTCACCCGGCACCGCGACCGGCTCGGCCGGGTCGGCGCGGCGGCTGCGGCGGACCTGATCGAGGTACTCCGTCGCCGAGTGGCGGCCGCCGCTCAGCAGGATGAACAGGTCGCCCTTGTTGCTCAGGTGGTCGTCGTCGAGCGTGCCGCCGACCGCCGTACCGGAGGCGGCGCCGGTGAGGAAGGTGACCATCGCGCCCAGACCGAGGCCGAGGCCGTACCCCTTCGCTCCCCCGAACGGCGCGATCGATCCGTCCTTGGCCGCGACCGGGTCGACCGTGTCGTTGCCGCTGGCATCCAAAGCCCAGCCTGGCTCCAGCGGTACGCCGCGCAGTGCGTGGTCGTGCACCTTGCCCATCGAGATCTGCGAGGTGGCCATGTCGAGCACGAGCGGTGGCCGCGCCGGGACCGCGAGGGCCAGTGGGTTGGTGCCGAGCATCGCCTCGGTGCCACCCCATGGGTGCACGAGCGCTTCGCTCGTCGTGATGCCGAGGCAGACCAGGCCGCGGTCGGCCATCCGGCCGGCGTAGTACCCGAGCATGCCGAGGTGGTTGTTGTTCGTGATCGAGCAGACCGCCACGCCGTACTGCTCGGCTGCCGGGACGATCGCTTCCAGTGCGCGGGCGGCGACCACTGGACCCAGTCCCTGCTCACCGTCGACGGACAGGTAGCACGGGCTCATCCAGGTGTGGCAGCCGGTGCTGGTCGGGCTCGCGGTGCCGTTCGCCAGGCGCCGCAGGAGTCTCGGCAGGCGCAGGAGACCGTGCGAAGGCATCCCCTTCGCCTCGGCCACGACCAGAAGTTCTGCCTGCTGGGCCGCGGCGAGTGGCGGCACACCGGCGGTGATCAGGAGTCGCTCGGCCAGTGCTTGAGCCGTGAGCAGATCTGTGTGCACGTCGACCATCCCAGGGTGGAGTCGCTGCATTCGTATTCATCGCTCGATTTCTTGGGAGGCTAGATCAGATCGGATACGATTCGCAATGGCCCGTGAATACGAATCCATATTTTCTGCCGACGGATGGACAACAGATGAGCCAGCGCACCACGGAGCGTTCCGGACGGCCACGGATGAGTGACGTCGTCTACGAGCAGCTGCAGGAATTCCTGCTGGACGGCCAGATCCAGCCGGGCGAACGGATCCGCGTCGACGAACTCAGCCGCCGGCTCGGGGTCTCCCAGACCCCGGTCCGGGAGTCGCTGAACCGGCTCGAGGCAGAGGACCTGGTCACGAAGACGCATCTGATCGGATATTCCGCCACGCCGAAGCTGACGCCCCAGCGGTTCGAGGATCTCTTCGAGGCGCGGTTCCTGATCGAGCCGTACTGCTCAGGGCTCGCGGCCGGCCGGCATCGCGGCGACGAGGTCGAGCAGCTCGACCGGATCGCGGCGGAGATGCGCGGCCGCTACCAGGCCGGCACGATGTCGTACGGCGCGTTCGCGCGGGCGGACGCCGAGTTCCACGAGGCCGTGATCGCGGCGACCGGCAACAGCTACTTCGGCGAGATCTTCGCCAAGCTGCACTGCCACCTGCAGCTCTTCCGCCTGCTCCGCGACTCCAGGGTCACCGAGGACGCGCTGGACGAGCACGACCTGATCGTCACGGCCATCCGCCAACGCGACACCCAGTCGGCCGACCGAGCCATGCACGCCCACCTGACCGCCTCCCGCACCCGTCTCCGCACAGCCTTCGAAGCGGCCCCCACGACCCCCTGACGAAGGCGGGGTCAGCGTTCGGGGCCGGGGACGGAGAGGGGGTTGAAGCCGTACGGAAGCTCGAGGCGGTGTGCGGCCATCAGGTCGCCGTCGCCGAGGAGGTCGCGGGTCTTGCCGTCGGCGACGATGCGGCCGTCGTCCATCAGGAGGCTGCGTTCGCAGAGCTGGAGGGCGTACGGGAGGTCGTGGGTGATCATCAGCAGGGTGACGTCCAGGCCGGCGAGGATGCCGGCGAGTTCGCGGCGGGCGGCGGGGTCGAGGTTGCTGGACGGTTCGTCGAGGACCAGTACCTCGGGGCGCATCGCCAGCACCGTGGCGACGGCGACGCGGCGGCGCTGGCCGAAGGACAGGTGGTGCGGGGCGAGATCTGCGTGATCCTGCATCCCCACCTGGACCAGTGCCTCGTGGACGCGATCGTCCAGCTCGGATCCGCGCAGGCCGAGGTTGGCCGGGCCGAAGGCGACGTCGTCGCGGACGGTGGGCATGAACAGCTGGTCGTCGGGATCCTGGAACACCAGACCGACCTTCCGCCTGATCTCGCCGAGATGCTCGCGGTGCAGACCGGTCCCGCCGATCTGGATCCGGCCGCTCCCGGTACCGCCGGCGACCGAGCCGAGGATGCCGTTCAGGTGCAGGACGAGCGTCGTCTTGCCGGCGCCGTTCGGCCCGAGCAGCGCGACCCGCTCCCCGCGCTCAACCGTGAAGTCGACACCGAACAGCGCCTGCCGCCCATCCGGATAGGCGAACACCAGCCGCTCGACCTGAATCGCAGGACTGTTCACAAGCTCACCCGCGCCGCAACAGCGATCAGGACTGCGACCAGTGAGATCCCAAGACCTTCGAGCCATTGCGCGCTCGATGCGCCGTGCACGCTGAGCAGCGGCATCCGGCCGGTGTAGCCGCGGGACCGCATCGCCAGGTGCACCCGCTCCCCACGTTCGAAGCTGCGCACGAACAGCGCCCCCACTCCCCCGGCCACCGCCTTCAAATGACCCACGCGGCCACCCATGTACCCGCGGGACTCCCGCGCGACCCGCATCCGGTGCAGATCGTCCGAGACCACGTTGAGGTACCGAACCATGAACGACAAGATCGCCACGAGCGTGGCAGGCAACCGAAGCCGCTCCAACCCGGCCAGCAGCTCGCGCGGTGCGGTCGTTGCCGACAGCAAGATCGCGGCGATCACCCCGAGCGTCCCCTTCGCGAGCACGTTCCACGCTCCGAGCACACCCGACCGGGACAGCTCCAAGCCCAACAGGGAAACCTGCGGGCCGGTCGCCACGAACGGCAGCAGCAACGCGAAAACGATGAACGGGGTCTCCACAGCCAGCCTCCGCGACACCACCAGCGGCGGCAACTTCGCGACAAGGACAGCCGCCACGAGCATCCCGGCGTACACACCGAACGCCCAGAAGATGGCGGCCGGCGTCGACACCACGGCGAGCACGAAGACGAACAGCGCCACCAGCTTTACCTGCGCCGGGATCCGATGGACCGGACTGTCCACCGCGACCAGTAGGCCGTCGCCGGTCACGATGCCTTGCCGGCGCGCAGCGACGCGAGCTTCGCGATTGCCAGGCCGACCACGATCGTCACCAGTACGCCGATGATGCCCGCCAGCGCGCCCGAGACCTGCGCGTTGCCGATCCCGTGGACGCCGTAGTCAGCCAGCGGGCTGCCCGCGACAGCCGAATCCTTGGCGGCGCCGTCGAATCCGAGCTTGGCCCCCACGAACTCCAGCCCGTCCGGATGCGCGCTCGCGAACAGGCTCAGCCCGCCGGCGACGACGAGCGTGACCGCGATACCGATCCCGAGCGTCCGCCCGGCCGGCTTCGGTCCGATCGGCCGGTCCGGCGACACTGTCGAAGTGTTGCCGTCGGCATCGACCAGGACGAGGTCCTGCTGCAGGTGCCGAGCGGCGTACACGAGGTCGGGGCGGGTCGCGACCACCGCGCTCAGCACGGCCGCGGTGATCACCGCCTCACCGATCCCGACCAGGATGTGCCAACCGACCATGGCCGTCGCGAGCTTGCCGAGCGGGATGTCGACCGCGCCGCCGATCGCATACAGTCCGGTGAACGCGAGCGCCGCGATCGGCACCGAGACCAGCGCGCCGACCGTTGCCGCCGGTACGACGCTGCCCACGCGCCGCGGCATCAGCTTCAGCAGCGCGCGCGTGACGAGGTACCCGACCAGGACCGTGATCAGCCCCATCAACGTGATGTTCGTGCCCAGCGCGGTCAGACCACCGTCGGCGAACAACAGCCCCTGGACGAGCAGCACCGTGGACATCACCAGTACAGCGGTCCACGGCCCGACCAGCGCGGCCGCGAGCGCACCACCGAGCAGGTGACCGCTCGTCCCGGCGCCGACCGGGAAGTTCACCATCTGCACGGCGAACACGAACGCCGCGGTGAGACCGGCCAGCGCCGGCCCGGTCTCGCGGAGCTCGCGGTTCGCCCGCTGCAGGCTGAAGCCGACCGCCCCGGCCGCGATCAGGCCGGTGGCGACGGAGGTCGGCGCGTCGAAGAACCCATCAGGAACATGCACGCGCACATTCTCGATCTACTTGCGACCGGATCGCAACAAGCGGTTCACAATTCCTTCAAGGTCTCGCCGATCGCACGGTGGAAGGTCGGGTATGCGTAGATCATCTGTCGCAGCGAGTGAACGGGTACGGAGGCGTGCACCGCGACCGCCAGCGCGCTGAGCACCTCGCCACCGGTCGGCCCGGCACTGGTGGCACCGACCAGCACGCCCCGATCGGCGTCCATCACGACCTTGATGAAGCCCTCGTTGCCCGCCTTGTGGATCCAGCCCCGCGTCGACGCCGGGATCGGGGTCGACCCGGTCCGCACGTTCAGCCCGGCATCCCGGGCCTGCTGCTCGGTCATCCCGACCGCGCCGATCTCCGGATCGGTGAACGTGACCCTCGGCATCGCGTGGTAGCTCGCGGTCGGTGCGTCCGGCTCCTGCAGGATGTCGCGGACCGCGATGTCGGCCTGGTACATCGCGTTGTGCGTGAAGGCGCCGACGCCGGTCACATCACCGATCGCCCACACCCTGTCGCCGGCGCGGACGTGCTCGTCGACCTCGATCCGGCGAGCGGCCGGGTCCAGCCCGACCTTGTCCAGCCCGAGGTCCGCCGTCGCCACCCGCCGACCCGTTGCCACCAGCAACTTCTCGCCGCTGGCCGACGATCCGTCCTCGAGCGTCACGGTGAACGTGTCCCCGGCGTACCCGACCTGCTGGGCGTGCGCGCCGACCTTGAACGCCACGCCGTCGCGCTCGAGCGCTTCGCGAGCCAGCACCCCGGACTCGGGCTCCTCCATCGACAGCACCTCGGGCGCGCCCTCGATCACGGTCACCTGAACCCCGAAGCGGGCGAACACCTGGGCGAGCTCCATCCCGATCGCGCCGCCACCGAGGACGAGCAGCGACGCGGGCAGCGTCTCGACCTCGATCGCCTCGCGGTTCGTCCAGTACGGCGTACCGGCGAGGCCGTCGATCGGTGGGACGGACGGGACCGTACCGGTGGCGATCACGATGCCGCGGGTCGCCTCGAACTCGCGGTCGCCGACCTGGACCGTGCTCGGTCCGGTGATCGTCCCGCGGTCCTTGATCACGGTGGCGCCCTTGTTCACCAGGCGGTCGACCGCGACCTGGTCGTTCCAGGTGTCGGTCGCCTCCTCGCGGATGCGCTTGGCGACCGGAGCCCAGTCCGGCTGCACGGTCGCCGTACCGGCCATGCCGTCGACACGGCGGGTCTCGGCTATCAGGTTCGCTGCCCGGATCATCATCTTGCTCGGGACGCACCCGTAGTACGGGCATTCGCCGCCGACCAGCCGGGACTCGACACCGACCACTCGCAAGCCCGCCTGCGCCAATCGCCCGGCTGCCTCTTCGCCGCCGACCCCGAGCCCCACCACCACGACATCAACCTGTTCAGCCATGCCGCCAATCTTCCAGAGCCACGGGACCCGGCCAAGTCTCCCCCCGGCGCGTCATCGGACGGTAAGGAGGCGTTCACCACTGACAACTAGCGTCCTGTACCCGTCGAAGTGAGGACAAGGTTGTTCGATTTCTCCGGTTTCGGCAGCATCAACCTCGAAACTGTCATCGCCCTCGTCACGCTGATCGGCACCGCGATCGTGTGGCTGCTCGACCGGTACGTGTGGCGCCGCAAACGGCTCGTCTACCGGGTCCAGGTGGACGCACAGATCGGGGTGCATCCCCGGCAGAACCGCGCCAAGGAAATGGTCGACATCGAGGTCGTCCACCAGGGCAAGGCGGTCCACGACCCGAGCATCGTGCTGCTGCGGGTGGACAACACCGGCACCGACATCGAGGCGAAGGACATGCAGGGCGCGGTGAAGTTCACCTTCCCGGGCCGCAGGATCGTCCGGATGAAGGTGGTCGAGTCGCACCCGCCGGACATCGGCGAGCTGCTCGAGGCCGACATGCCCGCCTCCGGGTACGTCGACACCGACGCGATCACGGTGCCGAAGCTCGCGATCAACCGTGGCGACCACTTCAAGTTCCTGCTCGTGCTGTCGGGGAAGGGCAAGGACGTCACGCACTCCGGCTACCTGGCCGGCGGGGCCAACGGTGGCGTGTACCACGAACCACGGCCGCGCGGCCCGGGTCGCCGTACCCTGATCTTCGGCGCGACGACGCTGGTGCTGGTCGGTGCGCTGGTCGCGTTCTTCCTCGTCGACGTCCTGCAGCCGCCGCGCAACTGCGCGTCGGGTGAGCTGCGGGTGATCGGATCCAGCGCGGTCGAGCCGACGATGGCCGAGTTGCGCAGCGCGTACGTCGCCGAGTGCTCGAACGCGGACATCACGATCGCCGCCAACGGCAGCCGCAGCGGCGTCACCGACCTCAGCGGCCTCGGCGCCAAGGACGCGGGCGCGGCGAGCAAGGTGATCGCGATGTCCGACGGGCCCGCCGTGGACGCACCGGGTCTCAGCGGCGAAGCGGTCGCTGTCGTCGTGTTCGCTGTCGTCGTCAACCGGGCGGCGGATATCTCCGCGCTGACCACGACCCAACTGCGCGACATCTACACCGGGAAGGTCACCAACTGGGAGCAACTCGGCGGGCGGAACGTGCCGATCCGGATGGTCAGCCGGGTCGGGCCCGCCTCCGGCTCGCGGCTGGTGTTCCGCGAGAAGGTGCTCGGCGGCGATCAGGAACTGGGGATCACCTCGGACGACTGCCGGCGCGACGACGACGCCGCGACCACGAAGTACCACCGCTGTGAGGTCGGTACGACGGAGGAGCTGCTGACGCGGGTGAACGAGATCGACGGCGCGATCGGGTACGCCGAGCTCGGCAGCGCACGGAAGTACCCGCAGCTCTCGCCCGTGACCATCGACGGGGTCGTCCCGGACACCTCCAAGGTGGCCGACCGCTCGTACACGTTCTGGGAAGTCGAGCACGCCTACACCTACAAGGCACCGGCCGCGAAGTCGCTGACGGCGGCGTTCCTCGACTACCTGCGCTCCACCCAGGCGCGGCCCGTGCTCGAGCGCGGTGACCTGGTTCCGTGCGGCGATCTGCCGACGGGGTTCTGTGGATGATCGCTCTGTGAATAATCCCAGCGCTCGTGGACGGTTCTCCGGATAATTCCCGCTATGTATGTGATCGCGCATCTCAGTGACCCCCATCTCGACGGCTCCGACGAAGCCCGCGACAGGCTGCGAAAGATCACGTCGTACCTGCGTGAGTTCCGGCGCCCGGTCGACGTCGTGCTGGTCAGCGGCGACCTCGCGGATCACGGCCAGGAGTCCGAGTACGCCGAGCTCGCCGCGGAGCTGAAGCTGGACGTGCCGGTGCTGGTGCTGCCGGGCAACCACGACGTCAGCGCGCCCCTACGCGCCGGCCTGTCCTCGTTCGTCGACTCGGCCGGCGAGGGACATCCGGTGCACCAGGTGCACGACGTCGGCGGCGCGCGCTTCGTCCTGCTCGACACCTCGGTCCCTGGTGAGGACCACGGACTGCTGTCGGCCGAGTCCCTCGCCTGGCTCGACGGCGTACTGGCCGAGCCGGTCGACGGGCTGCTGTTCGTCGCGTTCCATCACCCGCCCTTCGAGCTGAACCACCCCGTCCTCGACCAGTGGCTGCTCCGCTCCGGGCCGGAGCTCGAGGCCGTTCTCAGAGGCAAGCCGATCACCGCCCTGCTCGCCGGGCATGTGCACAACGGCCTCGCGACGACCTGGGCCGGACTGCCGTTCCTGGTAGCCCCAGGTGTCCGCTCGACCCCGCCGCTCCCCTTCGAGCCGCCGGCTCCTGGCGGCGGCCTCGTCGACGGCACCACCGCCCACCCGGGCCTGGCCCTGCACATCGCCACCCCCGGCGCACCGCTCCAAACCCTGTTCCGGCACCCAGCCTGAGTGGCATTAGTGTGCTCACATGTACGTGATCGCACACCTCAGTGACCCGCATCTCGACGGCTCCGACGAGGCGCGGTCGCGGCTGCGGAAGATCACGTCGTACGTCCGAGCCTCGTCAGTGGCCGTCGTGCTGGTCAGCGGGGACCTCGCCGACCATGGGCTGCAGACGGAGTACGCCGAGCTCGCCGATGAGCTGACGTTCGACGTGCCTGTGCTGGTCCTGCCCGGCAACCACGATGTCACCGCGCCGCTGCGGACTGGGCTCGCGTCGTTCGTCGATTCGTCGGGCGACGGTCATCCGGTGCATCAGGTGCGCGATATCGGGATCGCTCGTTTCGTGCTCGTCGACAGTACGGTGCCCGGTGCGGACCACGGGCTGTTGTCCGACGAGTCGCTCGCCTGGCTGGACGGCGTACTGCGGGAGCCGTTCGACGGACCGGTCTTCGTGGCGATGCACCATCCACCGCTGGAGCTGCATCACCCGGTGATGGACCAGTGGAAGCTGGAAGGGCAGGCGGCGTTGGCCGAGGTCCTGACCGGCAAGCCCGTCACGGCCATCCTCACCGGCCACGTGCACAACGCGATCGTCACGTCGTTCGCCGGCCATCCGGTGCTGGGTGCGCCTGGGATCCGTTCGACCGTCCCACTCCCCTTCGAGCCTCCGACCGACGACAGCACCGTCGTCGACCCCTCCGCTCACCCCGGCCTCGCCCTGCACATCCACACCCCGGACGAGCCCCTCCAAACCGTCTACAGGTACCCACGATGACCGTTGACGAGCCTCCGACCCCGGCGATCGAGACCTTCGTGCTGCACCCGGTCGCCCGCGTCGAGTCCAGCCTGCGCGAGCGCGCCGACGCTCCTCGCCAGGGTGACGAAGGCGCTCCGGACGCCTGGGTCGTCTTCGACGAGTCGGTCCGCGCCGCGCTCGCCGACGTCAAGGCCGGCGACGAGCTCATCCTCATCACGTGGTTCGACCGGGCTGACCGCGGCGTACAGAGCGTTCACCCCCGCAGCGACCCGACCCGGCCACCGACCGGCGTCTTCAGCACCCGCTCCCCCGACCGCCCGAACCCCCTCGGCCTGCACCGGGTCACCGTCCTTGCCGTCGACGACCTCCGGGTCCACGTCAACAACCTCGAAGCCCTCGACGGCACCCCGATCATCGACGTCAAGCCGGTCATCGGCGACATCTCTGACCGCTGACCAGGTCTAGCGCCAGAAACTCCAGCCCTCGGGAGCCTTCGGAAACGTATGCGGCGGACTCCACCGCCGCGGCGGACGCCATCCCGGCGCGACAGGCGGCCAGTTCGGCGGGGGCTGGAACCGATACCGCTTGTCCCGCGCGTGCCAGAACAGCGACCACCCGGCCGCAGCCAGAGCCGCACACCACAGTGCCACGGCCACGATGCCGAAAGTCGAGGGCTCAGGGCCACAGCCGATGCCGTCCGGGGAGCACGGGTCGGACGGAGCCGCCATCGCCAGCAGGCCGAAACATCCGACCAGCGTGAACACGCCCGCGAGGCACCACCCGACCGTGATCAGGATCCGGTGGGAGGGCGCGTCGGAGTACCCATGAAAGACCCTCGGGTCCGGGGGCGCTGACTGACTCACGCCGTCATTACAGATCAGCGCTCCCCGGTCCGGGCGAACCAGCCTCCGGTTGGCACCCAACCGTGACCTTGGACTAGAAGTTGATCATGTGCCCTTCGAGGCCGTGGAAGGCCTCCTGGAGGGCTTCGCTCAGGGTCGGGTGGGCGTGCACGTTGCGGGCCAGTTCCTTGGTGGTGAGGTCCCACTTCTGGGCCAGCGTGAGCTCGGGCAGGAGCTCGGTGACCTCGGGGCCGATCAGGTGCGCGCCGAGCAGTTCGCCGTACTTCGCGTCGCTGATCACCTTCACGAAACCGGTCGGGTCGCCGAGGCCGTGCGCCTTGCCGTTCGCGGTGAACGGGAACTTCGCGACCTTGACGTCGAAGCCCTCCAGCCGCGCCTCTTCCTCGGTCCACCCGAAGCTGGCGATCTGCGGCTGGCAGAAGGTCGCCCGCGGGATCATCTTGTAGTCGAGCTCCATCGTCTCGTGCCCGGCGATGGTCTCGGCCGCGATCACGCCCATCGCCTCGGCCGCGTGCGCGAGCATCAGCTTCGCGGTCACGTCACCGATGGCGAAGACGTTCGGCAGGTTCGTCCGGCAGAAGCCGTCGATGTCGATCGCGCCGCGCTCGGTCAGCTTCACGCCGATCTTGTCCAGGCCGTAGCCGTCGACGCGGGGCTGGAAGCCGATCGCCTGCAGGACCTTGTCGGCCTCGAGCGTCTTCTGCGCGCCGTCCTTGCCGGTGACCGTCACCGTGACCTTGTCGCCGGAGTCGTCGATCGAGTCCACCCGGGTCCCGGTCAGTACGTCGACGCCGAGCTTCTTGTAGGCCTTGGCCAGTTCCTTGGACACCTCGATGTCCTCCAGCGGCACCACCCGGTCGAGGAACTCGACGATCGTCACCTTCACGCCGTAGTTCGCCAGCACGTAGGCGAACTCGACGCCGATCGCGCCGGCGCCGGCGATCACGATCGAGCCGGGCAGCTCCTCGGTGAGGATCTGCTCCTCGTACGTGACCACGCGCTCGCTCAGCTGGGTGCCCGGCAGCAGCTTGGTGGTCGCGCCGGTGGCCAGGATGCAGTTGTCGAACGTCACCGTCTCCGAGGAGCCGTCGTTCAGCGTCACGTCGAGGGTGTTGGGGTCGGTGAACGAGCCCCAGCCGTCGAACTCGGTGATGTTGTTCTTCTTCATCAGGAAGTGGACGCCCTTGACCCGGCCGTCCGCGACCTTGCGGCTGCGCTGCACCGCGGTCGGGAAGTCGAAGGTCACCTCGCCGCTGATGCCGAAGGTCTTCGCCTCCGTGCGGAAGATGTGCGACAGCTCGGCGTTCCGCAGCAGCGCCTTGGACGGGATGCAGCCCACGTTCAGGCAGACACCGCCCCAGTACTTCTTCTCGATGATGGCGGTCTTGAGGCCGAGCTGGGCTGCGCGGATCGCCGCGACGTACCCACCCGGACCGGCGCCGAGGACAACAACGTCAAAGTGCGAGGCCATGCAGTGAACTTTAATAGGTCACCCCAGCACGGTGCGTGTCCCGGGGTACGCTGGGCAGGCGCGTGAGGCGAAATCATGGGGGACCGATGGATCTGGGGAGACGTCGGGGGCTGCGATTCGCGGCTTTCGGGACACTGCTGGCAGTGGTCGCACTGCCGGCGTACGCCGACGACCCGACACCCCCGCCACCCGCCTCGGTGACCGACGTCAACCGCTCGCTGGAGCAGCTGCAGGCCGAGGCCGCCGCCGTCCAGGCCGACTTCGCGAAGGCGACCATCGCCTACACCAAGGCCCTCAAGGACGCCCAGACCGCCGAGGCAGCCGCGAAGAAGGCCGAGGCCAGCGCCACGGTCTCCAAGGGCAAGGCAGACGAGGAGCGCCGCCAGCTCGGCCTCCTGACCGCGCAGGCGTACCAGCTCGGCATCCCGACCGTGATGGGCACCGAGTCGATGCTCTGGTCGCTCGCCCCGGTCGCGGAGAACCTCCAGGAGATCGCCGACCGGCAGACCGCCATCACCCAGCTCGGCAGCACGCAGGTCTCGCAGTACCGCACGGCGATGGAGGCCGAGTCCGAGTCGATCCGGCTCAAGGCGGAGGCCACCACCAAGCGGGCAGCCGCGAACGACGCCGCCGCCAAGGCACAGGACCTCAGCAAGCAGGTGCAGCAGAAGGCCGCGGACGCCTCGGCGGCCATGGCGGACCAGACCTCCGACCTCGACGTCGCGTCCGCGCTCTCCAAGCAGCTCCAGCTCGCGCGCAACCAGCAGGCGCTGAGCCGCTGGCAGACTTACCTGACCGAGCTCACCACGGCGAAGATCACTCCCCCGGCGGCCGCCGTACTCAAGAACCCGTCCAAGCTCCCGGCCGGTCTGGCGCCGCTGACCCGCCGGGGCGCGGCTGTCCCCGGCGTCGCGTCTGTGGCCGTCGCCGGGCGGACCGTGCGGGTGATGTCGGCCGAGACGATCCGTGCGGTCAACCAGGCGTTCAGTCTCGTCGGGAAGCCGTACGGCGTGGCCGCGACCGGACCGGACAAGTACGGATGCCTCGGCGCGGCTCGCGTCGCGTGGCAGCCGTACACCACCCTCCCGAACCTGGTCGGCAAGGTGTACCCGGGCTACCAGGCCGTCCCGAACGCCCAGATCCAGCCGGGTGACCTGCTCGTGATGGGCAGCAAGTCGCTCGGCCTCGTCCACATCGGCATCGCCCTCGACAACGGCGAGATGATCGCCGCGGACGAGGCGAAGGGCTCGGTCGTCGTCACCACCGTCCCCGACAACCTGTACGCCGCCCTCCGCCCGACCCTCGGCGCACCGGCCAAACCGCAGGTCGCCCCCGTGGCGTCGTCCAACTCGTACGCATTCCGCTGCGGCAACACCGCGACGTCGTACAACGTCGGCACGGGCGCCTGGACGTGGCCGCTGCCGGACGGCACCTACGAGATCGGTACGCCGTTCGGTCAGTCCGGGTCGATGTGGGCGACCGGGTTCCACACCGGGCAGGACTTCCCGGCTCCCGTTGGTACGACGGTGCGCGCGGTGACGCCTGGTGTTGTCCGGGTCGAGCACCCCGCATGGGCCGGCAACCTGGTGCGCATCGATCACGGCGACGGGCTCGAGACGCTGTACGCGCACCTGAGCCGAGTCGACGTCAGAGACGGACAGCAGGTGACCGCGGGTCAGCAGATCGGTGCCGTCGGCACCGAAGGCAACTCCACCGGTCCGCACCTGCACTTCGAGGTCCGTCTCGGCGGCGATCCGGTCAACCCGATGCCCTTCCTGGCGACCGGTTCCGCGAGCACCGGCTGGGGTGGTTACAGCAACGGCATGATCCCGGCCGGCAAGCTGTGCGGGATCGGCGGCGGGCACATGCTCCGATGCGACGCGGCCGCGGCGTACCTGCAGCTTGCGAGCGCTTACCGGGCGCAGTTCGGCAAGACGCTGTGCATCACCGACTCCTACCGCTCGTACGCATCCCAGGTCGACCTGTACGCCCGCAAACCGTCGCTGGCCGCCCTGCCCGGCACGTCCAACCACGGCTGGGGCGTGGCGGTGGATCTTTGTGGCGGCATCGACAGGTACAACACCACCCAATACCAGTGGATGAAGTCCCACGCCCCGGCGTACGGCTGGCTGCACCCGGCCTGGGCCGACCAGGGCGGCAACCGCGAAGAACCGTGGCACTGGGAGTTCGGGAACCCGGCCAGTTCGTAGCTGCCCGGTAGGCTGAGCGTGTGGCCGAGCATGAGAGTCCCGACCGCACCGATCACAACATCACGTTGGATGCTGCGGACGACCGGTGGGAGTGGCGGCGGAGGATTCGCGAGAATCCGCGCAAGCTGCTGTTCTACCGGATCGGCGTGGGCGTCCTCGGTGGGCTGCTGATCATCGCCGCGCCGCTGACCGGCTGGCTGCCGGGCCCGGGCGGGATCCCGTTGTTCATCGCCGGCCTCGCCGTGCTGGCCAGCGAGTTCGAGTGGGCCCAGCGGCTGTTGTACCGGGTCAAGGACTGGGTGAAGGCGCTCACCGCCTGGACCGGCAAGCAGCCCGCCTGGCTGAAGGCGCTCGGGACCCTCGCACTGTTCCTGTGTGTGCTCGTGGCGATCTGGCTCTACCTGGCCGTCCTCGGCGTCCCAGGCTGGCTGCCCGACTCCTGGGAGTCATTCCTGCACAGGCTTCCCCTCCTTCATTGAGTAGTCGGGCAGCTCGATCAGTTCGCTCATCTTCTGCGCCATCCTGATCATCTGGTTGTTGAAGAACGGGATGTCCAGGATCCGGTTCCGCGCGGTCAGCCCGAACCGGGTCGCCGGCGCCAGGAACGACCCCGCGCGGCTGCCGTCCTGGGTCGTCGTCACCGACTTGCGCAGCCGCGCCTCGTACCGGCCGAACGCGGCCCGGAAGTCACCGCCGGCCCGGGCCAGCTCCCCCGCCAGCACATAGGCGCCGACCACCGCCGTACCCGTCCCGAGGGCTCCGAACGTCGCGCCGTACCCCGCGTCGCCGAGCAGCACGATCCGGTCCGTGGACCAGCGGTCGACGCTCACCCGGCTGATCGAGTCGAAGTACAACTCCGTTGCCGCCGGCAACCCTTTCAGCAGCTCCGGCACGTGCCAGCCCAGACCGGTGAACTGCTCGCGCAGGATGGCCTTCTGCTGGTCGAGATCACGCCGGTTGTAGGTCAGCTCCGGCGACTTGAACACGAACAGCGTCTGCGCCAGCCCCGGGTCGCGGCGGTCCGCGCCGACGCTCGCCAGCTTCCCCGGCACGTTGTACAGCAGCGAATCGCTACCACTGATCCCGAGCGTGTTCGGGACCTCCCAGCCGCCCACGTAGTAGTTCAGGTGGCGCTCGACGACCCGCTCCTGCGGCCACGCCAGCCGCCGTACGACGGAGTGCATGCCGTCAGCCCCGATGACCAGGTCGTAGGTGTCCTCGACCCCACTCTCGAACCGCACGTCCACGCCGTCCGCGTGCTCCCGCAGCTCTGCGATCGAGTCCCCGAAGCGGTACGTCGCCTGCGCACGGCTGTGCTCGTACAACACCCGCGACAGGTCTGCTCGCAGTACCTCCAGCTCGCCGCCGGAGAACTCCGGTGGCAGCCGCATCAGCTTGCGGCCCAAGGCGTCGACGAAGCGCATCCCACTGCCGCCGGTCTGCACCGAACGCAGGTCGGACAGCACACCCATCCGGTCCAGAACCGTCGTGAACACCTCGCCGCGGAAGTCCACGGCGTACCCGCCCCGCCGCAGCGCCGGGGCGATCTCGACCACCGTCACGTCGTGGCCGGCCCAGCCCAGCCAGAGCGCCACCGACGGGCCTGCCACGCTCGCACCTGATACCAGAACCTTCATCGTCGTCCTCCTCGAGAAGTTATTGTGTCCGATGGACACAGTAAAGTGTATGGTAGACACAGTTCAAGCGAATTCACTTCGAGAAGGATCGAAGGATGTCTGATCTCCTCTGGGGCAAGCCGCCGCTGCCGAGTCGTGGCCCGAAGCCGGCCGTGACGCTGACCGGGATCGCCGAGGCGGGCATCCGGATCGCCGACGCGGAAGGTCTGGACGCCGTCTCGATGCAGCGCATCGCCGACGTGCTGCCGGTGACGAAGATGGCCCTCTACCGGTACGTGCCGGGCAAGACCGAGCTGGTCGCGGTCATGAGTGACCTCGCGATGGGCGCCCCGCCGGACCGCCCCGACCTATCGTGGCGCGAGGCGCTGTACACCTGGGCCATCGATCTGTACGACGGTTTCCTGCAACACCCGTGGTTGCTCCAGTCGACCATCGGCCGCCGCCTACTCGGCCCGAACGAACTCACCTGGATGGAGCGCGGCATCGCGGCACTCGCCGGGACCGGTCTGACCGGCGGCGAGCAGCTGGACTCGATCCTGGTGATCACCAGCCACGTCCGGAACCTCGGTCAGCAGTCCGCCAACCTCCCCGGCCACAGCACCGGACTCACCGAAGACGACATGCAACGCTCGCTGGCCGAGATCCTCACGACCCGGGCCGACCGCTTCCCCCACCTCGCCATCGCCATGCGGACGACGGCCGGCAGCGAGAACCAGGGCCTGGAGTTCGGGCTCGAGCGGATCCTGGACGGTCTCGAGCTGCTGATCAGCGGGAGGAAGGTGTCGACTTCACGGCATTGAAACGTTGCCGGTAGATCGATGCCGGGAGTCCGTAGTGGGACTTGAAGCGCCGGGCGAAGTAGTTCTGGTCCGGCCAGCCGACCGACTCCCCGATCCGGCTGATCGGCAGGTCCGTGTGCAGCAATCGGTCGGCCGCGAGCTCGACACGATGCCGGGACAGGTACGCCATCGGTGGAAGTCCGGTCACCGACTTGAACAGCCGAACCAGGTATCCCGGCGCGAGGTGCAATTCACCGGCCAGATCGGTCAGCGTCCAGTGCCGCGCCGGATCGGCCTCCATCAACCGCATCGCATCGAGCACGGCGGGATGGGTGTGCCCGGCATGCTCACTCCGCTCGTCGCGCTCGGCCACGGTCCGCGCGACGCAGCTCAGATACAACGAGAGCCAGCCGATGACCTCGCCGCGATGCCGGCTGAGCGGCTGGTCCCGCAGTTGCCGCAGTCCGTCCAGGTGCCCGACGGCCTCCTTCACCGTGGCCGGATCCAGGTGCGTCGCGAGCATCCCCCGGCGCTCCGCGGAGAACGGCCCGGTCCACAACAGGTAACCCAGTAAGGGATCTTCGCGCGCCCAGGCGAGCTCGCGCCGGACCAGATCGGCCGAGAAGCAACAGTTGTAGACCTCGAGCGCATCGCAGTCGACGTACTCGTGCCACACCCCCGGACGCAGCAGGATCGCATCGCCGGCCCGGAGTTTCTGGCGCCCGGCGAGGCTGTGGTGGATGCCTTCACCGGCCGTGACGAGGGCCAGCTCGAAGAAACTGTGCGTGTGCAGCGGATGGGAATTCTCGTGCACGTGCGGGCCGGCGTGCACGACCGTCCCTTCGACGAAGTGCAGCACCGTCCCGCGAGTCCTCACCGGCTCGTCGACCATGGTTCACGATACGAGCCAAGGTGCAGATCGTGCTAGACCGAGTGCACTTCGGGCTACTCGCCGGCGACTGCCGGCCGCAGGATCGGGGAACAGGCGAAACGTCGCGCCAACCATCCGAACAGAACCGAGGCGCTTCGCCGGAGCACCCAATGAATCGTTTCACTCGCGACTTGGAGCCTCATGTCGAACCTCGCCGCACCCACCGCCCTTCGCTTCGAGCATCGGCCCGCACCCGTTGCCGGGATCGGTACCGCGACGCCCCGGATCTCCTGGCAGATCCCGGCCGCGGACGCCGGCTACGCGCAGACGGCGTACGAGATCGAGATCACCGCCGGCACCACCCAGACCTTCGCTGTCGAGTCGCCCGACCAGATCCTGGTCCCCTGGCCGGCTGACCCACTGGCCTCCCGCGACGTCGCGCAGGTCCGGGTCCGCGTCCGCGGTACCGACGACTGGAGTGACTGGAGCGAGCCCGCGACCGTCGAGGCGGGCCTCCTCGCCTCGGACGACTGGACCGCCCGGTTCGTCAGCCCGCGGGACAACCCGCACGGCTCCCCCGCTCCCCTGATCGGTGGCGTCGCGGACCTTCCGGACGGGATCGTCAAGGCCCGCCTCTACGCGACGGCGTACGGCATCTATCTCCCCGAGCTCAACGGGAAGCGGGTCGGCACCGAGGAACTCGCGCCCGGCTGGACGGCGTACCAGTACCGCCTCCGCTACCAGACGTACGACGTGACCGAGCTTGTCCAACCTGGTGAGAACAAGCTCGAGTTCCTCGTCGGCAACGCCTGGTACCGCGGCCGGATCGGTTTCCAGGACCAGAAGCAGCTGTACGGCGAGCGCCTGGCCGTACTCGCGCAGCTCGAGGTGACGACCGCCGATGGTCAGCTCCACACCTTCGGCAGCGACGGCACCTGGACCTCCCGGGAGAGCAGCGTCCTCGCCGACGACCTGTACGACGGCCAGACCACCGACCTGCGCAGAACGCCAGGACAGCGCTCCCCGGTGGACGTTCTCGACGCCGACCTGAGCCTGCTCGTCGCACCTGACGGTCCGCCGGTCCGGATCACCGATGTCCTGCCCGCGCTCGAGATCACCACGTCGCCTTCCGGGAAGACGCTGGTCGACTTCGGCCAGAACCTGGTCGGCCGCGTGCGGCTCAAGGTCCGGGGCGGCGCGGAGGGCGACGAGATCGTCCTGCGGCACGCAGAAGTCCTGGAGAACGGCGAGCTCGGCGTCCGCCCGCTGCGGACCGCGAAGGCGACCGACACCTACTTCCTGGCCGGCCCCGACGAGGTCGTCCTCGACTCGCCGCTCACCTTCCACGGCTTCCGGTACGCCGAGGTCACCGGCGTGGACGGTCTCGCGAAGGAGGACCTCGAGGCCGTCGTCATCGGCAGCGACCTGCAGCGGACCGGATGGTTCGAGTCGTCGAACGAGCTGCTCGACAAGTTCCACGAGAACGTCGTGTGGGGCATGCGCGGCAACTTCGTCGACGTACCCACCGACTGCCCCCAGCGCGACGAGCGGCTCGGGTGGACCGGCGACATCCAGGTCTTCTCCCCCAGTGCGAGCTTCCTGTTCGACACGGCCGGCTTCCTCACCAACTGGCTGGCCGACCTGTCGGCCGAGCAGCAGAAGGACGGCTCGGTGCCGTACGTCGTACCTGATGTGCTGAGGCACGACGGGCAGGCCACCGCCGCATGGGGTGACGCGGCAACGATCGTCCCCTGGGTGATCTACGAGCGCAGCGGCGACGCCGGACTGCTCGCCCGGCAGTTGCCGAGCATGCGCGCGTGGGTGGACAAGATGACCGACCTGGCCGGCAGCAATCTGCTCTGGTCCGGCGGCTTCCAGTTCGGTGACTGGCTCGACCCGACCGCGCCGCCGGAGAACGCGTTCGCCGCCAAGGCTGACCCCGACGTGGTCGCGACCGCGCACCTGGCCCGCTCGGCGGAGGTGGTCGGGAAGACGGCGGAGATCCTCGGCCACGCCGATCTGGCCCAGGAGTACACCGACCTGGCGGCGCGCGTGCGGCAGGCGTTCGCGACCGAGTACGCGACCGACGGCGGCCGCGTATTGAGCGACGCGGCAACGACTTACGCGCTGGCTCTCCAATGGGCGCTGCTGCCGACCGAGACCCAGCGCAAGCGAGCCGGCGAACGCCTTGCCGACCTGGTGCGGACCGCGGGTTTCCGGATCAGTACCGGATTCGTCGGCACTCCGCTGATGGCCGACGCCCTGGCCGATTCCGGACATCCTGACCTGGCCTACCGCCTTCTGCTACAGACAGGCTGCCCCTCTTGGCTGTACGCAGTGACGATGGGAGCCACGACGGTCTGGGAACGCTGGGACAGCATGCTGCCCGACGGCAGCATCAACCCCGGTCAGATGACCTCGTTCAACCACTACGCCCTCGGCGCGGTCGCCGACTGGATGCATCGCCGGGTCGCGGGCCTCGCGGCGGCCGAGCCCGGTTACCGCACGATCGACGTGCGGCCGTTGTTCACCGAGCAGCTCACGAAGGCATCCGCGAAGCACCTCACGCCGTACGGCGAAGCGTCGGTCGCGTGGACGCGGTCCGACGGGCAGGTCACGCTGTCGGTCACCGTTCCGGTCGGGTCCCGCGCCAAGGTCGAAGTACCTGGGCAGGGTGTCGTCGAGGTCGGCCACGGCACACATGAATGGACCGCCGACGACGCGCACGCCGAGCTGCCCGGACTGGCGGCGGATGCCACCATCCGTCAGCTGATGGACCACGAGCCGACCTGGACGGCACTCGCCACGGCGGCCGCGGAGGCGGGGGTCGTCACCGACGACGCCCACCTGGCCGCCCGCCTCGAGCGGTACCTCGACCAGCCGGCCACCGGACTGGTCGAAGCGATCAGTCCCCGTGGATTCACCCCGAGCGCCGAGGCACTGAAGGCCAAGCTCGAAGCCCTGCTCAACCACTGATCCCACCCGACCACCGCCCCGCTGCTTTGAACAACATCCCTTGGAGGTCAAGATGAGGTTCCGCCCAGGAGCGAGCGGACTGGCGCTGCTCGCCGCCGGTTCGCTCGTGCTCACCGCGTGCAGCGCGGGCAGTCTCGGATCCAGTAGTGACTCGGGCAGTAAGGGCTCGGTCGAGATCACCTACCTGATCGGCAACCAGGATCAGGACATCAAAGAGGCCAACCAGCTGATCAAGGACTTCACCGCGAAGAACCCCGGTATCACGATCAAGACCGAGACCCGGCCGGCCGGCACGGAGGGCGACAACATCGTCAAGACCCGGCTTTCGACCGGCGACATGCCCGATGTCTTCGGCTACAACACCGGGTCACTGTTCCAGGCGATCGCGCCGCAGAAGAATCTGGTGTCGATCAGCGACCAGCCGTACATCGGCAACCTGGACGACAACTTCAAGAAGACCGTGACCGCCGACGGGCAGGTATACGGCGTGCCCGTCGGGGGCTTCATGGGCGGCGCCGTGCTCTACAGCATCCCGGTGTACCAGAAGCTGGGCCTGAAGGTGCCGAAGACCTGGGCCGAGTTCATGGCCAACAACGCCAAGATCAAGGCCCAGGACCCCGGGGTCGCCCCGGTGATCCAGACGTACGGCGAGACCTGGACCTCGCAACTGTTCGTCCTCGGCGACTTCCACAACGTCTCCGCCGTCGACCCGTCGTTCGCGGACGACTACACCGCGAACAAGGCGAAGTACGCGACCAACCCGGCCGCGCTGAAGGGCTTCGAGCACACCGAAGCGGTCCACGACGCCGGCTACGAGAACAAGGACTTCGCCTCGGCGAAGCTGCCGGACGGCCTGAAGATGCTTGCCACCGGCAAGGGTGCGCACTACCCGAACCTGTCCGGGGTGGTCGCGAACATGGTCGCCACCTATCCGGACGCGGCCAAGTCCGTGGGCCTGTTCGCGTTGCCTGGTGACGATGCGAGCAAGAACGGCCTGACGCTGTGGACGCCGGGCGGGCTGTACATCCCGAAGACCACGACCGGCGACAAGCTGGACGCGGCGAAGAAGTTCCTCGCCTTCGTCGCCAGCCCGGACGGCTGCGCCTCGCAGACCACCGCCGGCGCACCGACCGGTCCGTACGCCGTCAAGGGCTGCACGCTCGGCAACGACGTACCGCAGGCGATCAAGGACATGCAGCCGTACCTCGACAAGCCGGGGGCGTCCAGCCTGGCGCTGGAGTTCCTGTCGCCGGTCAAGGGCCCGTCGCTCGAGCAGATCACCGTCGAGGTCGGCTCCGGCATCCGCAAGGCCAAGGACGGCGCCGCCCGGTACGACGAGGACGTCAAGAAGCAGGCGCAGCAACTCGGTCTGGCAGGTTGGTGAGGTTCGTGACTGTGTCGATCACACAGGAGCGCACCAAGACCGCCCCGGTCACCTCGACGACCGGGGCCAAGGTCTACCGGCCCTATTCGAACTGGTTCTACCTGCCGACCGCCGTCATCTACGGCGTGCTGTTCCTGGTCCCGACGTTCGCCTCGCTCTACTTCAGCCTGACCCGGTGGAGCCTGTTCGAGTCGAAGTTCATCGGGCTGGACAACTTCAAGCTGTTCTTCCAGGAGCCGGCGCTGGTCAAGGGCTTCACCAACACGCTGATCTACGCCGTCATCACGTCCGGGTCGAAGGTGGTGCTCGGGCTGCTGCTCGCGGTCCTGCTGACGTCGCAGATCGTTGCCCGCGGCTACCTCCGGTCGGTGGTGTTCTTCCCGGTGCTGGTCTCCACGATCGGCGTCGGCCTGACGTTCACCGTGCTGATGAACCCGGAGAAGGGCCTGATCAACGAGTCGCTCGGGCTGCTCGGGATCAACGGTCCCGGCTGGCTGACCGATCCGAAGTGGGCGCTGCTCTCGGTCGCCGCCGTCGATGTGTGGAAGGGCGTCGGTCTCGCGACCCTCATCTACATCGCCGGCATCGTCTCGATCCCCCGTGAGTACATCGAGGCCGCCCGGGTCGACGGCGCGACCTCGTGGCAGCAGTTCTGGCGGATCGTGCTGCCACTGTCCCGGCCGGCCACCGTTACCGTCATCATCTTGTCGCTGATCGGCGGGCTGCGGTCCTTCGACCTGATCTGGGCGATGACCCGCGGCGGGCCGGGATTCACCTCGGATGTGATCGCGTCGGTGATCTACAAGCAGTACCAGGCCGGGTTCTACGGCCTGTCAACCGCGGGCAACGTCGTGCTGTTCGTCACCGTCACCGCGATCATCCTGCCGTTGTCGTGGTTCCTCAACCGCAAGGAGGTGGACCTGTGAGCACCGCAGAGCTCGTCAACCACCGGCCGGCGCGCAAGTGGATCCTCAGCACGGTCGCGATCCTGGTCTCGATCGTGGTGTTCATCATCCCGTTCGCGTTCATCGTGCTCACCGCGGTGAAGGACCGGACCCAGTCCGCGGACCTGAGCTTCTCGTGGCCGCACCAGTTCCGCTTCGTGCAGAACTTCGTCGAGGTGGTCAAGGCGCGCGACTTCATGCTGGTGATCGCGTTCATCAACAGCACGATCCTGACCGTGGCCAGCGTCACCGGGATGGTGGTGCTCGCGGCCATGGCCGGGTTCGTGCTGCAACGGCGGAAGAGCCGGTGGAACGGGTTCATCAACTTCCTGGTGCTGGCCGGGCTGATCATCCCGCCGGCCGTCGTACCGACGATCTGGGTGCTGCAGAAGCTCGGCATGTTCAAGACGATGCCGGGGCTGATCCTGATCGAGATCGCCTACGGGTTGTCGTTCTGCATCCTGTTGTTCCGCGCGTTCGTGGCGACGATTCCGCGGGAGTTGGACGAGGCGGCCATTATCGACGGCGCCGGGCCGTTGAGGCTGTTCTTCCAGGTCGTGTTCCCGCTGCTGAGATCCGTCATCGTGACCGTCGTGGTGGTGCAGTCGGTCAACGTGTTCAACGACTTCGTGAACCCGTTGTACTTCCTGCCCGGTGACCAGAACGCGACGGTGCAGCTGACCTTGTACAACTTCTCCAGTCAGTTCACGACGCAGTACAACCTGCTGTTCATGGACATCCTGCTGATCACGATCCCGCCGCTGATCATGTTCCTGTTCTTCAACCGGCAGATCGTCGCCGGTCTGACGTCCGGAGCGATCAAGGGGTAGCCGGTTTGCGGACGATGTGGGCCGCCTGCGCCTTGTCCTTCTCGCCGGGCATCGCCGCGCGCGTCAGGGTCGCCACCTCGGCGAACCCGGCGCCGGCGAGCAGCCCGGCGACGTCCGCGGGGTCGTAGCTGTAGACCTCGAGGGCGAGGTCGTGACCGTAGGCGTTGTTCAGATGCCGGCTGCCGCCGCCGACCTTGAAGCCGTGCACGAGGTAGTCGCCCGGCTGCAGCACGCGGAAGAGCTCGGCGAACACCGCCGGCAGGTCCTCGCGCGGCGTGTGCACGAGCGAGTACCACGCGAGGGCCCCGGCGAGCTCGCCGTCCTTCAGGTCCAGGTCGAACAGCGACCCGACCTCGAACCGCAGCTCGGGATACTCGCGGCGGGCCACCTCGACCATCCCCGGCGTCAGGTCGACACCGAACACGTCCAGCCCGAGCCCGGCCAGGTACGTCGTGATGCGCCCGGTCCCGCAGCCGAGGTCCCCGACCGGGCCGGCCTCGACCAGGTGTGCGAAGTAGTCGAGGGCACCCCGCTCGAACGGATCCTCGCGGTGGTAGTCCCGGAGAATCGCGTGGTAGTCGGCAGCCGCTGTGTTGTATGACCCCTGGATGTCGTTCACCCGAGGACTGTACGAAGACCCTCCGACAGTTTCTGGTAGTCCGCGAGCGAGTTGTACGCATGCGCCGACAACCGGATGAACTTGCGTTCCTCGAACCCGGTGAACGTGATCTCGGCCTTCAGCTCGCGCGAGATCCGCATCTTCAGCGCGTCGCCACCGGAGAGGTCGACCGAGGACGGCAGCTCGACGAGGCGCATCGTCGCCGGCGGGTGGACGACCTCCGCGACACCGGTGCCGAGCGACTTGGCCAGGATCCGGGCGCCCTCCTCGACCAGCGCGGTCAGCTGCGGGCGCCGGGTCGGCCAGTCCAGGTCGGACAGCACACGAAGCGACTCGGGCGCGGCGATCCACGGGACGTAGTCGTACGTGCCCTGCATGTCGAAGCGCTCCGGCATCCGCTCGTCGTACTCCGACCACGAGACGATCAGCGGCATCGTTGCCGTGCGCCACTGCTCCGCGACCACCAGACCGGCGGTCGCCCGCGGCGCGGCCGGCCACTTGTGGAAGTTGCCGGTCCAGAAGTCGGCGCCGGCGGCGGCCGGGGCGTCGATCAGGGCCGGGGCGTGGGCGCCGTCGACCACGATCGGTACGCCGCGCTCGTGGGCCGCCTCGACGAGCGCGGCGATCGGCAGGACCTTCGCCGTACCCGACGTGATCTGGTCGACGATCAGAACGGACGCGTTGTCGAGCCGGTCCGCGATCAGTGACACCACAGTCTCGTCGTCGGCCTCCAGCGGGATCCCGACGATGACGATCTCGGCCTGATGTGCCTTCGCGAACCTCTCGGCGGCGTACCGGACCGCGCCGTAGGTGTGGTCGGTCAGCACGATCCGGCTGCCCGCCGGGATCGGTAGCGTGGCGAGCGCGACCGTGACACCGGCGCTCGCGTTCGGGACCAGGGCGAACCCGGCCGGGTCCGTCTCCAGGTACGCCGCCAGCGCGAGCCGGCTCGTGGTCAGCCGGTCGGCGACCGTCCGGAACCACACCATCGGGTTGGCGTCCATCTCGACCCGTAGGGCGGCCATCACCTCCTGGGTACGGCGCGGCACGGCGCCGTACGAACCGTGGTTGAGATGGAGGACACCGGGGTCGAGGGTCCACAGGTCGGGGCGGGGGTTGAGTACCGTCACTCGCCAAACGGTACATACTTCCAGTCGTGTATCCCTACCTCGACCACGACGGTCCGATCGCGATGGCCCATCGAGGCGGCGCGAAACACCCGGACAACGTCGGTTACGAGAACTCGCTGCACGCGTTCCAGCACGCGGTCGACCTCGGGTACACCTACCTGGAGACCGACCTGCACGCGACCAGCGACGGCGTCGTGATCGCGTTCCACGACGACAAGCTCGACCGGGTCACGGACCGGACCGGGGTGATCGCCGAGCTGCCGTGGTCCGAGGTCAGCAAGGCGAAGATCAACGGTCATGAGCCGATCCCCCGGCTGGACGAGCTGCTCGAGCACTTCCCGGACATCCGGTTCAACCTCGACATCAAGGCCGAGGGCGGCCTCGAGCCGGCCGCGAAGGTCCTGCGGGCCGCGAACGCGATCGACCGGATCTGCGTCTCGTCGTTCTCCCAGTCCCGGGTCCGGCGGATCCGCAAGCTGCTCGGTCCGCGGCTGTGCACGGGGTACGGCGAGTGGGAGATCGCCCTGATCCGCTTCCTGCCCTTCGCGCTGCCGTCGCCCGGCGCCTGCCTGCAGATCCCCCAGGCCTACGGCCCGCTCCGGGTCCTGACGCCCGGTCTGATCGAACGAGCGCATGCCAAGGGCAAGCAAGTGCATGTGTGGACCGTCGACGATCCCGCGGACATGCGGCGGATGCTCGACGCCGGGGTCGACGGCATCATCACCGACCGCACCGATCTTCTGCGCGAGGTCCTGGTCGAGCGCGGTCAGTGGAAGTGACCCGCGGCGCCCGGAGGCACCGCGGGCCGTCCCCCCGTCAGCTGGTGATCTTGGTCATGCTGTTCCATCCCGAGCCGACCTGAACCGGCGGCAGACTCCATCCACCGGTTCCGCTACCGCGGTACATCAGGAGCACTCCCTGCGCGTTGCGGGCCAGGAGATCCGCCTTGCCGTCACCCGAGAAGTCCCACGGCGTCACCAGGGCCGTGAGGTTCTGCCAGCTGGATCCGATCAGGGTCCGGCCGGCCAACCAGCCGCCCGTTCCATTGCCGCGGTACAGCCAGACAGCCCCGTCCGTGTCGCGGGCCGCGAGGTCGGGGAACGTGTCGCCGTCGAAGTCCCCGATGCCCATCAAGGCCGTCATCGCGTTCCAGCCGTACCCGTACCCGACCCGGGTGAGGAAGCCACCCTGGCCGTTGCCCGGGTAGAGCCACAGCTGGCCCGTGTTCTGCCGCGCCATGATGTCCATGAAGCCGTCGCCGTTGAAGTCGCCCACGCCGCGGACGGCGGTCATCGTGTTCCAGCCGCCGCCGAAGCGCTTCCAGACCTGCCAGCCGCTGTGCCCGTCACCCGAGTACAGGCGCAGGTAGCCGTCGGCGTCGACCGACATCAGGTCGGCGTGCCCGTCCCCGTCGAAGTCCCCGGGCACCAGGAGCGCGGTCATCGCATCCCAGCCGTAGCTGTACCCCGTGCGCGACTGCCAGCCGCCCGCGCCGCTCCCCGGGTACAGCCACAGGCGCCCGGCGGCGTCGACGGACAGGACGTCCGAATGGGTGTCGGAGTTGAAGTCGTTGTTCTTGACGACGAGCGCAGCCGCTGTGGCTGCTCCCGCCGACTTCTCCTGCACTGCGGAGGACACCGAAGTACCGGCGAACAGCAGGCCGAAGCCCGCGAGTAGCGCCAGTCCCGTTCGTCCCCCAAGGTGCAAGCGTCTGCGCATGAGATTCCCCCTCTTGCCTAGAATCTGCGGCGCCTGGCGGGTGCGGCCGCTCCGGGTACTCGTACGGTCACCCACCGAGAGCCCTTCGGACCACCACACCGGACTAGTGCGGATATCTCTAGGGCCAAAGGTCCCTACTTGATCGCGGCGCGAACTGTTATCAGTCGGTACGCCGCTGCGTACCCCGGACCTGACAAACTTCCGCGCATGGGACTTCTCTCCGCCCCCGCCGCGGTGGACAAGCGTGAGTACTGGGGGTTCAGCCTGTACGACTGGGCGAACTCCGGCTACGTCACCACGGTCGGCACCGTCCTGTTCGCGCCGTACCTGACGTCGGTCGCCGAGCAGGCGGCGTGCGGGTACGTCGGCACGACGGACAAGCCGTGCCACACCAATCTCGACGTACTCGGGCTCGGCATCTCCCCCGGTTCGCTCGCGTTCTACGTCGTGACGGTGGCGACGCTGGTATCGGCGCTGTTCCTGCCCGTGGTCGGCGCGATCGCGGACCGGATGGCGCGCAAGAAGCTGCT